>CAYFPX010000006.1:31432-59418 GCA_964344945.1 uncultured Enterobacterales bacterium
TGGTGGCGGTGGCGTTGGTGCCGCAGCCCATGGTCACCGGGACCCGGCCGCCGGCGAGCTCGACCGCACTGCGCAGCAGGGCGTCCTGTTCGTCGAGGGTCAGGGTCGGGGTCTCGCCGGTGGTGCCGCAGACCACCAGGCCGTGCACACCCGCGGCCAGCTGGCGCTCCAGCAGGCGCCGCCAGGCCTCCAGGTCCACCTCGCCGCTGGTCGTGAAGGGCGTGACCAGGGCGGTGTGGACGCCGTGAAGCATGCTAGAAGTGGACCGTGCCCAGGAGGCGACCGCCGAAGGTCCAGTCGTCGAAGCCGCCGCCCAGGGACTCGTGCACGTAGTCCGCGACGTACGGGCCCGGCTTGTAGATGCCGAGGGTGGCGTCGAGGCGGAAGTTCTCGTACGGCGTCCAGTGCAGGGACAGGTCGAACTCGTGGCCGTAGCCGCGGGAGTCGGGGAGGTCCGGGTCTTCGTGGTGGGCCCGGGCGCCGATGTAGGTGAACTTGACCACCAGGGGGTCCATCACCCGGTAGCCGATCCAGGGGGCGATGTACTGGACGTTGGACATGCCCTCGCCCAGGCGGATGGCGTCGGTCTCTTCGCCCGCGTTGGCGCTGTTCGGCACCGTGGCCGCCAGGACCGGCATCGGCTCCTCGAACATGAGGAGCGCGACGTTGTAGTCCCGGTCGAACTGGAAGGTGCGCAGCTGGTTGTCGGTGGGGTCTTCGTCGCCCGAGGCCCAGCCGACCTGGGCGCCCGCGACCACCTCGCCGGTCAGCTCGGGCAGCTGGAAGGCGCCCTCGGCGCTGACCATGCCGCCGAAGGCGACGATCGAGATGTCGTCGACCCCGTTGCCCAGGTTGCCGGTGCCGAAGGTGGCGGCCCACTCGGTCTCGATCAGGACCGGGCCGAGCTCGGCCTTGCCCCAGATGTCGCCGGTGTAGACGTGCAGGCTCTGGCTGGGCTGGAAGCGGTAGCGGTTGAGCCAGCCCGCGGCGAGGGTCTCGGTCCGGTACATCAACGCCGCGTTGGCGATGTGCATGTCGTCCATCTCGTTGACGAAGCCTTCGAGCGCGAGGTCGTAGGCGGCCATCACGTAGACCGGGCCGATGCGGGTGGTGAACTGGATCCGGTCGCTGGTGTCCCCGAACTCGCTGTCCGGCGCCATGCCCGGGTTGAGGATCAGGCCGGCCCCCCAGTCCAGGGGCATGCGGCCGAACTTGAGACGGCCGTAGTCGGTGTAGATGTCGGCCCAGACCCGCACGGCGTACAGGTTCTGGAGGTAGCTCGCGCCGTCCTGTTCGTCGGCGTAGGGGGAGACGCCGTCGGCGAAGGCGACGGGGATCTCGTCGCCGGAGACCGTGTCGGTGTAGGTGGCGGCGTCCTCGGCCCAGGGGGTCCAAGGGAGCATGTCCAGCTGGAAGTTGACCGCCACCCGCGAGTTCATCGCGATGGTGGGATTCAGCCGGAAGCGGTGGTCCCAGAACGCGCTCAGGCCCTGGTCCTGCTCGTGCTCTCGGTTGAGGGACAGGGTCTCGTAGCCGAGGCCCCGGGAGCGGTAGGAACCCTGCCAGAGCACCTCGGCGGCGTGGGCCTCCGGGGTCACGGCGCTCAGCAGCACCAGGGCAGTCAGCAACTCGGCCTCCGCTTCAGCAGGTCCCGCGCAGCGGGACGCACAGGTAGCACGGGGGGAAGGGCCGCGCACGGCGGCGCGGGCGGGTGGGGTTGACCAACCCCCGTGGCCCGGAGATCATCCACCCATGCTCGGCACCATGAAGGCCATCTGGCGCAGGTGGAAGGGGTTCGCCCACCGCCTCATCGAGGTTCAGAACCGCCTCCTGATGGGCGTGGTCTACGTGGCGGCGGTGGCCCCGGTGGCCCTGTGCTTCAAGGTCCTGGGCCGCAAGATGATCGACCGCGGCCCCCCGGATCCCGAAGCCGAGACCTTCTGGACCAAGCGCGCCGAGCCCCAGCTGTCCATGGACCGCGCCGCGAAGATGTTCTGAACCCGGCCGCGGTATCCTGGTCTCACGAGGACATGGCGATGAGCGACACCCCTGAACTCCCCCAGCAGTCCGGCGGCCTCCTCAGGGAGTTCATGGACTTCATCGTGCACAACAAGGCGTGGTGGATGACCCCCATCGTGCTGGTGCTGCTCGCGATGATCGCGTTCATCCTGTGGGCCGAGAGCAGCCCGGTCCTGCCGTTCATCTACACGGTCATCTGATCCCGTAGGACAGGCCCAGCAGGGGGACGGGGTGCTCGTCCCCCGCGAAGTCCACGACCAGGGCGCCCTCGCCTTCGGCCACCACGGGCCGCTCCTGGCCGCCCCGGCGCAGGTGCGGGCCCAGGTGGTAGGCCCAGTCGAAGGTGGTCTGGACGTCGCAGGGGATGGGAGGCCCGCCCACCACCAGGACCGGGCCCTCCGGCGCGGTCGCGGCCGCCGCCAGCACGGGCGCGAAGCCCAGGTCCCGGGGCACCGGCGGCCGCAGCCAGCGCTGGAGGCAGCCGGGCTCGAAGTCCACCAGCGGCGCCGGCGGCTCGGCGAGGGCCGGGTCGTCGAAGCTCAGCCAGGTGGTCCAGGCGGCGCCCGCGAGCACCCAGGGCGCGAAGCGCGGCCGGGTCGCCACGCCGGCCGCCACCAGCAGCGCGGCGCCCGGCAGCAGGGGCACCAGCAGCCGGTCGTACTTCTTGGGCACCGCGGTCAGCAGCAGGGTGCCCCCCAGCAGCCAGGCCAGCCCCAGGCCCACCGCGCCCCGGTGGCGCCGCCGTGCCAGCCAGGCCCCTGCGCCAGCCAGCGCGACCCACACCGGCCCGAGCGCGGGCCCGACCAGGGCCAGGGGGTAGTAGGCCCCGTGGGCGAGCAGTCCGCCGTCGCCCCGGTAGCCAGCGGAGGCGGTGGAGTAGGCCACCTGCTCGGCCCAGTTGGTCGCCAGCCAGGGGGCCGCCACCAGGGCACCCAGCGGGACCCAGAGCAGGGAGCGGTGCCAGCGCACCGCCGCGAGGACCGGTGCCGCCGCGTAGATCGGGAAGGTCTGCTTGGTGAGCAGCCCCAGGCCCAGGGCCACGCCCAGCAGGACGGACCGGCCCGGGGTCGGCCGCGTCCGCTGCCAGCAGGCGGCGGCCACCGCCAGCACGACGGTGGTGGCCAGGGCGCCCTCGGGCATGAAGTGGCGGGCCAGGCCCACGCCCAGGGGCAGGTGGAGCGCCGCGGCGGCGGCCAGCGCCCCGGTGCGCAGGCCGAGGTGTCGGGCGATCAGCCAGACTCCGGCCGCCCCCACCAGGAGCCAGGCCAGCCCCACGGCCCTCACCGCCGGTCGCTCCGGTGGCCCCCCTCCGGCCGCCCACCACCAGGCGCCCACCGTCGCCGGGAACAGGCTGGGGTAGTCCCCCATGTCGGCGACGAAGGCCCGGTGGAGGAACCCGCCGACCCGGTCCTGGGACAGATCCACCAGGAAGAGCTCCGCCGCGCCCACGTGGCCCTCCTCGTCACCGTCCCGCACCAGCCGGTCGCTGGCGAGCCAGGCGGCGTTCACCGCCAGGAACAGGCCCGCGAGCAGGGCGGCGACGACCCGCGGCAGCGTCACAGGATCCGGCCCCAGCCGAGCCAGGCCAGCTGGCCCAGGATCGCCAGCACCGGCACGCCGTGGGCCAGCGCCGGGTGCCGCTGCCGGGTGCTGCCCACCGCCACGGCCACCGCGGTCAGGGCGATCAGCGGCAGGAAGTAGTGGGTGGGGAAGTGGTCGATGGTGCAGAGCACCAGGGAGTAGGCCACCGCGGAGCCGAGCACGAAGCGCACGCCGCGCTGACCCAGGCCCGTCGCGGCCAGCAGCAGGCCCCCGCCGCTGTAGAGCAGCCAGCGCCAGTAGAAGCCGGGGGGCCGCTGCCAGATCGGCGGCGCATCCTGGTTGTTGTCGTAGTGCTCCGGCACGGTCTCGAACCAGAGGACCTGCAGCCAGTGCTGCAGGTCCTCGGACACCAGCGCGGCGACGGCCAACAGGGCGGCCACGCCCGCGACCGTGCCCCAGAGGGCCGCCAGGCCCCGGGTGGCGGTCCGGCCCAGGGTGGCCCTCTGCACCGCCGCCGCGACGGTGAGCATGATCGTGCCGGGGTAGCGCAGCAGTCCGGAGGCCAGCCCCAGCCAGGCCACCCGCCAGGTGCGCCCATCGACCAGGGCGATCAGTCCGGCCACCCACGCCGCCGCGTAGAGGGAGTCGGGGAAGGTGGTGGAGGCGGGCTCGACCATCAGCTCCAGGTGCACCAGGGCCGCCACCCCGGGCAGGGCCCAGGCCAGCGGGGTGGCCCCGGGAGCGAGCACCTCGACGAGCCGGACCCCGGAGACCGCCAGGAGCAGCAACACCCAGATCAGCAGCCCGTTGGCGCCGGCCAGCCCCGGGTCGACCAGGGCGACGGAGACCGCCAGGACGTGGCTCCACAGGGGCGGCTGGTTGATGGTGATCCAGCGGTCCTCCAGCAGCTCCGCGGCCCAGCGCTGGTTCTCCACGATGTTGAGGATCTGCCACTTGTGGGTGAAGCGCAGGTCGCCTTCGTGGTGGACGGCCCAGATCCCTTCGCTCGAAGGGAAGACGTAGACCACGGCAGGTCCTGGGCCAGACACCGCGAGCTCGGTCAGGCCGGCCTCCAGGGACACGCGGACAGCCGCCACCCCCCGGTCGAGGTAGCGGGGCACCGGCTCGAAGTCGTCGGCCTCCTGGACGTCTCGGGTCACCTCGGCCGACTGATCGGCCACCGCCAGGCGCGTGCCCAGGGCGCCCTGCACGGCCACCACCACCTCGCCGGCCTGGGCGAAGGAGAGCTCTCCGCCGTCGCCGTCCGGATCCTCCAGGCGACCGGCGCCGGCCTCGGCCCAGCCGGGTCGGGTCACCTCGCCCCAGCCGTCCTCGGCGGTCCAGCTGGGCCCCTCGGCGGGCAGAGCGTCGGCGCCGTCGAGCCACCAGAACGCCTCGAGGGGCCGGCGCAGGTCCGGTCCCTGGGCCACGACGCCCGCCGCCAGCAGGAGCGCGGCGGCCCCCACGCCGCCCCACGCCTCTCGGCGGGTGGCGCCCCGCAGGCTGTGTCCCCGGGAGACCCAGGCACCCAGGGCGAGCCAGGCGCCGCTCAGGGCCAGCAGACCCCCGGCGCCCAGTCCAAGCACCCGCACCGCCGCAACGTCGACCACGGTCAGGCCGAGGCCGATCCACGCCGCATCCAGAGCCAGCTGCAGCCCACCGCCTCCGCCGCCGAAGCGACGGGCCCAGCCCACGCCGGGAGCCCAGAGCACCGCCGGCAGGGCCAGGGCGGCGAGCACCGGCACCGGGGCTCCGAGCCCGACCGCGGCCGCGCCCAGGACCCAGCAGGCCAGGGCCGCGAGGATCACGGCCGGACCGGCCAGGGCACCACGTCGTCCGGGTCGTGGAGACGCTCGGCACAGGCCACCACCACCAGGTCCTCGGTCCCCGTGTTGACCAGGGCGTGGGCGATGCCCGCGGGCACGTGCACCCGCACCCCGGCCAGGTCGACAGCGGCGGTCTCCCCGGTCTGGGGGTCGACGGCCCGGAGCTCCCCGCGCCCGGCCACCGCGACGAAGGTCTCGGCCATCCGCCGGTGGTAGTGGTGGCCTCGGGACTCCCCGGGCCGCGCGGTCACCGCGTAGACCTCGCCGGCCACCGGGCCCGGGTGGACCTTGTGCAGTCCCCCCCGCTCGTCGTCGTGGGAGACGAGGGGCTCAACGCGCAGCACCGGCCCTCCAGGCGGCGATGGTCCGGGCCAGGCCGTCCTCCAGAGACACGCGGGGCGCGTGGGCAAGGAGGTTGCGAGCGAGGGTGTGGTCGCCGACGAAGCGGTCGGCCTCGCCACCGCGGCGGGGCAAGGCACCCAGCTGGATCAGGGCCGGGTCGGCGCCGCAGGCGGCGAACACCAGGGACGCGATGGCCCGGACCGACAGCTCCCGGCCGCCTCCGATGTTCACGACCCGCCCGATGGCGGCCGGGGCCCGCGCGGCCAGCACCCCCCGGACCACGTCGCTGACGTAGTTCACCTCGCGGGTCTGGTGGCCGTCGGTCATCGGGAAGGGCCGGCCGGAGAGGGCCGCGTCGATGGCTGCTGGGATGAGTCGACGGGAGCGCTGCCCCGGCCCATAGGTCAGGAAGGGTCGGACCACCGTGGCGCGCAGACCCCGGGCCCTCGCCAGGCAGATGACCCAGTGGGTCGCGGCCGCCTTGGCGGTGCTGTAGGGGCTGACCGGTCGGGGGGCCTGGGACTCGGTGAAGGGCGCCGGGCCGTCGCCGTACTCCTCACAGGTGCCCGCGACGACCAGGCGGATGTCCCGGTCCAGGCAGGCCCGGGCGACCGCGTCCGTGGTGTCGAAGATGCCTGTCCACAGCCGGCCGAGCTCGGCGGGCTCGCGGCTCAGGGACACCGGTGCGCCCAGGTGGACGACCAGATCCGGCTGCACCCGGTGGATGACCTGGGCCAGCTCCGCGGGGACCGTGGCCCGGTGGGTGGCGATGTCGGGCAGGGCCTGGCCCCCTCGGGTGGTCCCGTGCACGTCCGCGCCGTCGTCGCGCAGCTGGCGAGTGGCCTCCTGTCCGAGGAAGCCACTGGCGCCCGTCACCAGGACCGAGCGACCCCTGAGATCGGTGTCCACCACGGCGGTTAAGGTAGCGCAGTGCGCCTCTGGCTACCGGCTCTGGCCCTGTGCGGCTGCGACTTCAGCGCAGCGACGATCACGTTCACCGACTCGGGGGTGAGCGACACGGCCGATGCCGACACGGACACCGACGCCGACTCGGACACCGACACCGACACCGACACCGACACCGACACCCAGGATCGCGACCTCGACGGCTACGGCTGGGACGAGGGGGACTGCGACGACGACGACGGCGCGGTGCACCCCGGCGCCCTGGACACCTGCGACGGCGTGGACACCGACTGCGACGGCGAGATCGACGAGGAGGCCTCGGTCGCCGACCCCTACGAGCCCAACGACGAAGTAGGCGCCGCCCTCGGCGCCCTCGAGGAGTCCGATCGCAGCGCCGCCGGCCTGCTGCACAACGACCTCGACGTCGACCGCTTCACCTTCGAGGTGACCGACGAGCTCCTGGACTTCTTCACGGTGCGGGTCGTGCTCTCCAACATCCCGGACGACGCCAACTACCGGCTGACCCTGAACCGCCTCGAGACCGCCGGCGACCGCGCCCTGGGCCTGGTCGACGAGGCCTTCAGCACCGGCGGCTCCGTCGAGCTCTCCTTCGAGGACGAGACCGGCCCCGACGACGGCGGCACCTACGAAGCCGTGGTCGAGGCCATCGCCAACGCCGACTGCGAGTCGACCTACCTGCTCACCGCGAGCAAGGAGTAGGCGCACGTCACGCGTCGCTCGCGCCTGGGGCCGGCTCGGGGCAGGGGGCCTCGGCGCTGTCGCGCCTCGACGGTGGTCGGTGATCAGTGATCAGGGTGTCGGCGCCGGCCCGGCGCAGCGGTTGTCCCGGTGTCTGCCCGGGCCCGTCAGGCACCCCCCAGCGAGACGGCCCGAGGTCCCCGCTGATCACGGATCACGGATCACCGATCACCGCCGAGGCGCGGACAGCGCCCGGCGCTCGGTGCGCCGAAGACCCGGTGCCGGGCGCCGCTACGCGCCCAGCTCCATCAGCATCCTCAGCGCCCGCAGCCGGGCCTGGCCCGAGACCCAGCGGCAGAGGCCGCCGGCCAGCTCGTCGGTGCCGCCCAGCTCTTCCTGGAGCTCGACCCGGCGGGGCTCGTCGCCCCGGGCCCGGGTCGCCCAGGCTCGCAGCAGCACCCGGGCGGCGGTGGCGTCGAGGCCGTCTTCGGGGCTCCAGACGTGGGGCAGGAACGAAGCCGGCACGCCGCCGACCGGGCCGCCCCGCACGGAGCGCCCGTCGCTCTCCGCGACCACGACCACCGGGTCGTGACCCGCCCGCAGGCAGACGTGGGCCTGGGGAGGGGGCAGGGCGGCCGACAGGGAGCGGGTGGCCCGCAGCAGCCGTGCACGGGCACCCCGGCGGGCGACGCCGCGGGCCTGCATCGCCAGGTGGTGGCGGCGGTCCGCCAGGGCGGTGGCCATCGCCCGACGCAGCAGCAGCTCGGCCAGGTCCGCCGACGGGGGCGGCAGCTCGGCCAGGCCGTGGGCCATGGCTCCCAGGGGGTCCTGGGCCTCGGGGTCGAGCTGGCCCACTGCGGCGCCCAGGGCGGCCAGGTCGTCCTGGGGGGTGCCGAGGGTCCGGCGCAGCGGGTCGAGCCAGATCACGGCGGCGCCCTGGGGGCCCCAGACCAGGTCCAGCGGACTGAGCTCACCGTGCAGCAGGCCCTGGGTGTGCAGGTCTTCGAGGGCGATGAGGCCCGCTCCCAGGAAGGCCGCGAGCCGCCCCGAGTCCGCGGGATCCTCCACCGGCAGGTGATCGGCCAGGGTCGCGCCGCGCACCTCGACCCGAAGGTGGGGCCAGTCGCCGTCGGCCATCCACCTCACGGGCAGCAGACCCGGGATCTCCGCCACCAGGTCCGCGGTGCGCTGGAGCCTTCGCAGCCACACCGGGTCCCGGCGCCAGCGGGGGCGGAGGGCCCGGATCCGGACCCGGCGACCGCTGGTGAGGTCCCAGCCCTCCCAGGTGGTGCTGACCGGATCGTGGGAGACCATGTGGGTGCGGCGCACGCCGTCCACCACGCCGGGCAGCGCCTGGTCCGCGTGCTCCAGCTCCCGCAGCCCGAGGAAGATGCCATCGGCTCTCTGGACGAGCTCGGGGGCGCGCTGGACCAGGGCCTCCAGGGCCGCGCGCTGGGCGGACACGCCCTCGGGCAGCGGCACGCCGCGCTCGGCCAGCAGGGCCTTGGCGAGGGTGGAGGGGTCGGTGCGGCGGGTCATGGCGAGCCGGGAAGCGGGAGGACCGGTCCGGTGGAGGGCACCGGGTGACCGTCCGATCCTAAGTCCCGGCGCCGCTCACCGAAGCGCGAGGCGACTCCCGAGCGGTGGTGAGGGCGGAGCGCCCTCCGGCACGGCTATCCTGGGTTCGGCACATGGACGGTTCCAACGAGGTCCTGCTCTTGCTCGGCGTCCTGCTGGTCGCGGCGCCGGTGATCGCGACCGTGCACGAAGCGGGGCACGCGCTCATGGCGCGCCCCGCCGGGTACCGGCTGACCTCCTTCGGCGTGGGCCACGGCCGGCCACTGCTCTCCCACCGCACCCGCGCCGGCGTGGTGCTCTACCTGGGTCGATGGCTGTGGATGGGCGGCGCCTGCGTCGCCATCCCGGTCAAGGTCGTGCCCCAGCGCCAGCGCCTGTACCTGGCCGGCGGACTCATCGCCCAGGTCCTGCTGGCGATCGTGTTGGGCGTGGCCAGCCGCTCGTGGGCCGCGCTCGAGGTCGCCCACCACTTCAACCTGCTGGTGCTCGCCTTCAACGCCACTCCCTGGCGGGTCCGGGGCCACGCCTCCGACGGCTGGAGCCTGCTGGCTGCCTCGGTCGGCGCGGGCCGCACGGGCGAGCTCATCGGTCAGCGGGAGTGGCTCCAGCGCATCGAGGGCTTCGAGCGCAACGTCGGCTCTCGGGTGGGCGAGTCCTGGTGCAGGCTGATGGCCGCCTGGATCGACGTGGTCACCGGCCAGACCGCCGCGGCCCACGACGTCAGCCGGGCCGGGGTGCCGCGGCTCGAGCCCGATCTGGAGAGCCTGCACGCCTACGTGGGGGCCGAGCGCCACCGGCTGGAGGGTGCCCCCCTGGCCGGCCTGCGGCTCATCCGCGAGCTCCGGGCGGCCTACGGCGCGGACCTGCCCGACGAAGCCGCGGACCTGGTGACCATCGCCGAGGCCCGCCTGTACCTGACCCTCGACGAGCCCCGTCGGGCCGAGCAGCTGCTGGCCCAGGTCGCGGGGGTGGGCGGGCTCATCGGGCAGGACGCCTGCGCGGTCCGGCTCCAGGCGGCGCTCATGTGCGGCACCCCGGACGCTGTCGAATTCGCGGCTCGCCGCCTGGCGTCTCGCCTGTCCGGCCGCTTCCTGGACGCGCCCCAGGCCGTGCTGGCCCTGTGGAACGCCGCGGCCCGGCTGGCCGAAGACGGCCGTCTCCAGGCCGCCGAGCACCTGCGGCGACGCGCCCGGCGCAAGGCCGCCGCCCTGGTGGCGGTCGCCTCGACCTCGGATCGCCTCTGCCTCGTCCACCGGCTGGGTGAGCCGGCGGGGGTGCGACCGGTCGCCGATCGGGCCGAGACTCGCAGCTGACAGGGTAAGCCCCTCAGCGGGAGGAAGGCCTGTGGAGAAGGTGCGCGAGGTGTCGCGAGATTTGACACGTCAAGTGCCATCCTCGACTTCGCTGAGCCTGCGGGGGACTGCATCCTGGCAGTTTTCAATGGTGCAGTGAGTTGTCCACCGAACCTGTGGACAGCTTGGGGACAACTCATGTGGAGAACACCCGAAGTGGCTTGAATTGGGTCGAGGATCTCGACTGTGCTCAAGAGTTGCGCACGGGCCCTGTGGAGGATCTTCGGATCCCCTCAGCGGCGGGCGAAGGCGTCCATCGCGGAGGGCAGCACCAGGTCCAGGGCGTAGCGGGCCTCGCGACGGAATTCGCCGCGGCGGACCGCCCTCGCCAGGCGCCGGGAGACGTACTCCGGCCGCCCATAGAAGGTGCGGTAGCAGGTGCGGGTGTGCCGCTCGAGCTCCGACCAGCTGAAGTCCGGGTGGTCGAAGAACCGGGCGCCGTCCCGGTGGATGGAGAAGTCGTAGTGCTCCTGGTCTCGGATGTTGCCGGCCCACTGGTCATAGAGCGGGGTGCCGGGCAGGGGCATGGTGATGGAGAACTTGGCGAAGTCGACGTCGAGGCTGGCGGCGAAGTCCGCGGTCTCCTGGATGGACTCCGGGGTCTCACCGGGCAGGCCGACCATGAAGTAGCCGAGCACGGTCAGGTCGTGCTTGCGGGCCCAGGCGACGGCACGGGTCGCCTGCTGCACCGTGGCGCCCTTCTTGATGCGCTTCAGCACGTCGTTGCTGCCAGACTCGAAGCCGAAGGCCACCAGGTAGCAGCCCGCTGCACGGGCGAGCTTGAAGAACTCCTCGTTCACGTTGGCCACCCGCAGACCGTTCGTGCAGGTCCAGGGCATCTCGAGGTCCCTGCGCAGGATCTCCTCGCAGATGGCGATGGCCCGGCTGGTGCGGGTGGTGAAGCTGTCGTCCACCAGGTTGAACCCGGCGAAGCCGTGGTCCCGGGCGTGCTCCAGCTCGTCGACGAAGCGGGTCGGGGACTTCATGCGGTAGGCGCTGCCGAACACGCCCTTGGTGCAGTAGACGCACTTGGCCTTGCAGCCTCGGGAGGACTCCAGGTCGGCCACCGGAGTCCAGCGGGCGACCAGGGACGCCTGCTGGTACCGGCGCAGGTCGAACAGGTCCCAGGCCCCGAAGGCGAGGCTGTCCAGGTCTTCGATCAGCGGGCCCACCGGGGTCTCGCCCTCGGGCCAGGTGAGGCCGGGGATGTCTTCGAAGGAGCGGCCGTCGGCGAGGCGGACCAGGGCGTCGTCGCCCTCGCCGCGGACCGCGGCGTGGAACGGAGCCCGGGTCACGGTCTCCAGGGGCCGGGTGCTCGCATGGACCCCGCCCGCCACGACCAGGGCCCCTGGACAGACCCGGCGGGCGATGGACGCCAGCTCCCGGGCCTGGGGGAACAGCGGTGTGCGGAAGGTGATGCCGACCAGGTCCGGCTGCTCGGTCCGCAGCGCGGCTTCGACGTCGAGGCGGGGCCGCGCCTCCCGGTCCCACACCACCACGTCGTGCCCGTGCCGCCGCAGGTTGCCGGCCAGGATGGCCAGGTTCAGGGGAGGGGAGAGGGTGATGGCCGCCCGGACCTTGGCCTTCTTGTAGTAGTCCCCCATGGTGGGGTTGATGAGGACGACCTTCATGGCCCGTCGATCCTACCCGCCAGCCACGGGCGCTCGCCGGCTTGGTACAGACGAGCCAGGGCGGCGAGATCCCTGGGATTGTCCACGCTCAGCCAGAACCCGTCGTGCTCGTAGGCCGCCAGCTGCCCGCCGTCGGCGAGCCGCCCCAGCGCCCCCACCTCGAAGGCCTCTCCGGGCCGGATGCGGTCGAAGGCCTCGGGCTCCAGCACGAAGAAGCCGCCGGAGACCCGGTCGCGCAGGACCGGCTTCTCCTCGAAGGCCACGACGCGGCCGGCCTCGGTCCGCAGGACCCCGAAGCGGCTGCGGGCGCGCATCGCGGTCACGGTGGCGAGGGCCCCGGTGGCCCGGTGGTGGGCGAGCAGGGCCGGCAGGTCGACGTCGGCCACGCCGTCGCCGTAGGTCAGGAAGACCGGACCCCGGGGCAGGTGCTCGCGGACCCGCAGCAGGCGCTCCCCGGTGAGGGACTCGGGGCCGGTGTCCACCAGGTCCACCCGCCAGGACGGCTCCGGGTCCTGGGCCCACCATCGCTCGATGACCGGCGCCAGGTGGCCGAGGCACAGCACGAAGCGCCGACAGCCGTGGGCCGCGTAGCCCCGCATGACGTGCCAGAGCAGCGGGCGCCCGCCCACCTCGACCATCGGCTTGGGCACCAGGTCGCTGCTGGGGCCCATGCGGGTCCCGAGCCCTCCGCACAGCAGCACCACCGGCAGATCGGCGGCGGAGGGCACCCGGTCCTGGGGAGCGGCCATGGGACAGCTTAGCGCGCCGCCTGCCCGCGGAAGGTGCACCCGGCTGGAGCCGCGCCAGGCGGGGCGGTGTGGCCCCGAGTCCTGGGCGCCTGAGAGAATCCCCGTGGAGGTGCGTCCTTGATCTCCCGCGTTGCCCAGGCCCGTCGTGACACGTCGGGTGAGACCCCGGCGGTCCACGTCTGGGGCCGTGACTACGAGGAGCTGGCGCTGACCGCCGAGGTCGACGGCGAGTCGGTGGTGCGGCTCGAGTCCGGCGGCTTCTTCGCCGAGTGGTCTGATCGGCTCCAGCAGCTGGTGGGTTCGGGCCGCTTCGAGGTCCAGCACGATGTCCTGTCCTGGGAGGTCGTGGCGTGGCGGGAGCTCGGGCGGGCGCTCTTCAAGCCCACGGTCGTGGATCGGGAGGAGGAGGAGTACAGCGCCTCCGCCGCCTGGGGCACCGAGGACCTCGAGGAGACCCACGACGAGGAGCTCGCCGCCCTGGTGCGCAGCTGCGCCAACCGCATGGCCATCGCCCTGCCCGACGACGTCCTGGTGATGTGCGCCTGGCGGGTCTTCGACCGCCAGCGGGGCATCCTGATCGCGCGCTATGGCCTGGGCTCCCTCGAGGGCACCGAAGAGGCCGACGAGGTGATCGACCTCATCGGGGCCATGCCCTCGGAGCGGGAGCGGCTCAAGGCGCTGCGCATCGCGTCCCAGGCCTGGTGGTAGCGGCGGAGCATCCCCCGCGACTCATGGCGAGCCGGGGCATCTCCCGGTAAGGTCCGCACTCCGCTCGCCACTGGAGGAACCACACATGGCGCGACTGCTGCTGCTCGGTCTGCCCCTCGCCCTGCTCGCCTGCGGCGACGACACCGCCACCACCGCCACGGACTCGGGCACCACGGGCGCCGACGCGGACACCGACACCGACGCGGACACCGACACCGACACCGACACGGACACGGACACCGAGGAGGAGCACTGCATCACCGAGGCTCCGGACACCGACGAGTGGCCGGGCACCGGCACGGTCATCGGCAACGTCTACGACGGCTCGGGCAATGGCCTCGCCGGTGTGCGGGTCTCCTGGTGCGACCACTGGGAGTGCCTGAGCCTCAAGAGCGACAGCGACGGCCTCGTCGTGATCGAGAACGCCGGCGCCGGCCAGCACGCCTTCGACGCCGTGCCCGCGGGCCTCGACGGCTACAGCACCACCCTGACCATCCTGGACATCGCCGACGGCGACTCGCTGGAGGTCGACTTCCACCTGCCCGATGTCGGCGAGGCCTACACCCTGACCGCCGACCTCACCGAGGTCGAGGTGGCCGACGGGCTCTGGCTGACCCTGGCCATCGGCCAGTTCGATCTGCTCTTCGGCGACGTCACCGACGTCGCGGGCGCCAAGCTCGCCCAGCCCCAGTGGCCTGAGCTGCAGCTGGACGGCACGGTCGTGGCGGTCTGGAACCTGGACCCCTTCGAGGCCCACGGCTCCGGCGCCGAGGTCCGCATCACCAACTCCTGGGGCTACACCGCCGGCAAGGAGCTGGTCCTGCACACCAGCAGCTACGGGTGCTTCGAGTACCTGGAGCCCATCACCCTCGCGGTGAGCGCCGACGGCGCCTACCTGGAGTCCACCGGCGGCAAGCTCAAGGAGCTGTCGACGGTCGTGCTGGTCGACCCCGGGGCGTAGCGGCGGGGCGCCTCCAGGAAGGCGCTGACCTTGGGGAAGACCTCGCTCGCCGCGGTCTCCCCGACCACGATGTCGATGTGGCCGTAGTCCGTGCCGTAGCCGGTGCCGCGGCCCAGGGTCTCGAAGGTGCACCGCCGCAGGATGGCGCAGGCGTGGCCCACGTCCGACGCCGGCGCGATGAAGTCCTCGCTGCCCGCGAGCACCAGCATCGGCACCCGCGACGGCTGGATCCAGGGCTCGCCCTCGGTCGAGACCAGCTGGCCGGTGCGAAGCCACAGGATCACCTGTCGCGCGACGTCGCGGGGCAGATCGACGATGGCGTGCTGGCCCATGCCCTTGACCGTCGGCCAGTCCATGTTGTCCGGGTTGCCCAGGCGCTTCACCGCGGGGCCGTTCAGCCGCAGGGGGCGGGTGAGGGCGACCCCCAGGCGGCTGCGGGTCATGCCGAGGGTCTGGGTGACCAGGGGGGTCATGCGGATGAGCTTCTTGAGCGCGGCCTGGTCCCGGAAGCGGGCCGGACTGGAGATGGCCACGCCCGAGGCCACGGGCAGGTCCTGGGCCAGGGCGGCGTAGACCAGCATGCCGCCCATGGAGTGACCGACCATGTGCACCCTGCGGGCGCCGGTGGCGCCGCGCACGGCTTCGATCACCGCGGGGATGTCCAGTCGTCGAAGTCGAAGTTGCGGGCCGCGAGGCGGCTGGGCGGGGTGGCCCCCGGGTCCCCCCGGAGCTCCGGCACCCACACGTCGAAGCCCTGGTCCTGCAGGTGGGCCGCCAGGGAGACCTCGGGCCGATAGTCGAAGTTGTAGTGGTTGGCGGCCATGCCGTGGACGAGCACCACCGGCTCGCCAGGGCCCGCGTAGTGGCGCAGCTCGTTGGTCCAGCCGTCGGCGGTCTCGTAGACGAGCTTGCCGTCGGGGGTCATGGTCGGAGGCAGCGCCTTCACGCAGCCGGCCAGGAGCAGCAGGGCGGGGACGAGCCAGCGCATCACACCGAACATACCCGGGCCCCTCACCCCGGCACAGGCAACCCCAGCGCCGCCAGCACCGCCCGCAACAACACGTCCACCGGCGCGGGCTTCGGCACCCGCCCGTGGTCCCGCCCCTCCAGCAAGCTCAACAGGTCGTGGTCGGTGCACGCGGTGTGCAGCAGCAGGGCCGGCTCCGGCCTCACCCTGTCCAGCTCGTCGAGCAGGATCAGCCCGCCCAGGTGCTCCAGGTTCTCGGCGTAGCGCCGGGCGCGAGGACCCAGGGCCCCGCCTCGGGTCGCCCCGAGGGGGATGAAGAGGTCCGCGACCACGAGATCCACCGGCCGCTCGTGCAGGGCCTCGACCGCCTGCTCCACGGTGACCGCCATGATCACCTCGGCGTCCAGCACGTCGGCCACCAGGCGGCGGACGGTGTCGACCCGCTCCGGCTCGTCGTCCAGGAAGAGCACCCGCATGTGCGCATTATGGGGGAGAGGTGCCGGAGCTCGCCGAGGTCGAGATCGCCCGCCGCGCCCTGGCGGAGCGCCTGGTCGGGCGGGGGCCGGTGGCGCTGGCCCTGCGGGATCCCCGCTTGCTGAAGACCGGCGACCCCGGCTCAGCGGCCCCGGTCCTCGCGGTGCACCGCCGGGCCAAGTGGCTCTGGCTGGACCAGGGTGAGCACGCCTTGGCGCTACACCTGCGCATGACCGGGCGCATCACCCGCGGCGAGGGCCCAGGGGTGCGAGCGGTCTGGCGGCCCCAGCAGGGCCCGCCGGTGTTCTTCGAGGACCGGCGCTGCCTGGGCGAGGCCCACCGCCTGGCCTCCAGGGCGCTCGAGGCCTTCCTCGCCGACCGGCGCCTCGGCGACGAACCCTGGCCCGAAGTCCGGCCCGCGGCCTGGTGGCGTGCCCGGCTCGGCGGGCTGCGCTCGGCGGTCAAGGTCGCCCTGATGCGCCAGGACCGGGTGGGCGGTCTGGGCAACATCGCCGCCAGCGAGATCCTGTGGCGGGCCGGTGTGGACCCGACCCGGCCGGCCCGGGAGATCGACGACAGCGCCTGGGCGCGCATCGGCGTGGAGACCGTCGCCCACCTGGACCACCTGCTCCGGGTCGAAGACGCCGACATCACCTACGTCACCCAGGGCGGCGAGAACGTCTTCACGGTCTACGGCCGGGCCGGCGAGCCCTGCCAGCGCTGCGGGGCGACCCTGGTGCGCACGGTGCAGTCCGGCCGGTCCACCTTCGCCTGCCCCGGGTGCCAGCGCCGGTAGGATCGGTCCTTGTCCTCCCACCTCACCACCGCGCGGCTGTTCAGCCGGCTGCTGGGCGCGGTCTACCTGATCGCCTTCGCGAGCCTCTGGGGCCAGATCCACGGCCTCGTGGGCGAAGCCGGCATCCTGCCCGCCCAGGAGCACCTGGGCCGGCTCGCCGAGTGGATGGCCCCCGAGCACTACTGGCGAGCGCCGACCCTGTGCTGGTGGATCGGGGCGTCGGACCTGGCCCTGTCGGCGCTGTGCGCCCTGGGCGTCGCAGCGAGCCTGGTGGCGATGCTCGGGGCCACCCTGCCGGCGCTGTGGGTGGTGCTGTGGGCGCTCTACCTGTCGCTGTGCACGGTGGGCCAGCTCTTCCTGGGCTTCCAGTGGGACAGCCTGCTGCTGGAGACCGGGCTGATCACGGTGCTGCTCTTCGACCGCATGGGCCGGCCCAACCGGGTCGGGTGGTGGTTGTTGCGGCTGCTGCTGGTGAAGCTGATGTTGCTGTCCGGGCTGGCCAAGCTGCTCAGCGACGACCCGACCTGGCTCGACGGCTCGGCGCTGGCCTACCACTTCTGGACCCAGCCTCTCCCGAACCCCGTCGCCTGGTACGCCCACCAGTGGGGCCCGGGCGTCCACGAGGCGCTGACCTGGTTCATGTGGTTCGCGGCGCTGGGGCTGCCCGTGCTCGCCCTGGGCCCCCGCTGGTGCCGCCGCTTCTGCTTCCTGGGCACGGTGGGGCTGATGGTCGGCATCGCGGCCACCGGCAACTACGGCTTCTTCAACCTGTTGACCGCCGTGCTGTGCCTGAGCTTGCTCGACGACAGCGACCTGAAGCTCGTGGCCCGTCGCCTGCACACCAACGGCGTCACCGCTCGGGCGACCCTGGCCACGGTGGTGCTGGCGGCGACGCTGCTGCTCTTCAGCGGCCTCCAGGTGGCCCGCCGCACCGTGGGCCTGGAGCTCGCCCCCGAGGTGGTGCGGAGCGCTGTCCAGGCCGCGGCACCCTTCCGGAGCGTGAACGGCTACGGCCTGTTCTCGGTGATGACCACCGAGCGGCCGGAGATCGTGATCGAAGGCAGCCGGGACGGCCAGCTCTGGCAGCCCTACGAGCTCCACTGGAAGCCGGGCGACCCCGGCCGCATCCCGGCCCAGGTGGCACCCCACATGCCGCGACTCGACTGGCAGCTCTGGTTCGCCGCCCTGGGCGGCAAGCGCCACACGGCCTGGGTCCGGCCCCTGCTCGAGCGCATCCAGGAGGCCAGCCCGGCGGTCCTGGCGCTGGTGGAGCACGACCCCTTCGGCGGGGAACCACCGCCCTACCTGCGGGCGCGGCTCTACGCCTACCGCTTCACCACGCCAGAGGAGCGCGCCGCGACCGGGGACTGGTGGGCGCGGGCCTATGTCCGAGACCTGACCCCGGTCCTGGAGCAGCGCTGACGGTCAGAGACGGGCGCTGAGTCGCTCCCGGCGCTCCAGGAACCGGTCCTGGCCCAGCTGGTCCGGCTGGACCGTCACCCGGGGGAAGAGCCAGGTGGGCTCCTCGCCCTTCGGGGCGTCCCAGTGGTCGGCGCGGGCCGCGTCCATCGCCGCCTGGACCCGCCCGAAGGGCACGGTCATGCCCGCCACGAAGACCACGTGGTCCGACCCGGGGTGGGCGGTCTTGATCGTGGCCAGGCGAGCGGTGAGGGTGCGCATGTCCTGCTCGTCGCAGCGCTCGGCCTCGCACCAGATCCGGCGCTCGCCGGGGCTCAGCACACCGTCGGCGCCTTCGATGAAGAAGCCGCTGTCCTGGATGTGGACCACCAGCTGCAGGCCCCCCCCGGTGTCCCGCAGCGGGGCCACGCTGGCCCGGACCGGCGCCTCGGCGGCGGGGGCCAGGGTGCGGACCTGGGCCACCAGGGGGACCATGGCCACCATCAGCGCAGCGACACCGAGCAGGGGCCCCAGCCCCAGTCGGGTCGGGCGGAGCACCCGGTAGACGTCTTCTCTCGCGGACTTGCCCATGGTCACTCCGGTGCCTGCTGGCTTCGACACTGCCAGAGGCCCGGGAGTTCCCGGGAAAAGCAACTGTCAGTCCCGATCGTCGCTCGGCAGGTCCCGATAGCGCTCGAGCAGCGCCGAGTGGCGGGTGTCCAGGGACAGGTCCTCGCCGGCCAGCACCAGGTGCTGCAGGCTCGTGCGGAGCTCCAGGGGGTCACCGCTCCAGATGGCGAGATCCGCTCGGTGACCGACCACCAGGGCACCCCGGTCCTCGAGCCCGAAGACCAGCGCCGGCAGGGACGTGATGGCCTGCAGCGCGATGTCGTGGGGCAGGCCCTCGCGCACGGCGTTGCCAGCGCACTGGCGCAGCTTGCGGGCATTGTGGGACGAGAAGCTCGAGAGCAGCACGGGCACGCCGGCCTGGTGGAGCAGGGCGGCGTTGTCCGGGCGGCTGTGCAGGGTGTCGAAGCTGCTCGGACCGTTGTGCAGCGGGTTCACGATCACCGGGATGCTGCGGTCGGCCAGCTCCTCGGCGACCATCCAGGCCTCGGCACCGCCCACCAGGACCAGGTCGATGGCCTGCTCGTCGGCGAAGCGGAGCAGGGCCTCGATGTCCGAGGCCCTGTTGGCGCCGACGACCAGCGGGACCTCGCGATCGACCACGGCGCCCATGGCCGCCAGGTCCAGGGGCTCGTGGCGCCAGGGGCGGTAGCGGGCGGACTCCCAGGCCTGGCGCTTCTTGCCGTAGGTCCGGGCTTCGTCGAGCAGCTCCCGGAGGCGCAACAGGGTCTCGGCCCGGCTGCCGCCACCACCGCCCAGGCCCGCGTGCACCGCGAGGGAGCCGTCGACCACGCTCTCGGCCTGGCTGCCGCCGACCAGGTCGACCCAGGCCGACTGGCCCGAGACCAGGCCGCCCCAGGGGACCAGGACCGCCGAGCCCACGCCCTCGGAGCGAGCGATGGGGATCAGGGAGGACCGGGGGTTGTAGGCGTCCTGGACCTGGAAGGCGGCCCGCACCGGGTCGGGCTCGGTGCTGCCGGCGTCCACCGACGCTGCCTCGAGGCTGACCTCGACCAGCCCCAGCTGGGTGTGGGTCTCCACGAGGGCGGGGGTGGTCTCGGTGCCCGCGCCGTCGAGCACGGTGCAGCGCCGGCCGTCGTGCTCGGCGATGCCCAGGCCCGGCTTCGGGGTCTCCTGGACCACCAGGTCCGGCAGGGCCGGGCCGACGTAGGACAGGGCGTCGTCGACCACGATCAAGGTGGTGTCCGGCCGTGGGCCCTCGGGCGTGTGGGCCAGGGTGTCCCGGACGATCAGGCAGTCCTGGGCCAGGGCCGCCGAGGTCAGGAGCGTCAGCGCGATCATCGGCCGAGCTCCTGACCGAGCTCGTAGTCGCTCCAGGGCGGCACGGCGGTGTTGGCGTCGTGGACCAGCAGGCCGTCGATGAACACCTGCTGGGCCCGGGAGTAGACGCTGAAGGGGTGTCCGTCCCAGACCACCAGGTCGGCCCGCTTCCCGGTCTCCAGCGTGCCCACCTGGTCGTCGATGCCCAGGACCCAGGCCGGGTTGGCCGTGATCCAGGCCAGGGCGGCGTCTTCCGTGACGGCCAGGCCGGCCTCCTGGCCGCTGCGCCAGGCCTTGGCGGCCTCCTGGTTCATGCGCTGGATGCCCTCGCTGGAGTCCGTGTGCAGCACGGCGATGCCGCCGGCGGTCTCGACCAGGGCCAGGTTGTAGGGGATGCCGTCGTAGGCCTCGAGCTTGAAGCCCCACCAGTCGGCCCACGTGTTGATGGCGATGGTCTCCGCCGCCAGCACGTCGCGGATCTTGTAGGCCTCCAGCGCGTGGTGGAAGCTCCGGATCTGGAAGTCGAACTCGTGGCTCACCTGGATGAGGCTGAGCATGTCGTCGGCGCGGTAGCAGTGGATCTGGGGCAGGATGCGCCCCTCGAGCACCCCGACCAGGGTCTCCAGGTCCAGGTCGCGCTTGGGCGCCTGGGCGTCCTCGTCGCCCCGGTGGCGCTTGTCTGCGTAGTCCTGCCAGGCCGCCTGGTAGTGCACGGCTGCGGTCCAGGCCGTGCGGGTGTCCCGCAGGTTGCCCATGCGGGTGCTCGGGGAGGTGTTCTTGCCGCCGTAGACCCGCTTGGGGTTCTCGCCGCAGGCCATCTTCACGGTCTCGGGGGCGCCGGGGAACCGCATGGCGCGGCTGCCCCGGTGGGGCACCAGGTGCAGGGTCACGCCCCGCCCGCCCACGAGGTTCGCGGAGCCCGGCAGGACCTGCATCGTGGTGACCCCACCGGCCACGGCCCGCTGGATGCCGGGGTCCTGGGGCCAGAAGCTGTGCTCCGCCCAGACACCCGCGGTCACGGGGGCGGTGGCCTCGTTGCCGTCGCCGTGGGCCCGGCCGTGGGGCATCGGGTACACGCCGAGGTGGCTGTGGGTGTCGATGAGGCCCGGGGTGACGAAGGAGCCGGTGGCGTCGACCAGGGTGTAGCCGTCGACGCTGGGGGGATCGCCCGCGCCCACGGCCTCGATGCGGCCGTCGCGGACCAGGACGTGGCCGGGGGCGTGCACGTCGCCGGCGGCGGTCATGACGGTCGCGCCCACGATGGCGACGGGCTCGCCGGTGTCCTGCCGACGGGGCTCCACCAGCTCGCGGCCCGCGGCGTCGAGCTCCGCCAGCAGCGCGGGTGGGGGACCCTCGGGCTCGGGGGGGCCGCCCAGGGTCGCGCAGGCCGTGATCAACCAGATGGGGGTCATCGCGTCTCCAGGTCGGCCCCTAACGAGGTGCTTGGTTAGTTGGCGCCATGCCTCGTCCCAAGGTGGTTCCCGGCGCCGTGCCCACTCGGGTGCGCATCCTCGACGCGGCCGAAGGCGTGTTCGCCGAGCAGGGCTTCGACGGCGCACGGCTGGCCGACGTGGCCGCCCGGGTGGGGATCCGGCGGCCCTCGCTGCTGTACCACTTCGCCTCCAAGGAGCTGCTCTACGAGGCGGTGGTGGCGCGGGCCTTCGGCGATCTCGGCACCGCCCTGCTCGGCATGCTCGGCGACGCGGGCGATGACCTCGAGGGAGCGCTCGAAGGGCTCGTGGAGAGCTTCGTGGGCTTCGTCGACGGTCGGGAAGGCTTCGCCGCCCTGGTGCTGCGAGAGTTCCTCGACGGCCGGGGCGGTGGCCAGGTGCTGCTGGAGCTGGTCATGGTCCCGCTGTTGGACCAGGTCTCCAGCGAGGTCGACCGGCGGCTGCCGGGGGGCCAGGGTCAGCGGGTCCGCCTGGCCCTGCTCCAGGTGGCCTCCACCGCGCTCTTGCGCTCGGCTTCGGGCCCCTTGCGCGGGCCCCTGTGGGGCGACGGCCCGGGACTGGACCAGGACTTCCTGCGGCGGATGATCCTGCCCCCCTGATCCACACACTTCTTCGGAGTCCTTCACCCCGGATGGTCCCGAGGGTGGGCACCCTGGAGGCGTCCGTGAGTCGGAGGATCGATGCTCGAGCGAACCGTGGCCCTGAACCGCTTCGGTCTGGGCGCCCGTCCCGGAGAGGCCCCCCGGGACCCCGAGGCCTGGCTGCTGGCGCAGCTGGACCGCCGGGTGGCCCCGCCAGCCGCCCTCCGGGGACTGCCGAGCGCCGCCGAGACGATGGCCGAGCTGACCGCCGTCCGCGAGCAGGGCGAGCGAGCCCAGCAGGCGCTCCGAAGAGCCCTGCGCGGAGAGCACCTGCCCCGGGAGCAGGCGGCTCGGACCCTCACGGCTGTCCACTCGACCCGCCCCTTCCGAGAGCGGCTGGTGGCCTTCTGGTCCAACCACTTCACCGTGTCGGTCCGGCGGGGCGAGGTGGTCCCCGTGGTGGGGGCCTACGAGCGCGAGGCGATCCGTCCCCACACCTGCGGCGCCTTCGCGGACCTGTTGCTGGCGGCGGTCGGACACCCGGCGATGCAGCTCTACCTGGACAACTGGCGCTCCACCGGGCCGGACTCCCGCCTGGGCCAGCGGCGGGGGGCCGGCCTGAACGAGAACCTGGCGCGGGAGGTGCTGGAGCTCCACACCCTGGGCGTCGACGGCGGCTACGGCCAGGCCGACGTCGAGGGTCTGGCCGCCCTGCTGACCGGCTGGGGCATGAGGCCGGACACCGGCGAGGTGGCCTTCGACCCCCGCCGCCACCAGCCGGGCACCAAGACCGTGCTCGGCCGTCGCTATGGGGAGGGCGAGGCCGAGGGGGAGCGCTGCCTGCGGGACCTCGCCGCCCACCCGAGCACGCGCCGCCACGTCTGCCGCAAGCTGGCCAGGCACTTCGCAGCCGACACCCCGCCCCCGGAGGCGGTGGCTGTCCTGGAGGACGCCTGGGAGGGGAGCCGCGGAGACCTGCAGGCCGTGTCGAAGGCCCTGGTGGCGCTGCCTTCGATCCGGGGGGAGGCACCCCTGAAGTGGAAGAGCCCCTGGGAGCTCGTGGTGTCCGCCGCCCGGGCCCTGGACTGGCGCTCCGACGACGCGGCGCCCCTGGTGGCGTCGATGGCGCTGCTCGGCCAGCCCCTCTGGGCCGCCGCGTCGCCGGCGGGCTGGGGCGACGAGCAGGCGGCCTGGGTCGGTCCCGACGCCCTGCTGCGGCGGATCGAGTGGAGCCACGAGGTGGCTCGGCGGGTGGGGGGCCACCGCTCGCCCTCCGAGCTGGGTCAGGACCTGCTCGGCGACCAGCTGCGGCCGACCACCCGCCGCGCCCTGGCGGACGCGACCTCGCCTGTCGAAGGCCTCACCCTGCTGCTCGCCAGCCCCGAATTCCAGCGGAGGTAGCCATGTCCTGGACCCGCCGTGACGCCCTCGCCGCCCTCGCCTTGCTGCCCGCCTTCGGAGCCCTTCCCAGGGTCTCCCTGGCCGCGGCCCCGGGAGAGGCCCGCCTGCTGCTCGTGCTGCTCCGCGGCGGTCTGGATGGCCTGGCCGCCGTGCCGCCCCTGGGCGAGCCGGAGTTCGCGCGCGCCCGGCCCCGTCTCGCCGAGGCCGCCAGCGCGCCGATGGCCTTCGCCGACGGCTTCGGCCTTCACCCCGCCCTGGCACCGCTGACGCCCCTCGTCGACCGCCAGGAGCTGCTCGCCGTGCACGCCGTGTCCACGCCCTACCGGGGGCGGAGCCACTTCGCCGCCCAGGACTGGCTGGAGTGCGGCGGCGCCTCGGCCCGGGACGGCTGGCTCAACCGCGGCCTCCTGTTGGCCGGCGGCAAGGCCGTCTCCCTCACCCAGGCGGTGCCCCTGGCGCTGGCCGGGCCGGCGCCGGTCTCGACGGTGGCCCCCCACCAGCCCCCGCCCGCGGCCGCGTCCACCCTCGAGCGGGTCCAGGCCCTCTACGCCGACGAGCCCGCCCTGGCCGAGATGCTGGCCATGGCCCTGGCGGACAAGGACGCCGCCAGCGCTGTCGCGGCGGCCGACCGCCGCCGTCCCGAGCTCGCCTGGCAGGGGCTGGGCCAGCTGCTGGCCGCCCCCGACGGTCCCCGCGTGGGCTTGATGGAGCTGGGGGGCTGGGACACCCACACCCGCCAGAGCCGCCGCCTGGAGAGCGGCCTCGGAGAGCTGGCCGCGGGCCTGGCCGCGCTGCCGGCCGCCCTGGGCTCCGCGTGGTCCCACACGGTCGTGGTGGTGGTCAGCGAATTCGGCCGGGCCGTCGCCGAGAACGGCACCGGTGGCACCGATCACGGCACCGGCGGGGTCGCGTTGCTCGCCGGGGGCGCTGTGGCGGGGGGCCGGGTGCTCGCAGACTGGCCGGGGCTGGCGACCCGCTCCCGCCTCGAGGGTCGAGACCTGCGCCCGACCCTGGATCTGCGGGTCCTGCTGAAGGGCGTCCTGCGCGACCACCTGGGTCTCTCCGAAGGCGCGCTGGGTGCCGAGGTCTTCCCCGACAGCCGGTCCCTGAGGCCACTGGATGGCCTCGTCCGGGGGACCTGAAGCGGATAGAGCGCGGCTCCTGACAGGGGCCCCCATGTCGTTCAAGAAGAAGCTCACCCGTCGCCTCGACCGCCACGGCGGTCCGCTCGGCCTGGCGAAGGCCGTGATCACGAAGCCCGCCCGCATGGCGCGTGGCGAGCGCGTCGAGAGTGCCGAGGAGCTGCGGGAGCGGGTCGAGGCGGACCAGGCCCTGCGCATGGACCTGCCCCAGGAGCCCGACGCCGACGGCTTCCGCGCCGTCGGACCGAGCGCGGTGGTCCAGGAGGGCAAGCCCAGCACCTTCGGCCAGCTCGGCGAGGCCGTCGCGATCTACCGGGTCGACGGCCAGCTCTACGCCATCGACAGCGCCTGCACCCACGAAGACGGCCCCCTCGGCGAGTCCGAGGTCATCGACGGCGTCATCACCTGCCCGTACCACGACTGGCGCTTCCGCCTGAGTGACGGCGAGTGCCTGACCTTCGAGAACCGTCACGTCTCCTGCTACGCCATCAAGGAGATCGACGGCTTCATCTGGATCGGTCCCAAGACCCGCGAGGCCAGCACCGAGCGCGGTGGCGAGCACGACGACGGCATGGAGATGATCTGATCGGGCCGACCAGCCGCTGGCTCCTCCTGCGAGACGGCGCCCTCGGCGACCTGATCCTCACCCTGCCGCTCCTGGCAGACCTCGCGGCCTCCGGGCCCGGGCTGGCGCTGGTGCCTGGGCCGGTGCTGCCGCTGCTGCGCGAGCTCGGTCTGCCCGCGACCCGCTTCGACCACCCGCGCTGGCTTCCCCTGTGGTCCGAGCAGGCCCCCCAGGCTCTGCTGGAGGCCCTGGGGCGCCCGGACAGGGCGGTGGTGGTGGGCCACGACGTGGTGGCCGGTGCCCTGGCCGGGGCCGGGCTCGCGGTGCGCCGCGTGCCCGTGGTGCCACCGCTCGGCCAGCACCAGGCCGCCTGGCTCGCCGGGCGTCCGGTCCCGGCAGACTCGGCGCCGCTGATCCCCGTGGCGCCGGCGCCCGACACCCCGCAGGTCCTGCTCTTCCCGGGCAGCGGTGGCCTGCGCAAGTGCTGGCCCGCGGACCGCTTCGCCGCCCTGGGGCGGGCGCTGGAGGGCCGAGGTCGATCCGTCGGCGTGGTGCTCGGCCCGGACGAGCTGGACCGGGGTCCCGGCCCCCAGGCCTTCGACGGCCTGCGCCTCTACCGGGCCCCGGACCTCTTGGAGACCGCGGCACTCTGCGCTGGCGCCGAGCTCGTGGTCGGCAACGACGCAGGCACGACGCACCTGGCGGCGGCGACCGGGGCACGCACGCTGGCTCTGTTCGGGCCCACGGACCCGGTGCGGTGGCGGCCCCTGGGCCCGGAGGTCCAGGTGATCCGGGTGGCGAAGCTGTCCGAGCTCTCCGTCGCCCGGGTCCTGGCCGTCAGCTGACGTGCCCCGGGTCCGGCACGGGCTCGTCCGGCGCCTGGGGAGTGGGCTCCGCCCCGGGCGGTGCGGGCGCCTCGCCGGACTCCTGGGTCGGCAGGGCCTCGCCCAGGATGTCCGAGTCGTCGACCTCGACGACCTCGGTCGCCTGCTCCGACTCGTCGAGCTGCCAGGGATTCTCGAGCACGTCGCGGACCACCTTGGCCAGGGTGCCGCCCTGGGCGCCGTCGAGGAAGCGGTGGTCGATGGTGGCGCAGAGGGTCATCTGGGGACGGATGGTCAGCTCGCCGTCGACCACCAGGGGCTTGTCCCGGACCGCACCGGTCAGCACGTAGACCGGCACACGGGCGAAGGGGGTCGGCGGGGCCCAGCCTTCGTCCAGGCCGAAGACCCCGACGTTGGTGATGATGCAGCTGCCGAAGGGGAAGGCCGTCACCCCCAGGGCAGGGATGTTGGCCCCCAGGGCGCCCGAGAGCCAGCCGGTGAGCCAGAGCAGGGGCCGGATCAGCCAGGTCGGGAGCGCCCGGAGCAGACCCTTGGACTTGTTGAAGTCGTCGTCCTTGCCCGTGCGCAGGCGCTCGGCCTGCCGCTTGAGCGAGTCCGCGATGTCCATCGGTGACATCGACGCGGTGTCCTTCACCAGGGCCTTGCCGAGGTCGCTGCCACCTTCGATGGCCACCAGGAAGGCCAGGTCCACCGTGTCGTGCTGGTGGTAGCGGCCCAAGCGCAGGTAGCCGTTGAGGCCCGGGCAGGCGGCCATCGCTCGAGCCACGGCGACGCCGACCAGGTGGGTGACCGTGATCTTCCGGCCGGTGCGCTCGCGGAGGTGGGCGATGTAGGCGAGCGCCTCGGTCATGTCGACCGTGAGCTTGCCGTAGATGTTGCCCTCTCTGGGAGCACTCCAGGTGGCGATGACCAGCTTGCGGCGGGTGGAATTCTGGCGGGCCACGGGTGAGCTCCGGGTCAGGACGCGGGGGAGGGGGGGGTGTCCAGGTTCTGGCGCACGTGCTGGATCCCCTGGAGGAGGGACGCCAGCCGCTCGGGCGCGAGGCCGGCGAAGGCCTGGTCCATGAGGGTGTTGGTGACCTCGATGAAGCGGGGCAGGTGCTCGCGGGCCTTGCCCGTCGGCGAGACCAGGATGGCGCGGCTGTCCGCCGGGTCCCGCTCCCGGGCCACCCACCCGCGCTGCTCGAGCGCACGCAGGAAGCGCCCCACGGTCACCTCGCTCAGCGACAGCGCTTCGGACAGGCGGCGCGCCGTCATGGGTTCCCGGGCTTCGAACAGGACCATCAGCGCATTGGCCTGCGCCGGCGTGATGTCCGTGAGGCCCACGCGGGTGAAGTGGTGGTCGACGTTGCGGTCCATGGCGCGGATGATCCGGGCCAGATCCAGGAAGGCCGCGGTCTGGGTGCGGCGGGCCGCAAGCTCATCGGGGGCGGGACGAGACACGTCCGCCATGGTACCGATCGCGTACCGCTTCAGTCGGGGGGACCCGGCCACCACGAGGCTCTCCTGCCCCTCGTGGCTGCTACACAGCGGGTCCTGGCATGTCACTCGCACGCTTCGTCCCGGATCTCATCAAGCGCCGAATCGCCTCCGACCCGCGCCCGATCACGGCGCCCATGGGCGAGCCCTACGAGGCGGCCGTGCTGTTCGCGGACATCAAGGGCTTCACCCGCCTCACGGAGCGCTTGAGTGCCTCGGGTGTGAAGGGCGCGGAGCAACTCACCACCTACCTCAACACCTACTTCGGCCAGCTGATCCAGCTCGTCCGAGCCCATGGCGGCGAGGTCCTGAAGTTCGCCGGAGATGCCCTGCTGGCCCAGTGGCCCGGCGGGGGAGATCTCTCCGCGGCGACGGCCCGTGCCGCGGCCGCCTCGCTGGCCATCCAGGAGCGCCTGCACGACCACGAGGTGGGGGCCGGCGTGCGGCTCTCGATGCGCCTGGCCCTGGCGGCCGGCCAGCTCCACTGCCTGCATGTCGGGGGCGTGCTCGGGCGCTGGGAGTTCTTCGTGACCGGCGCTCCGATGGAGCAGCTCCGGGACACCCAGGCCATCGCCGAGGCGGGCCACGTGGTGTGCAGCAGCCAGGCCTGGGAGCTGCTCGCGTCGAAGTGCGAGGGGCAGGACCTGGGCGGCGGCGTCAGGCGGC
>CAYFPX010000006.1:59428-67051 GCA_964344945.1 uncultured Enterobacterales bacterium
GATCCGGTCGGCGCCGGCGGGCCACGTGATCGGCGCCGAAGACATCGCACTCGGAGAGGAGGGCCAGGATCTGCTGCGCTCCTTCCTGCCCGGCAGCGTGCTGTCCCGGTACAGCCACGGCCAGGCCGAGTGGCTGGGAGAGCTCCGGCTGGTGAGCGTGCTCTTCATCAACCTGCCGGGGCTGATCGCGACGCGCTCGGAGGATGTGGCAGGGGCCCAGCGGGCCCTGGAGATCCTCCAGCGGGCGCTGTACCGCTTCGAGGGCTCCATCAACAAGATCAGTGTCGACGACAAGGGCGTGTCGGTGGTCGGGGCCATGGGTCTGCCGCCCATGGCCCACGAAGACGACGCGGACCGGGCGGTCAAGGCGGCGGTGCTCATCCACGGCGAGCTGGCCGACGAGGGCGTGCACTGCTCGATCGGCGTGTCGACGGGCACGGTCTTCTGTGGTGCGGTCGGGAACAACCTGCGCGCCGAGTACACGGTCATCGGCGACCCGGTGAACGTCGCCGCCCGGCTGATGCAGGCGGCCGACGGCAGCATCCTGTGCGAAGGCCACACCTGGCGCCTCTCCCGGGACACCGCACACTTCCACAAGCTCGCGCCCATGAAGCTCAAGGGCAAGGCCGAGCCCGTCGAGGTCTACCGCCCCACGGGCCAGTTCGTGGTCCGGGCCCTGCGCTCGACCCAGATGGTCGGCCGGGTCGAGGAGCGGGAGGTCCTGAGCGAGCGCATCCAGCTGCTGGTGCGGGGCAAGCAGGGTGCGACCATCGTGTTCGAGGGCGAGGCCGGCATCGGCAAGTCGAGGCTGGTGACCGAGGCCTTGAACCAGGCCCGTGCGGTCAATGCCATCACGCTGCTGGGGACCGGGGATGCCATCGATCGGGCCCGGCCGTACCACGCCTGGCGCAATGTCCTCAGCGGCCTGTTCGGGCTGTCCGGTGCCGAGACCAGCGACCAGGTGCGCGAGCTGGTGCTGGGCCGCCTCGACGAAGACCAGCGCCAGCACGCCCCTCTGCTGAACCCCGTGCTCCCGCTGGAGCTCGAGGACAACGAGCTCACCCAGCAGGTGTCTGGCTCGGCGCGCTCCGATCTCACCGACGCCTTCCTCCTGGACCTGCTGACCGAAGCGGCCGAGAGCGCCCCGCTGGTGCTCATCCTCGAAGACGCCCACTGGATGGACTCGCTGTCCTTCGGCCTGCTGCACAAGGTCGTGGCCCAGGTCGAGCCCCTGGTCGCCGTGCTCTCGACCCGTCCCCCCGAGGTCCATCTCGCCGACGAGTACCGGCGGCTCATCGAGGCCGAGCGCCTCTACCACCACGTCCTGCAGCCCCTCAGCACCGACGCCACCCTGGCGCTGGTCCGCTCGGAGCTCGGGGTGCGCACCCTGCCCGACGCGCTCGGGGAGCTGATCCAGGCCAAGGCCGAGGGCAACCCCTACTACAGCGAGGAGCTCGCCTTCGCCCTGCGGGAGAGCGGCGCCATCCGCGTGGTGGGGGACCGCTGCGAGATCCCGGGCGGCCCCGCCAGCCTGCGGGCGCTGGAGCTGCCCGACACGGTCCAGGGGGTCGTGACGAGCCGCGTGGACCGCCTGGCACCTGCGCACCAGCTCACCCTGAAGGTCGCGAGCGTGCTCGGCCGGACCTTCTCCCTGCGCATGGTCCGGGACCTGTTCCCGGTCGAGGCGGACCGGGACAGCCTCGACGACGTGATGATCGCGCTGTGCCGACACGGTCTGCTGCTGCCCTTCGTCGATGGCACCACCGGGACCAAGTACACCTTCAAGCACGCGCTGACCCAGGAGGCGGTCTACGGGCTCATGCTCTTCGCCCAGCGGCGGGACCTGCACGCCCAGGCCGCCAGCTGGCTCGAGGAGGAGCACGACCAGGACCTGGCGCCGCACTACTCCCGCCTCGCCCACCACTGGCTCAAGGCCGAGTCCTGGGCTCGGGCCACGGAGATGCTCGTACTGGCGGGGACCCGGGCGGTGCAGCACTCCTCCACCAAGGAGGCCATCTCCCAGCTGACCCAGGCCCTGGAGCTCGACGCGACCCACAAGCTCGGCCACAGCGGCGCCACCCGCGGCACCTGGGAGGCGCGGATCCACGACGCCTGGTACGAGGCGGGCCGCATGGACGAGGCTCGCGACGCCGGACACCGGGCGCTGGAGCTCCTGGGGCACGCCTTCCCTTCGGGCCAGGTGCGCACGATCCTGGCGTTCCAGGCCGCAGCCCTGGTGCGCTTCCTCCAGGGCTTCTTCCTGGGGCTGTTCCGAGCCAGCGAGGACAACGCGGGGCCGGTGCGCGAAGCCGCCCACATCAACGGCCAGCTCCTGGAGATCTACCTCTACCTGAACGACCCGATCGGCGCGATGGTGGCTGGCTTCCGCACGGTCAACCTGGCGGAGCGGGTCGACCCCGGTGCCGAGTACGCCCGGGGGTTCTCGATGATGGCCGCGACCATCGACCTGTTCATGATGCCGAGGGTGGGGGACTCCTGGGCGGACAAGGCCCTGTCGGTCGCGGAGCGCATCTCCGACCACGCCACTCTGGCCTACACCCTGTCCCGGGTGGCGGTCCGGCGGCTCTACAACTGCGACTGGGAGACCGCCCAGGCCCAGCTGGAGCGCTGCATCACGGTGAGCCGCGACATCGGCGAGAAGCGCATCTGGGAGGAGTCGGTCTCGATCCTGGGCAAGACCCTGCAGTACCAGGGCCGCTTCACCGAAGCCGAGGCCCGGTGGCGGGAGGTCACCGACGAGGCCGAGCGCACCGACAACAGCCAGATCGTGGCCTGGGGCCAGCTCAGCGTGGCCTACAACCTGGCGTGGCAGGGCAGGGCCGAGGAAGCGCTGGCCTTCATGGCGCCGGAGCTGGAGCGCGTGAAGTGCAGCGAGGTCCACCTCGAGGTGATCTGGGCCTATGGCATCCAGGCCCAGGCCGCCCTGGCCGCGGGGGACCGCCACCAGGCGCTCCAGGCCGCCGACGCCTCGCTGGCGATGATGAGCACCTCGCAGCCCTACCCGTACTTCATGTTCCAGGCGATCAACGAGGTCACCCGGGTCTACCTGCGGCTGCTCGAGGACCCGACTGGCCTCAGCGACGAGGAGCGGGGCGGTCTGGCGAAGAAGGCCGCGGCCGCGCTGAAGAACCTCGCGTTCCTGGGCCGGTTCTTCCCGATGACCCGGCCCTCGGTCCTGCTTCAGCAAGGCACGATGGCCTGGCTCAACGGCAAGGAACAGGTCGCGGTGAAGAAGTGGCGGTCGGCGGTGGCGCTGGCCGAGTCCCTGCACATGCCCCTGGAGGCGGGCCTGGCCCACCTGGAGTGGGGTCGACACCAGGGCGCCTCCAGTCCGGATCGGCGCGAGCACCTGGCGGCGGCGGCGGCGCAGCTGGACCGGCTGGGCGCGTTGGACTACGCGGCGCGGGCTCGTCGGGCGCTGTCCAGTTGAACCTGTCCCTGGCGGACCTGGGGCGCCTGCGCTGCCCCCGGTGCCGCGAGGCGTTGGTGTGGTCGGGGACGGAGGCTTCCGGCGGTCCGGGAGAGGGCCGGCTGGCCTGTGCCCGCGGCGCCAGCTGGGCGGTCCGGCAGGGCCTGCCTCGGCTCTACGAAGAGCACGAGATCCAGGGGCCCGACCGCTTCATGCGCCGGATCTACGACGCGCTGCCCGGGCTGCACGACCCGGCCGTGCGCTACACCCTGCCGCTGTTCCAGTACGGCCGCCGGGACAGCGACCGGCTCGGCTGCACCGAGGAGAGCCTGCGCACGGGCCTGGTGGCGCGGCTCCGGCTCGACGAGCTCGAAGACCCGGGCGACCGACCGGTGCGCATCCTCGAGGTGGGGGTCGGCAGCGGGGCCAACCTGGGGCGGCTGCGAGCGGGTCTGACCCACCTGCCCCGGGTGGAGATCTGGGCCCTGGACCTCAGCGCCGGCATGCTGCGGCAGTGCCGGCGTCGCTTGGAGCGGGCGGGGGACCGGGAGACCCGCCTGTTGATGGCCGACGCCCACGCGCTGCCCTTTGCCGACGCCAGCTTCGACCGCTGCTTCCACGTGGGCGGCATCGGTGCGTTCCGGGATCCCGGCCTGGCCCTGCGTGAGCTGGCGCGGGTGAGCGTGGCCGGCTCTCCCGTCGTGGTGGTCGACGAGCAGCTGGACCCCGAGGGCCACCACCGCCTGCACCACCGCCTGCTCTTCAAGGCCGTCACCTTCTACGACGACGACCCCCACAGCCCGGTCGAGCACGTGCCTCCGGGCGCCACCGAGGTCCGCAGCGAGCAGCTCAGCCGCTTCTTCTACTGTCTCAGCTTCCGGAGTCCGGGCTCCGGAACACCTGCCAGCCGATGAGGTCGGCCAGGTTCAGCTCGCCCTGAGGTGCCAGCCCCGCAGCCCGACAGGCCGCCCGCAGCTGGCCGTGGTCGAAGCGGTCCTCCTGGGGGTGCGGCATCAGCCGCCGCATGACCGGGTTCACGATCACCGCCCGGTAGACCTCCTGGATGGCGAAGACGCCCCCTGGCCGTAGCACGCGACGGACCTCGGCCACCGCGTCGCGCCAGGCGGGGATGTGGTGGAAGATGGCGAAGACGAAGACCGCGTCGTAGTGGCCGTCGGGCGCATCGATGTCTGTCGCCGATCCGGCCCAGAGACGCACCCGGTCTCCTGCGGTCCGGTGCCGGGCCCGGGCCACGTCGACCATCGCCGGGTCCAGGTCGAAGGCGTGGACCTCGGTGGCGTCGAAGCGGCGCAGGAGCACCTCGACCCCGATGCCTCGGCCGCAGCCGATCTCCAGGAGCCGCCCGCCCAGCACGTCGGCGCCCAGCCGGCGGAAGAGGGGCGCCTCCAGCCTGTGCTGGAGCAGGGCCCGCACCGGGTTGTTCACCACGGCCCGCTCGACGTTGTTCAGGATCATGGGGCCACCCTACCGCGGGCGATAGGCTTGCCCCGATGCTGCGGAACTACTGGTACATCGCGCTGAAGAGCCGGTCCCTGCGGCGCGGCCCGCAGACCTTCCAGCTCCACGGTCGCGCCTGGGTGGCCTGGCGCGACGCCGCTGGTGAGCCCCAGGTCGTCGAGGACCGCTGCCCACACCGCCGGGTCCCGCTCTCACTCGGCCGGGTCGAGGCCGGGCGGCTGCAGTGTGGCTACCACGGCTGGGAATTCGACGGCCGAGGGACCTGCACCCACGTCCCCAGCAAGGGCGGGCCCGGTGCCGCCCCCGTCGACGCCCTGCCCGCCTCCGAGCGCCACGGCTACGTGTGGGTGTGGACCGGGCCTCAGAGCCAGGCCGACCCCAGCCGCCTGGTCTCCCTGCCCGAGCTCGACGACGAGCGGTACGCCTCCACCCGCATCACCCTGCGCGTCGCCTGCGACCACCGGCTGAGCATCGAGAACCTCCTGGGCCCCCAGCACCTGAACTTCGCCCACGCTGGCTGGAGCGGCAGCCGCCACGGCCTGGACGGCGGGTCGCGCCTCGACGTCGACGACCTGCCCGACGACGGCCTGCGCTACACCTGGGTCCAGCGAGACCATCGTCCGGGTCTGGTCGAGCGAGCGACGGGCTGGGCGCCTCGCGGCGCCAGGGAGAGCACGCTGATCGGCGAGTACCACCCGCCGGACCTCATCCGGGTCATCGGGCCGGGGTTCGAGGGCGGCCCGACGCCCCAGTGCGCCTACCTGTGGAGCGTGCCCACCGAGCCGGGGCACTGCCGCATCGAGATCCTCCAGTGCCGGACCATCCTGGTCACCCGGGCACTGAACCCGATGGTCCGGGCGGTGATGCGCGTGCTCTTCCGCCAGGACCTGGGCCTGCTCGAGGCCCAGGAGACCGTCTACACCCGCGAAGCGGGCACGGCCTTCGTGGCCGAGGTCTCCGAGCCTGCGGACAAGGCGCTGAACCGCTACCGCGTGCTGCGGCAGAGGCTGCTGGCGCGCGAGGGCCAGGACCCGGTGGACCGCACCCGGCCCTCGGGCTGAGTCGCTGTCAGCTGTACGCCTGGATGATCGACCGAACCGCGATCCCGGGCGCTGAGCTCCCCTGATCATCCAGGTCCCTCAGCAGCGCCAGCACCCGCTGCACGACCCGGATCTTGTTCGAGTAGAGCGGGATCCCGCGGTACGCCGCCGTCATCAGGATGACCTCGCAGACCTCCTGGACGCTCAGCCCCTCCATCAGCCCCCAGTAGACGTGGATCGCCAGGGTCAGGTCCGGGCCGTCCGACAGCACCGAGATCAGGACCCGCTCCCGCTCCTTCCCGCTGAACATGCCCTCTCGGTAGAACCGGTCGGACACCCACGTCACGAAGGGACTCGACGGCTCATAGGCCCCCGTGAGGCTCTCGTCGGCGCTGCCGAGCATCAGCGCGTTGCCGTCGCCCTCGACCCAGCCACCCCGGAACCGGCCCAGGGCCTCCTCGCTCAGGACTTCCGTGCTGTCGACCATCGCTACCTCCGGCTGCGGTTGGGGTAGACGAGCGCATCGAAGAGGCTCTGGGCCTCGCCGCCCGTGAAGTCGATCGTCGCGCCGTTGAACCAGCCGGCGTCCTGGCCGGCCAGGAAGGACACCAGGCTTGCGACCTCTGGCATCTTGCAGGTGCGGCCAGCCGGGATCGCTCGCCGGAGCAGGGCCTGGTGCCGCTCCAGCACGTCGTCGCCGAAGGTCGTCCGCGCCGCCTTGGTGATGACGCTGCCGAATTTCAGCAGGTTCACCCGGTGGCCCAGCGGCCCCAGCTCCTTGGCCAGGTGGCGCACGTAGACCTCGAGGGCCGCCTTGGAGGCCGCGATGAGTGCGGTCGGGCCCAGGAGGTTGTCGGTCATCGGGTTGGACAGGCCGAGCAGCCGCGCCCCGGGCGCCAGCAGATCCGCCCGGACCATGGCCTGGGCCCACCAGGCGAAGCTGTGGGCCATCGCGTCGAAGGTCTTGTGGAACTGCTTGGGGTGCAGCGGACGGTCGCCCTCGGTGAGGTAGCCGACCGAAGCACAGGCGATGCTGTGCACGAAGAACCGCACGCTGCGCGGGCCGGCCACCGCCAGGAGCTCCGCGACACCGTCCGCCACGCTCTCCGGCGACGCCGCATCGCCGATGCGCATGTGGACGCGGCGCCCAGCCCCTTCGACGCTGTCGGCGACCCGGCGCGCCCCGTCGGCGTGGTTGCCGCGGTGCACGCCGAAGACGTTCAGGCCAGGGTCCTGGGCCAGGGCGGTGCTCACTGCGGCGCCGGTGCCGGCCGAGGCGCCGAGCACCACGGCCCAGCCCGGCTTCGAGGGGTCAGTCATGTCGCGCTTCCTCGATCAGCTGCTGCACCTGACCGGTGACGCGCGCGTGCAGGTCGAGCAGCGCGTCGCGGTCCTGGGGGTCCACCCGGGGCAGGGTCATCGGCGTGCCGATCACCTGGCGGAAGCGGACAGGGAAGGGGGGCGAGAGCGGCCAGGCCCCGAGGGGACCCAGGCCGAGCCAGAGGGGGATGCCGGCGGGCACGCCGAGCCGCTTGCTCGTGGCGTCGCCGTCGTTCAGCCCCAGGTAGGTGTGGTCCACGCCCCATGCTCCCACGGGCACCACGTCGAGCCCGTACTTCAGGGCCAGGCGCAGATACCCCGTGCGGCGGCCCCAGTGGACCCGGTGGCGGTGTC
>CAYFPX010000006.1:67061-73620 GCA_964344945.1 uncultured Enterobacterales bacterium
CCCCTCCCGGGTGCCCCCGGGGGTCACGATGATGTGCTCGCCGCGGGCCAGGGCGGCCTCGAGCTCGGGGCCGTCGGCCACCAGGAAGCCCAGGTCATCGAGGACCTGCTTGAGCCTGAGGTGCTCGAAGCCGGCGTGGAAGATCGGGTGGCCCAGGTACCCCAGCCGCTCCCACATCACGCACTGGAGCATGCACAGGTCATGGGCGATGGGCTTGCCGTGGTAGCCCACGATCAGCAGCGGGCGGTCGCCCTCGAGGTGCTCGAAGCCGCGCACCGAGTAGCGGTGGTAGCGGCGCATGGTGTTCCAGTACCGCAGCCACCAGCGCTGCGACCGGTTGGGCTCGGGGGGCGCCCGGAGGTTCAAGAGGCCCCTCCCAGTCGCCAGAGCAGCCCACCGTGGGAGATGCCCCCGCCCATCGCCAGGAGCATCAGGGTGTCGCCTGGCGCCAGGGGGCGCTGCCGCCGGACCCGGTCCAGGGTGACCGCCACCGACGCCGCGCCGACGCTGCCGATCTCCTGGACCACGCGCACCGTGCGCTCCGGCGCCACGCCGAGCTCGGAGAGGATGAAGTCGAGCAGGCCTCCGTTGGGCTGGTGGGGCGCGAGCCAGTCGATGTCGCCCACGGCCAGGCCGCTCTGGGCCATCAGAGCGTCGACGGTCTCCCACAGCTGGCTCAGGGCGAGCTCGCGGATCTCCTGGTAGCCGCGATGGAAGTCGATGAAGCGGTCCGTCGGGGTCTTGTCCGGCAGCCGGGGCAGGATCGGGTGGGGCCCGTAGACCGCGTCCTGCCAGGCGCCCCGGTTCGAGAAGTGGCTGGCCAGCACGCCCTCGGAGCCGTCCCCGGGTCCCAGGATGCAGGCGCCGGCGGCGTCGCCGAGGACCACCCAGGCGCGGGGGTGGCTGGGGTCGATGTGGCGGGAGAGGGTCTCCACCGCCACCACCGCCACCGGGCCGCTCCCGGTCGCCACGCAGCGGCTGGCGATGTCCAGCCCGCTGAGGAAGCCGGTGCAGGCGTTGTTCAGGTCGAAGCAGTCACAGGTGTTGTCCAGGCCGAGCTGGTGGGCGACGCCGTTGGCTGAGGCGGGCACCAGGCAGTCGCCACCGCTGGAGATGACCAGGATGATGCGGTCCAGCTCCCGGGCGTCCAGCCTGGCGTCGGCCAGGGCATCGCCCAGCACGCCGGCACCGATCTCCGCGGTGGTCTGGTGATCGTGCACCCAGTAGCGGGTGTCGATGCCGATCCGCTGGCGCAGCGGGCCAGGCGCACGATCCGGGAAGGCGCGCGCCAGGAGCTCGTCGGTGTGGACCTGGCGCCCCACCAGGGCGTGGGCCGTGCCCAGGATGCTGCTTCGGATCACGCCTGCCGTCTCGTGTGACGGCCGATGCTACCGCGACTGCCGCCGGGGAGGGCATCCGGCTCCCTGCGCCCACCGCCCGCTCGCGACCGTCGCCGTGAGCGGGGCGGTGGACGCTACGCCGGGTCGGCCACGCACCGGAAGGAGATCGTGCCCAGGAAGTCGTGCAGGTGGTCGAGGGAACCCGACGTGATCCGGCAGCCCTCCTCGCTGCCGGTGTACCAGGCGCAGCCGCGCTTGTCGGGCACGGTGGCGCCGTCGGCCTCCCAGAGCACGTAGAGGGGCTCGTCGTCGGTGGCGACGGGGCCCTCGTCGGTGGACTCGCGGACCGGCACGTCGAAGAACACCGGCAGGGTCGCGGCATCGGCGGGGCCGTCGAGCACCACCAGGTAGCCGCTGAAGGTGATGCCCAGCGCGTTGTCGTCGAAGCCCTCCGGGGGCAGGTACAGGGTGCCGTCTGCGGCGACCGAGGGTGTGCGCTGGGCAGGCCCTGCATGCGCAGCACCAGCCGGTCCGTGGCCCCGGCCCCCGCCAGGATCGTGTCGCCGCTGCCGAGGGAGACGTCGACTCCCACCGAAGCGGCGGTCCCGAAGAACCCCTCCACGTCGAGCACCCGGCCGCTGTCGATCCACTCCCAGGCGTTGCCCACCGCGTCGTAGACCCCGAAGGGGCTCACGCAGTCCGGGTAGCTGCCGGTGGGCTGGGTGTCCTTGAGCACCACGGTGCCGTCGGCGGTGGGGGTGGCGCAGGCCTCGTCGTCCCAGGTGTCACCGTAGGGCCAGGAGAACCCGCCTTCGCCCACCACCCCGTCGGCCGCGTCCTCCCACTCCTGGAAGGTCGGCAGGCGCTTGAAGCCTCCCCCGGCCGGGGTGTTCGCACAGGCGCCCACCGCCTGGCCGTAGGAGACGAGGGTGGTGGGCACCACCCCGGCGAGGCTGGCGGTCGTGGCCGAGGTCGCGGCGCCCATGCCGCTGTGCTGGTCCGGGTCCCCCAGGTCGCCGTCGACCGTGACCTCGTAGGGATCGATGCAGAAGTCGGGGGGGGCGCCCGCGGGGCCCACAGGCACCATGTCGTCGGGGCAGGTCGGCGCCGCGGTGCCGCTGTCACCGGTGTCGCCGCCGCTGTCGGCCGTGCCGGTCTGGCCGGAGTCCGAGGCCGTGGCGCCGGTCTGCTCGCCGGTGTCCGAGCCGGTGCCGGCGGTGCAGGCCAACAGCGCCGTGGTCAGCCAGGGGAGGGGACCCACCATGGGCGCATCGTACGGGATAGGGGGCGGGCTTCCCGCATCCCGCGCCGGTCCTTCCCTCCACCCACGGCGCCACCTGGAGGTCCCCGTGATCCGCTCCTTCCTGTTGACCTGCGCCGTGGCTGTGGGGCTGAGCGCCTGCGACAGCGGCAGCTCCGACAACGCTGGCACCACCCCGGCCCCCGAAGCGCCGGGCCTGAAGACCGACGTGGGCGTCGACGCCGCCAACAAGGTCGTGCGCGTCGGTGTGCTCAACGACGAGAGCGGCCCCGCCGCCCCCATCGGCAAGCCCTACGCCCTGGGCAAGCGCATCCTGGTCGCCCAGGTGAACGCCGGCGGCTCCGGCATCCTGCCCGACGGCTGGACCGTCGAGCTGGTCGACCGGGACCACGGCTACAACCCCCAGAACTCCGTCCAGGCGTTCAACGAGATCAAGGACCGGGTGCTCTACTTCGGCACCAGCTTCGGCACGCCGAACACCCTGCCGCTCGTGCCGATGCTCGAGCGCGACGGCATCGTGGCCTTCCCGGCCAGCCTCTCCAGCAAGATGGCCGAGAACGCCCACACCCCGCCGGTGGGCCCGAGCTACGCCATCGAGTCGCGCCGGGCGATGGACTGGGTCGTCGAGGCCGCGGGCGGCGCCGAGCACGTCAAGGCCGGCATCGTCTACCAGCAGGACGACTACGGCGGCGACGGCCTCGCCGGCTGGAAGCAGGCGGCCGAGCAGCACGGGGTCACCCTCGTGAGCGAGCAGACCGTGGCCCCCGGCCAGAAGGACTTCGCCGCGGTCGTCACCGCCCTGAAGGACGCCGGCGCCACCCACGTGCTCATGACCACCCTGCCCTCGGCCACCGGCCCCATCCTCGGGACCGCCGCCCAGCTCCAGTACATGCCCAACTGGGTGGGCAACACCCCGGCCTGGATCGACTCGTTCTTCAACCCCGAGGTCATCCCGCCGGTGGTGTTCACCAACTACAGCTGGGTCCAGGGCCTGCCCTTCTGGGGCGAGACCGTGACCGGCATGGACGCCTTCACCGCCGCCTGGGAGGCCCACAGGTCCGAGGGCGACGCCCAGAACACCTACGTGCTCATGAGCTACGTCCAGGGGCTGATCCAGCTCGAGGCGCTGAGCCGGGCCATCGAGAGCGGTGACGCCACCCGCGCCGGCTACATGGCCGCGCTCCAGGGCATCTCCGGCTTCGACGCCGGCGGTCTCATCCAGCCCGTCGACCTGACCAGCGTGCCCTACACCACGGGCACCCGGACCCGGATCCTCAAGCCCGACTTCGCCGCCGGCTCCTGGACCGTGGTCGCGGACTACGCCGACCCGAAGGCCCCCGCCGCGGCAGAGTAGTGGCCACAGCGCCCATCCTGGCGCTCAGCGACCTCGAGGTCGTCTACCACCAGGTGGTCCTGGTGCTGCGAGGCGTGAGCCTGGTGGTGCCGGAGGGCTCTGTGGTGGCGCTGCTGGGGCCCAACGGCGCCGGCAAGACCACGACCCTGCGGGCGATCACGGGGCTGCTGGACCTGCACGAGGGCACCCGGACCAAGGGCCGGGTGGTGCTCCAGGGAGAGTCCCTGGCGGGGCTGTCCCCGGAGCGCATCGTGGCCCGGGGGGTCGCCCAGGTGATGGAGGGCCGTCGGGTCCTCGGCGAGCTCACGGTCGAGGAGAACCTGCGGGCCGGGGGCTGGTCCCTGGGCCGGGGCGCCCTCGCCGAGGGCCTGGAGGAGGCCTACGGCCGCTTCCCGATCCTGGCGGAGCGGCGCACCCAGCCGGCCGGGTACCTGTCCGGCGGCGAGCAGCAGATGCTGGCCATCGCCCGGGCGCTGATGTCCAAGCCCCGGCTGTTGCTGCTCGACGAGCCCAGCCTGGGCCTGGCGCCGAAGATCGTGGCCCAGGTGGCGGCGCTGGTCCGGGAGATCAACGCGTCCGGCGTGTCGGTGCTCCTGGTCGAGCAGAACGCCAGCGTGGCCCTCGAACTCGCAGACCACGCCTACCTGATGGAGAACGGCCGCATCGTGCTCGAAGGGCCGGCCGCCGAGCTCGAGGACGACCCGGACGTCCAGGAGTTCTACCTGGGCGCGGGCATCGCCCGAGGCAGCTACCGGGCGGTGAAGCGCTATCGGCGGCGCAAGCGGTGGCTGTCGTGACGGCGCTCTTGTCCGTCCAGGAGCTGTCCCTGGCCTTCTCCGGGGTCCAGGCGCTCGCGTCGGTGTCCCTGGAGGTCGCGGCCGGCACGGTCCAGGCGGTCATCGGTCCCAACGGCGCGGGCAAGACCAGCCTGTTCAACAGCATCTCGGGGGTCGTGAGGCCCCAGTCCGGCCGGGTGGTCTTCGACGGGGAGGACCTCCTGGGTCAGCCCAGCTGGCGCATCGCGCCCAAGGGCATCGCCCGCATGTTCCAGCACCCCACGCTCTACCCCCACCTGACCACCCTGGAGAACCTGCTCATCGGGCGCCACGCCACCTGGAAGGCGACGTGGTGGCAGGACCTGCTCTGGACCCGGGGGGCTCGCGGCGAGGCCGTGCGCCACCGGGCCGCGGTCGAGGAGGTCATCGACTTCCTGGAGCTGGAGCGGGTGCGCAAGACCCCGGTGGGCATCCTGCCCTATGGCCTGCTCAAGCGCATCGAGCTCGGCCGGGCCCTGTGCATGCAGCCGCGGATCGTGCTGCTCGACGAGCCCGCCGCCGGCCTGAACCAGGAGGAGACCGAGGACATGGCCCGGTTCATCCTGGACCTGAGGGAGGAGCTGGGCATCACCGTGGTGCTCATCGAGCACGACCTGCGCTTCGTGATGGACCTGGCGGACCGCATCGCGGTGCTGGACTTCGGCCAGCGCATCGCCGAGGGGACCCCCGACGAGGTGCGCCAGGACCCCCGGGTGCTGGCCGCCTACGTGGGAGCCACGGCGTGACGTGGACCTTCCCCCAGCGCCTGGAGCAGCTCGCCACCGAGCAGCCGGACCGGCCCGCCCTGCGGGACAAGGACCGCGGGCTGTGGCTCGAGGTGGACTGGGCGACCTACCGGGACCGGGTCGCCAGGGCCGCCTGGGCGCTGTGGCAGTGGGGCCTGCGGCCCGGGGACCACGCCTGCATCCTCAGCGACAACCGGCCTGAGTGGCTGATCACGGACCTGGCCATCCAGGCCTGTGGCGCCCGCAGCGTGGGCATCTACCAGACCAACCCGGCCAACGAGGTCGCGTGGCTGCTCGCGCACTGCGGCGCCGCCCTGCTCTTCGCCGAGGACCAGGAGCAGGTCGACAAGGTCGTGGAGCACGACGCGGAGGTGCCCGGCCTGAAGAGCGTCGTGGTCTACGACCCCCGGGGCCTGCGGCACTACGACGACCCGCGGCTCGTGGGCTGGCAGGAGTTGCTGGGCGAGGACCCGCCGGCCGGCTGGTGGGCGGAGCGGCTGGCGGCCCTGGACCCCGACGAGCCGGCGATGGTGGTCTACACCTCGGGCACCACGGGCACGCCCAAGGGCGCCCTCCTCTCGGCGCGGAACGCGGTGGCGGGCGCCGAGGTCATGGCGCCGATGCTCGGGCTCGGTCCCGACGACCAGGTGCTCAGCTACCTGCCGCTGTGCCACGTGGCGGAGAAGATCTTCAGCCTGTACCTGCCGCTGCAGGTCGGCTGCACCGTGCACTTCGGCGAGAGCATCGAGACCGTGCGCACGGACCTGCGCGAGGTCCAGCCCACGGTGTTCCTGGGGGTGCCGCGCATCTGGGAGAAGCTGCACGCCAGCGTCCAGCTGAAGATGAAGGACGCCAGCTGGCTGAAGCGCTCGCTCTTCGCCTGGGCGGGCCGCCAGCAGGGCGGGCTGGGGGGCTGGCTGGCGGACCTGCTCGTCTACCGGCCGTTGCGGGAGCGCCTGGGGCTCCTGCGCTGCCGCCTGCCCATCTCCGGCGCCGCGCCCATCGCGCCGGAGCTGCTGAGCTGGTTCACCCACGCCGGCGTG
>CAYFPX010000006.1:73630-91642 GCA_964344945.1 uncultured Enterobacterales bacterium
CGGCGTGCCCATCCTCGAGGGCTATGGCCAGACCGAGTGCGCCGGGGTCTCCCACGTCTCGCCCCCGGGGGACATCCGGCTCGGCACGGTGGGCCCGGCCATCCCCTGCACGCCCTGTCGCCTCGCCGACGACGGCGAGGTCCTGCTCGGGGGTCCCACGGTCTTCAAGGGCTACCTGCACGACCCCGAGGCCACGGCGAAGACCGTGGTCGACGGCTGGCTCCACACCGGCGACCTGGGGTCCCTGGACAGCGACGGCTACCTGTCCATCACCGGCCGGAAGAAGGAGATCCTGATCACCGCCGTCGGCAAGAACCTGAGCCCCGAGCGCATCGAGAACACGCTCAAGACCAGCCCCTACATCAAGGAGATCATCGCCCTGGGCGACGGGAAGAGGTTCGTCGGCGCGCTGGTCCAGGTGGACCTGGACGCGACCATGGACTGGGCCAGCCGCCAGGGCCTGGGGGCCACGAGCTTCGAGGACCTGGCGAGCCGGACCGAGGTGGTGGCGCTGATCGACCGGGAGCTCGCCCGCACCAACGACAACCTGGCCCGGGTCGAGCAGGTGCGGGCCTTCCGGCTGCTGCCCCGGGAGCTGCACCAGGACAACGGCGAGCTCACCGCGACCCAGAAGGTCCGCCGCAGGGCCGTCGCCGAGATCTGGTCGGCCCTGGTGGACGAGATCTACGGAGGCGGCCCGTGAGCACCTTCGTCCAGCTCTTCAGCTCTGGCCTGGCCCTGGGCGCGGTCTACGCCCTGGTGGCCCTGGGTTTTGTGGTCATCTACCGGGCCAGCGAGGTCTTCAACTTCGCCCACGGGGAGCTGCTGACCATCGGCGCCTTCTTCTACGTGGGCCTGGCGGGCTTCGGGCTGCCGCTGCCGGTGGCCCTGATCGGCGCGATGGTCGGCACCGGACTCGTCGGCGCCGTGCTCGAGCGCACGCTCTTGCGGCCCCTGGTGGGTCAGCCCGTGTTCGTGGTGATCATCCTGACCATCTTCCTGGGCGCGGTGCTGCGGGCGGGCATCGTCGTCAGCTGGGGCACCGAGCCCTTCGGCGTGCCGACCCCCTGGGACACCACGGGCACCTTCGAGCTCCTGGGCGCTCGGATCCTCTGGAACAACCTGGCCGGGGTCGTCGCCGGCGGCGTGGCCCTGGGCGCCTTCTTCGTGATGATCCGCCGCTCCCGGCTCGGCGTCGCCATGCGGGCCACGAGCGTGGACCAGGAGGTCAGCCTGGCCCTGGGCATCCCGGTCGGCCGCATCTTCGGCCTGAGCTGGTTCATCGCCGGAGCCCTGGCGGCCCTGGCCGGCGTGTTCCTCGCGACCTTCCCTCGGCAGCTGGACGCCAACCTGGGCTTCATCGCCCTGCGGGCCTTCCCCGCGGTCATCGTGGGCGGCCTGGACTCCGTGGCCGGGCCGGTCATCGCCGGCTTCGCCCTGGGGCTGCTCGAGGTCCTGGCCCAGGGCTACGTGAACCCGCACCTGGGGGCCTTCGGCCACAACTTCCACGCGGTCTTCCCCTACGTGGTGATGATCGCCTTCCTGGTCGTGCGGCCCCACGGGCTGTTCGGTCGCGCCGACGTGGAGAGGCTCTGACGTGCCGGTTCGCCCCCTCGTCACCAGCTACGAGCAGGACCTGGGCCTGTACCCAGACTTCTGGCACCGGCTCGGCTGGGCGATGGCGGCGGTCGGCGTGCTGGCGCTGCCCTGGGTCGTCTCCGCCCGCTGGCTCAGCGTCGCCAACCAGGCCCTGGTGGCCATCGTCGGCGCGGCGGGCCTGATGATCCTGACCGGCTTCGCAGGCCAGATCAGCCTGGGCCACGCGGCCTTCCTGGCGGTCGGCGCCTACGCCGTGGCCGTCGCCGGGGAGCTCTGGCACCTGCCGTTCTGGCTGGGCCTCCCGCTGGCGGGGCTGCTGTCCGCGGCCATCGGCCTGGCGATCGGGCCCTTCGCACTCCGGTTGAAGGGGCTGTACCTGGCCATCGTGACCCTGGGGCTGCTCTTCCTGGTCCAACACACGCTCTTGAGCCTCAACACCTGGACCCACGGGGTCAGCGGCATCGCCGTGCCCCTGCACCTGACCTTCGCCGAGGACGGCCCGGTCTTCGGCCGGACCTTCAGCACGGGCCCGCTCGAGTGGACCTTCGAGCGGCAGCTCTACCTGCTCTACCTGCCCCTCACCGCCGCGGTCGCCTGGGCCACGCGCAACCTCCAGCGCAGCAACACCGGCCGCGCGATGATGGCCGTGCGCGACTCGGACCTGGCCGCCGCCGCCCTGGGGGTCTCCCCGGCCCGGGCCAAGGTGCTCGCCTTCGGCCTGAGCAGCTTCCTGGCTGGGGTCGCCGGCGCGATGTTCGCCTGGCAGCAGCAGTACATCACCATCGAGCCGCCCTTCGACCTGCACCTGAGCGTGATGTACATCGCGATGATCGTGCTGGGCGGGCTGGGCACCACCTTCGGGGCCATCTGGGGCGCCACCTTCGTGGTCGTGCTGACCCCGCTGAGCCAGGCGCTGGGGCGGGTCCTGCCCGGGCTGGGGGCGCTGTCGACGGCCCAGCAGGCCACGGTCGTGACGGCGGTGGTCGTGGTGACCCTGCTGATCTTCGAGCCCCTGGGGCTGCTGGGGATCTGGCTGCGGGTGAAGCGCTACTTCGCGAGCTGGCCCTTCTCCTATTGACTCGGGAGGGGCGGGAGGGTTGCACGTGCAACCCCCTGCTCAGTCGAACCAGGTCGGCGACAGCCAGATCCGCTCCTCCGCCGAGTCCCCCCCATCGTCACACGCCCCCGTGCCCCACCAGCTGTCGCCGTCCACGTGGATGCGCACGTAGGCCCACTCCGGCACCACGGCGGTCGGGAAGTTCCGCACCCACACCCCCGGCAGAGGGTTGTAGAACTCGGTCTCGTTGAAGTTGTCGTCGACCACCACGACCTTGGTGACGTGGGGGGCGTCCTTCGGGCGGACCTTGACCTTGACTCGCACGGGCAGACCCGGTGGCACGGTGAGCTCTTCGCCCATGCCGCCCAGGGTGGTGCCCATGCTGGACCAGGACACGGTCGCCGGCAGCATGGGTCCGCTGGTGGCGTAGACCTGGCGGTCCATGTAGGCGTCGTAGAGCGCGGCCCGGGTGTACTCGGTGCCCTCGGGCAGCATCGCGATGGCCAGGCCGCCACCGTAGGGCACGTCCACCCCGTCAGGCCCCTCGCGGCCGCAGATGTTGCCCGGGCGCGTGTCGTGGCTGTCGGAACCGGCGATGAAGCCCAGCCGCAGTCCGAAGACCGACTCGTCCAGGGCGTTGTGGGCGGAGCCGTTGGGGGTCGTGCCGTGGTGCTGGGGGTCGTAGGTCGAGGACCCGGACATCGAGTTGCCGTGGATGGAGTAGGTCTCCGTCACCGGCGTGAAGAGGTCGCTGTGGCAGTCCCAGTCCGTGGCCATCGGCATGGTGGCCGTGGTGTGGTGGGGGATGAGGATGAGGTCGCCGAAGTTGTTCCGCAGGTCCGCGGCCCACAGCCACAGCTCGTTGCAGCTCACGACCCGGGTGTCGACGGTCGCCGTGCTGGGGACCAGGTCCGTGCGCAGCAGGGTCCCGAGGGTGGCGTCGTCGTCGCTGAAGAAGAAGATGTTCTTGTGTCCGAGGTCGGTGCCGTCGGAGTACTCGAGCTTCAGCTCGCTCGACGGGATGGTGATGAAGCCTCCCTCGGGGTCGTGGGCCGCCAGGACGTCGGCCTGGACGCCTTCGTACTCGCTGTCGCTCGCGGCGAAGTCGCCGTTGGTGTGGTCGGTGACGGCCAGGTAGTCGAGGTCGTTGGTCTTGGCGACGCTGATCATGTCGGCGACCGAGCCGCAGTCCCCGGTGCAGGCACCCAGGTCGCTGGAGCCGCCGTCGCCGCTGGCGCCGGTGTGGGCGTGCATGTCGCCCAGGTAGAAGGTCCACCCGGCCCAGGTCTCCTCGGCGTGGGCCGGCGAGGCGGCCACGGCGAGCGCTGCGACAACTGCGAGCAGGCGCGGGAAGGGACGCGAAGTCATCTTGATCTCGGACGGGTGCCGGCCCCTGCCCCCAGGGAGCCTTCGCCCAGCAGACTATGCGGCTCGTCAGAGACCTGTCAACGGCCTGTCCAAGCGCTGTTACGTCCTGTTGCTTCGCTGGCCCGCCCGGGGGCTCGGCGCCTGAGGCGCGTCAGCGCCCTGCGCCTCAGGCGCCCTTCCGCTCAGAAATCCAGCCGCACCCAGGCCTGGGCGTGGTTCACCTGGTCTGGCCCAGCACCCTGGAGCGCCGGCCCCAGCCAGAGCACCCCCGTCTGGAAGCCTCCGGTCGCCTGGAACTCCTGGCCGGCCCAGGAGTGGGGCATGCCCCACAGCTGGGCGCGCACGTTCCACTCGGTGCCCATCAGGCCAGCGCTGGCCGGCTGGTCGTGGTGGTTGGTCAGGGAGCCGCCGGCACGGGCCGTGTAGAACGCCTGGTGGTAGGGCACCGAGGTCCAGGCCAGGGTCAGGCCGGTCCGCAGCTCGAACCACCACAGGGGCTTCCACCCCACCGACGGCTGCAGGAAGGTCCCCCGGCGGAAGGCGCCTTCGGTGGTCAGGGCCTCGACGCCGTCGGGGGGCTGGCCGACGTTCTCCGGGTCGGTCAGCTGGGCGGAGGCTGCGGCCTCGATGCCGCCCGCCACCTCGTCGAACATCGCCATGCCGACGTCGAAGTCCCGGTCGAAGGTGAAGTCGGTGGTGCGGTCGTCGTAGGGGTCGCGATCGGCGGAGGCCCAGCCCGCGCGGAGCAGCAGCCAGGCGGTGCCCCCGGGTGCGGTGAGCTGGGCCAGGGCGGTGGCCCCCGCGGAGCGCACCTCCATCGGGTCGGTGCTGCCGTAGACGAGGGTGCGGTCGGTCTGCCCCAGGATGGTGGCGGCCTCGCCCGTCAGGCGCAGGTCCCAGCCGCCCAGGAGCACGTTGCCGTCGGCGTAGGCGTCGATCATCCAGACCCGGGTGACCCGGTCGTCGGCCCGCTCGGTCTGGCGGCGGCGCACCACGTAGATGCCCGCGGTCACGTCGCGCTTCCACAGCGCGGAGATCACGCCCTGCCAGGCTGCCTGGTCCCGGGACCAGCGGGCGAAGTCGTCGGCGACCACCCGGTCGAAGGCCACGGAGATGTACAGGGGCACCAGGCCGTGGAGCGGCGCGGTGGTGCCCCGGGCCCGCAGGACCCGATCGCCGAAGTCGTTGCGGCCGAAGACCGGGTCGTGGGCGCCGTCGTTGGCGACCATGCCCAGGCCCCAGTGGCTGGTGACCAGGCCCACCTCGGCCTGGACGAACTGGACCTGGCCCTTCACCGCCAGCTTCCGGGCGTAGTGCCCCGCGGTGGTCCACCCGGCGAGGTCCTGGCGGTGACGCTCGTCCAGGTCGCCCTCGATGTCCCAGGTGTCGCCGGCGACCTGGCCGGTGAGCAGGTCCCACTCGGTGTCGAGCTCCCAGCTCTTGATCGGGTAGCGCAGGCCCATGCGCAGGCGGTGGCTCAGGACCGGCCCTTGGGCGAGATCGGTGCCGTCGGCGTCGACCAGGGCGCTGGAGGTCGTCGACAGGATGAGCCGGTCGTGGCCGTAGAACTCGCCCTCGGGCAGCTCGGTGTCTCCGGCCTCGGCGGCCGACGCAGGCGGAGCGAGGGCGAGCCCGGCTCCCAGCAGCAGGCCGATCATCGGGAGCCCTCCAGCGCTGGGATCCAGTCGCAGCTGGTGTCCTCCATGCAGTGGTCGTCGGTCAGCGCCGTGCCGTCGTTCAGGAAGTAGTGCCCGACCTGGAAGATGAACCAGGTGTTGATGTCGAAGGGCAGCTCCGGGTCGGGGAAGCGGGGCCCGTGGCTGCCGCTGCGCTTGACGTACGGCATGCGGATGGCCGTCACGCCGCCCCAGGGGGTGTCCACCGTGGACCGGAGCGGCGCGTCCGACGGGGCGTCGAGGCCGTCCAGGCCGTCGTCCAGGTCGTCTGGGTCGAAGAGGCAGGGTTCCTCCTCCTCGCCGCAGGTGAAGGGTCCCCACTGCTCCAGGCCGCGCACGACCTCGTTCTCGATGAGCCAACGGTCGACCGTGGTGCCGTAGCGCTCGTCGACCTCGAAGGACTCGACGAGGCCTGCGACCCGGGCGAGGGAGATCTGGGTGGCGAAGCTCACCACGGTGTCGCCGGGGGTGCTGACCAGCAGCACGTTCGGTCCGCTCTGGCCCCAGAGCTCCTCGAAGGGCTCGTCGATGTAGTGGGGCGCGTAGCTGATCGGGTCCCCAGGCTCGGTGGCCAGGGAGATGGTCTGGACCAGCCGCCGCAGGTCCGGGGAGCCGCGCTGGTGCCCCAGGCCCTCGGACAGCGCCACCAGGTCGCTGCCCGCCGGCATGGTGATGCCCTCGTAGGTGGTCTCCTCCTGCCAGGTGTCCCAGTCCGCGACCGTGCGCCCGTCGGCCCGCTGGATGTGGACGCGGAGCCGGTCGCCGAGCTGGGCGGTGTCGGCGACCGTGTAGGTGGCGCCGTACTCGGGGCCCGTGTGGGGAATGCCGCCGATCTCGCGCTTCTCGTAGGCGTCGGCGGCGTCGGCGGGCAGGCCCACTCGGAAGCGGCCGTCGTCGGGGATCCGCGTGCGCCGGACCTCGCCGTTGTCGAGGTTGTAGACCGTCACCGTGCCGCCGGCGGGGATCTCGTCGATCACGCCGATCCGCCGCTCGTCCATGTCCATGAACTGACACACGTACTGGGTGACCTCGAGCCCGCCGGTCTCGGTGGGGTAGCCCAGCAGCAGCGGGGTCATCAGCCGGCCGGGCACGGCCTCGACCGCTCCGGAGAGCGGGCTCCGGGCGCCGATGTCCATCAGCCCACCGCCGCCGACGATGGGCGCGACCGCGGTGACGCTGGGCTCCACCGCTGCGAGCACCGATGAGTTGATGCCGCCCAGAGAGCCGCCGACCACGTAGAACTTGGCGCTCGGGCCGCCGATGTCCACGCGCCCGTCGTCGTCCCAGTCGCAGGTGGTCGCGGTGCCATCGCCGCGGTCCATCTCACCGGTGCCACAGGCCTGGAGGCTGCGGATGAACATCATCCAGTCGACCACCGCCTGGCGGACCATGTCCCGGGTGTGGAAGCCGTCGCTGATCCACTGGTCCATGCCGGAGTCGGGCTGGCCGTCGTTGGTCAGGTCCCGGAAGCGGGCGTCGAAGAGGTGGTCGGCGAAGGGCATGAAGCCCTTGGGCGCCAGGTAGGCCTCGAGCAGGAGCAGGTCGTCTTCGTCGACCGAGGGGCCGTGGCCCGGGAAGTCGATGCCGCAGCCGGCCATGCCCAGGCGGTTGAAGGCCCAGGCGAAGCCGCGCAGGTCGAAGCGGCTCGAGCCGTAGCCGTGGCCGAAGAACGCCACGTCGTAGGGCGGGCTCACGCCTTCGCGCTCCTGGGGAAGCACGCAGGTGAAGGGGATGCGCTCGGTGCCGACCTGCACCGTGCCGGCCACCGGGTCGAGGTCCCAGTACTCGTCGTGGGTGTCGACGCCGCCGTCGTCGCGGTCGTAGAGGAAGTTGGCCGACTGGTAGCTGCCCCCCACGATGCCGGCGGCGAAGGTGTTGTAGTTGTCGCCCAGGATCGCGCCCGAGGTGTCGTCGAAGAAGCCCATCTCCGTGAGCGTGTCGATCAGATCCTCCATCGGGAGGATGTAGGGGTCGACGCCCTCTTTCTCGTGCATCAGCAGGGCCTCGTCGACCTTGCCCGGGAAGTCGTCCTGCAGGAAGGGCCAGGGCCCCTGGCCGTCGAAGCCCCGGCGGATGTCCACCAGGTCGCCGGTGACCCGACCGGTGGTGAAGGTCCAGGCATAGGCGAGCTCGTCCTTGCTCACACCCAGGGTGGGCAGGATGTCTTCGACCGGGCCCAGGGCCGCGGTCTGGCGGGTGTGGTTGACCCACTCCCAGGGGGAGCGCACCGGCTCGCCGTCTTCGCCCACCAGCCGCTCGGTGAGCACCACGGCGTAGGTGGTCTGCTCGCGCAGGGGGCGGACGACCCGCATGATCAGCGTGTCGGTCTGGCGCTCGTACCAGGTGAGCAGGTCGTGCCGGGGGCTGCCGCCTTCGGGGTAGACGTTCGGGTGGTCCAGGACGCCGTCGTTGTCGGTGTCTTCGCCGGAGTCCATGCGGCCGTTGCCGTTGAGGTCCTCCTCGACGGTCTCGAAGTAGAGCGCCGTGCCCGTGCCGTGGGGGTCGTTGGGGAAGTAGCGGTCCTCTTCGTCCAGGTCCATGGGGAAGCGGCCGTGGCCGAAGTCCAGGTAGACCGGCTGGCCGTAGTCCGGGGAGTCCGGGTCGACGTCGATGAGGAAGACCGCGTCGTTGGAGAAGTCGCCGTCGTCCCACTGGCGGTCGTACACGTTGTCCAGGTCCAGGGGCCTCTCGAAGGCCACGGAGATGGGGGCGTAGATGCCGAAGCCCGTGAGCTTGTTGAAGTTGTGGCGAGCCTCCCGCTCCAGCTGCGTGGGGGCGTCCTCGGAGATGTTGAGCCGCAGCCCGGTGGGGCTGGTCGGGTCCTGGCGCGTGGCGAGGTCGTTGGGGAAGGGGATGTCGGGCAGGGGCTCGGCGTCCCAGTCGACGAGGACCAGGGGCCCGGTGCCGTCGGGGGTGAGGCGCAGGCCCTCGGGGCCCGAGGCGCAGCTGAGCAGCGCGGGGAGGAGCAGGGTCATGGGCGGGACCGGTTGGAAGGCCCGGGAGGGGTAACCGCCGTGGCGAGTGCGAGTGCGACCGCGACCGCGAGTGCGCGTGCCAGGGGGCCCGTGTGGGCGTGCGCCTATCCCTCCCGCAGCAGGGTCATCCCATGGAGCACCACCACGAGGCTGGTCCCGACATCCGCCGCCACCGCGGCCCACAGGCTCGCCATGCCCACCGCCGCCAGGCCCAGCACCGCGGCCTTGGCGGCCACCGAGAAGGCGATGTTCTGTCGGATGACTCGACGGGCCCGCCGCCCGAGGTCGATCACCGTCGGCAGCTGGCCCAGGTCGTCGGTCATCAGCGCGACGTCCGCTGTCTCCAGCGCCAGCGCCGAGCCTCGCACGCCCATCGCGACGCCCACGTCCGCCGCGGCCAGGGCCGGGCCGTCGTTGATGCCGTCGCCGATCATCGCGACCGTGCGCTCGGACCTGAGCGCCTGCACCGCGGTCACCTTGTCCTCTGGCTTCAGGCCCGCGCGGACGTCGCCGACCCCCAGCTCGGCCTGGACGGCCTCGGCCACGCGCGGGTCGTCGCCGGTCAGCATCACCGTGCCGACCCCGGCCGCTCGGAGCGCCGCGACGGCGTCCCGCGCCTCGGGCCGGGGGACGTCGGCCAGGGCGTGCAGCCCGGCCAGCTGGCCGTCCACGCCCACGTAGACCACCGTGCGGCCCCGGGCCCGCCAGGCTTCGTACCGGGCGTGTTCGGCCTCACCGTGCCACCCCAGCCGCTCCGCCAGGCGGTGGTTGCCCACGTGCACCTCGTGGCCGTCGACCACCGCGCGGATGCCCTCGCCGGGAAGGACCTCGTCGCCACTCACCGCGTCCGGTCCCGGACCTGCGTGGTCCGCCAGGGCGGCCGCGAGCGGGTGGCTCGACCGGGCCTCGACCGCGCCCAGGAGCGCGTGGACCCGAGCCGGGTCCAGGGTGCCCTGGCCCTCGCAGTCCACCACCTGGAAGCGGCCCTGGGTCAGCGTGCCGGTCTTGTCGAAGGCCACGGCGTCCACGCGGCCCAGGGTCTCCAGGTGCACGCCGCCGCGGATCAGCACCCCGCGGCGGGCCGCGTGGGTCAGGGCCGAGACCACGGTGACCGGCGTCGCCAGCACCAGGGCGCAGGGACACGCCACCACCAGCAGCACCAGGGAGCGGTACAGGCTGGCCTGGACCTCGGCGCCCAGCACGACTGGCACCGCGAAGAGCAGCACCGCTGCGACCACCACCAGCGGGGTGTAGACCGCTGCGAAGCGGTCGACCGCCCGCTCGGCCGGGGAGCGCTGGGCCTGGGCCTGCTCGACCAGTCGCACCAGGCGGGCGACCGCCGAGTCGCCGGCCAGGGCCGTGGTCACCACCTGCAGCACCCCGGTGCCGTTCACGGTGCCCGCGCTGACGGCATCGCCCGGGTCCTTGGCCACGGGGGCGGACTCGCCGGTCAGGCTGCTCTCGTCGACCCCGCTGGTGCCGCCGGTGACCCGCGCGTCCAGCGGGATGCGCTCGCCGGCCCTCACCAGCAGGCCGGTCCCGACCGCGACCGTGTCCGCCCGGACCTCGGTCCCGTCGAGCAGCACCGCTGTCGCTGGGGCCAGGGCCGCGACCTCGGCCAGAGCCCGGCTGGCCCGGTCCATCGAGCGCCGCTCCAGGTGCTCCGCCACGGCGAAGAGCACCACCACCGCCGCTCCCTCGATCCACTCGCCGATGAACAGCGCCCCGGCGCAGGCCAGGACCATCAGCACGTTCATGTCCAGCAGGCGGTTCTGCAGGGACACCCGCGCCCGGCGCAGGATCGGCGGCAGCCCCAGGCCCACGGCGCCGAGGGCCGCCCACTTCAGCGGCGCCAGCCAGGGCGTGCCGAGGGACACCCCGAACAGGCCGGTCGCGGCGAGCAGAGCCCACGGCGTGGGGGTCGGGGCGTCGGGCGCGGGCCCGAGCCGCGCGTCCAGGGAGGCCCGGTTGAGGGCCTCGACCAGCTGCTCCGCCGGCACCGAGGCCCGGTGCTGCACGTAGACCAGCCGCCCCACCAGGTTGACGTCCACCCGATCGACACCGTCGAGCTCGCCCAGCACCCGGCGGACCAGCGCCACCTCGTCGTCGCAGCAGAGGCCCGACACGTGCAGCCGCGTGGCGTCGCTCGGCGGCGGCTCGGGGGCGGGAGCGTGGTGGTGGCCGTGGTCGTGCGCGCAGCAGCCGTGGGAGACCTGGGTGTCTTCTTCGGCGGATCGTTCCAACACTTCACCAAGTGATGAAGTGTTTATAGCCTCAGGGGGGCGTTGCGTCTACAGACCAGGCGTTCGAGGCCGATGAAGAGAAGGCTGACGCCCCCCCCTCGGGGTGTCTACGTTGATCCATAGGCGTTCATCGGGGCACGGATGAGCACCCTGCTCGACCACATCAACCTGGCGCGACTGAGGCTTCGAGGCTTCTCGAGTCAGTACGCTCTCACGCCCGATGGCCGCATGCACGCACTGGTCGGCCACGGTGGCGGCCCGCTGCCCCCTCTGGTGCTCATCGCGGGCCTGTCCAGCCGGGCCACCCACTTCAACCGGCTGGCCCCCCACCTGGCGGGTCGCGCAGGCCGGGTCGTGCTGGTGGACCTGCCGGGCCACGGCCTCTCCGAGATCCCGCCCGACGGCCTGACCGGCCCCTCGCTCCAGCGCGGTGTCCTCGCGGCCCTGGACCAGCTCATCGACGAGCCGGCGATCGTGTTCGGCAACTCCCTGGGTGGCTTCATGGCCCTGCGCCACGCCCTCCAGAGCCCGGCCAAGGTCCGGGGTCTCGTGCTGGCCTCTCCAGGAGGGGCGGCGATGGAGGGCCTGCGGCTCGTGGAGTTCATGGAACGCTTCCGCCCGAGCACCCACCGGGCGGCCCTGGATCTCATCGACCGGGTCTTCTTCCAGTCTCCCCCAGGCGTCCGTCAGCTCATGGCCTTCTTCGCCCGCCGGCAGCTGTCCCAGCGGCACATCCGGCACCTGATCACCTCGTCCCGGCCGGAGCACATGCTCACCCGGGACGAGCTGCGTCAGCTCCAGGTCCCGGTGCGCATGCTCTGGGGCACGGCGGACACGGTGCTGCCGTCGTCGCACCTGGCCTTCTTCCGGGACGCCCTGCCCCACGCGGACTGGGCCACGCCACCGGACTACGGCCACAGCCCCTACATCGAGCGGCCGGCCGATGTCGCCGAGCGCATCGTGGACTTCGCCGAGCGCCACGCTCCCCAGCCCGCCCTGAGGCTCGTCGAAGCCAGCTGAGGTGGCGCGGAGGCGCGGTCACGGAGCGATCACCGCCGCCAGGCCCGCCTCCAGGCTGGGGCCGAAGGTGCCGTCGAGCACCGCCGTGCCCACGGTGAAGCCGTCGGCGCCGGCCTCGCGCAGCCAGCGGATCTGGGCCGCGGTCCGGATCGAGCCGGCCACCACCAGCAGGCCGTCTCCCAGCCCGCGACGGGCCGCCAGGACCAGGTCTTCGGGTGCGGCCTCGCGGCTGCGCCAGGCCAGCAGGTCCGCGCCCGCGCAGCCCGCGGCCCGGAGCTCGGCGCAGTGGGCCTCGATCGCCCCGGCGTCCCCGGCCAGCACGGTCGGGTGCCCCTCCGGGACACCGCAGAACGGCAGCAGGGACAGGCCCGTGCCGGCGGAGGCCGCCTGCATGCCCGCCACGTCGGTGCCGCCGAGCAGGTGATCGACCCCCAGGGCCAGGGCGAGCTCTGCGGCAGCGGCACCCCGCGCCAGGTCCACGGACTCCAGCCAGACCGTGGCGCCCGCCTCCCGGGCCTGGGCGACCACGTCGACCAGCGCGGCCCGGTCGGCGCCCACGTCCTTGAAGCCCAGGTCCCGGACACCCACGGCCAGGGCCCGACGGGCCAGGGCCACGCAGTCCGGCACCGTGCGGTCGGACCGCGTGAGCATGAAGAGGAAGCGCACCCAAGGAGCGTACTACTCCTCGGCCAGCGCCTCGGTGAGTCCGCGGATGGCCCCGGAGGTGACGAATTCGTGGTCGTCCAGGTGCTCGGTCGCGTCCCGCTGGTCCGGCGTGGCACCCTCGGCCTCGAAGCGCACCAGGTCTGCCTCGACGCGGACCAGGGCATCCTCCAGGGCCGCGGCGGTCGACAGCGCCTCGATGTCCCGGTGGAGCTTCGTGGCGTGGGTCCTGAGCGCCTCGGCGTCGGCGCAGCCGGGGGCGTCCTCGAGGGTGCGCTCCAGCAGGATGATGGCCCGGGTGAGCAGCGGGGCCTTCTCCACGGGCTCGGCGTCGAAGGCCAGGTCCACGAGGCGGTCGGCCGCTTCGACCCGCGCTGCTGCGTCGTCGTCGCAGGCGCCGGCCTGTGCCGTGGGGCCTGCGAGCAGGGTGAGGAGCATCCAGGACGTCATGGGGCCCTCCTGTGAGGCGGCGGCGTGTATCGCGCCGGTCGGGCTCCGCGGCCCTTCGCTACACTCTTCACGGACTCGAACGGGGTGATCGTGATCTGGCTGCTCGCACTGGCCTGTTCCGGCGACGACACGGGCTCGACTTCGGTGCCGTCCACGACCCTCGAGGCGCTGCAGTCCTTCGGTGGGCTCGAGGTCTGCCTGTCTTCGAGCGCCGGCCAGCAGCCGACCAGCGAGGACTCCGGGACCGGCCTGACCACCTGGGTGGTCGACGGCACCCTGGCGGACAAGGACAGCCCGGCGTGGGGGGACTTCGTGTTCGTGCCCTGCAGCGGCGCCGCCCAGCGGGTGTTCGAGATCGTCGACGACGACGGCGACAGCTGGTTCGTGGGCTGGACCATCACCGAGCCGGACGGCGGCACCATCGGGCTGGACCCGGACCTCCCCGACGGCGGCGAGGTCTCGCTGCGGGTTGCCCAGGACGGCGCCGACGGCCCCGCGGCCTTCACGCTCCAGGACAGCACCGGCCTGCTCTTTCTGATGGACGCCCAGGCGGTCAGCTCGCGCATGGACGGCAGCGACTATCCAGGGCTCGGCATCTCCTGGGGGCTGGACTACGGTGGGGTGGTGAGCGGCGACTGCGCCTGGCAGGCCAGCCAGCTCGTGCTCCAGGGCGAGGGCACCAGCGAGCTCTACGCCGGGGACGAGGACGGCCTGAACATCGACGGCCAGCCGTTCAAGGCGCGGGCCTTCGCGATCTACCGGGACCCGGCGAGCGACGCGTGCGAGCGCAGCCACGCCTTCCTGCTCCACCGGTAGACCGCCATCTCCGTGCTCCTGCCCCTGGCCTTCGGCCTCGCCTGCAACCCCGCCGTGCCCGACACGCCCGGCGAGGTGCCCTGTGTGGCCCGCTCGCCCCAGGCCGAGGTCGACCGCTGCCACATGGACGAGGTCCTGGCCCTGGGCCACGATCAGGTCGACGCGGTGGTCGAGACCGCCCGACGCATCCAGGACCCGGTCATCCGCGGCGCCGCGGTGTTCGGCTGGATCGACGCCAACGCCACCAGGACCGCCCCCGAAGACGCCGTGAAGGTGTGCGAGGTGCTGGAAGGCCCGAACCGACGCATATGCGACCGCCGACAGAAGTCCTGGCACTTGCAGCGCTGATCGGCTGCGGGTCGGAGCCCGCGGCCGAGGCCCCGCCAGCGCCTGCGCCGGTGGCGGTGCAGCTGCCCCAGGGCCTGCACAAGTGCCGCCCCTACGCCGCCGACCCGCCGGTCCTGGCCTACTGCGTCGCCGGTGAAGCCAGATCGGCCTGGCGGGAGGACGTCGCGCTGATCTGCGAGCACGCCGGACCCTACACGGCGATGTGCCGCCAGAATTGGGCCGTCTCCGCCGCCAAGCACGACAGCAACCGCTCTCTCGACGAGCTGGTGCCGGCGTGTGGCAGCGACCAGGACTGCGCCTTCGAGGTGCTCGACACCCGGCTCTACCTCGACGCCCTGGGCGTGGCGGCCCGCTGCGCCGAGGACGTGCCGGCCCACGAGGGCGACTGCCTGGGCCACGCCATCGGGTTCTGGGTGGCCAAGACCACGGACCTGGACGACTGGGACACCGTGCTGGCCTACGCCGAGAAGTACCCGGCAAAGCTGGGCTTCCACCTGGGGACGCTGGTGGGGTGCCGTGAGCTGGGGACCTGCCCGGGGGGCCAGGTCGGTGCCTGGTGCGAGCGGCGGGTGAAGGAGGTCACGGCGACCCCGACCCGGTGCCAGCAGCAGGGGGGACCGACGCTGCTGGGCTGGGCTCCGTGATCAGAACGTCGCGGCACTCCCCGCCGTCGCCGACGTGCTGCTGCTCAGGGTCTCCGGGTTGAAGTCGATCGGCTCCGACCCCACCCACAGGTACTCGAATTCCGCCCCCGGACTCCCGGAGCTGGCGAAGGTCGACAGCCCGGCGCCGAGCACGGTGACCGTCTGGGCGACGCTGTCGACCTCGCCGCCGTTCAGCCAGTAGCTCAGGGAGCTGCCGTCGTAGTACAGGCCGATCCGGGCGCCGCTGGACATGGTCACCACGTTGGCCATGTCGAGCAGGTAGGTGCCCTGGTAGTGGCCCGAGGGCTCGGTCGTGTGCAGCACGATGCCCTCCTCGCCGCTGTGGTGGTCGACCCCGCAGTAGTCGTCGCAGGCCGAGGCGGTCACGTAGCCGAGGTCGGTGATGAGCATCGCGCCGATGGCGTCGTTGTCGTGGATCCAGCCCTCGAACTCCACGTAGATGGGCTCGTCGACCGACAGGGTCATGGGCTCGGCGAAGTAGTCCATGTTCGTCGAGTCGGTGCCCAGGGTGGTGGCCGAGGTGTCGACGGAGAAGCCCGGGGTGCCCCAGCCGCTGTCGTAGAGCACGTCGTAGTCGGCGGCGGTGTCGCTGGTGAAGGGGTCGAACCACCAGGCCAGGGACCGGCGCTCTGTGTCGGGGTTGCCGACGGTGAGGGTCAGGTCCGTGGTGCCATCGGCCAGGCTCTCGGTCTGGATCCAGATCCGCGTGGTGGTCGTGTCCAGCGACGCGGTCTCGATCCAGTAGTCGAGCAGGGGGCCGTCGTGGGTGAACACCCGCAGGTCCGCGCCGTCGTCCTCGAGCTGACCGGCGGCGATGAGCGTGGCGGTGTCCAGGTCCAGGGGGACCTGCTCGCCGGCGAGCGTGCCGCCGGTGGGGTTGTCGACGGTCACGTCGAGGCGCCAGGCCCAGCCGCTGCCGACGGTGCCGAAGTCGCACTCGAGCTCGGTCGGGCTGCTGGGATCGATCCAGAAGGTGTCGGTGCCGGTGGGGCTGCCGTCTTCGAGCACGTGCAGGCACGAGTCCGCGGCACAGGCGGCGTCGGAGCCCATCACGCCGCTGTCGGCGGTCCCGTCGCAGTCATCGTCGAGGCCGTTGCAGGTCTCGCTGGCGCCCGGGTTCACGGCGGCGTCGGCGTCGTCGCAGTCGTCGTCGGTGGCGCTGTAGCCACTGGGCAGGGAGCAGGCGGTGGTGGTGGCGCCGCCGGTAGCGCCGTAGCCGTCTGAGTCTGCGTCGACGGTCCAGGTCGAGGCGTCGGCGGCGTCGGGCTCGTCGGTGTCGCCGTCGCAGTCGTCGTCGGTCCCGTTGCAGAGCTCCTCGGCGTCCGGGTTCACGCTGGCGTCCAGGTCGTCGCAGTCGCCGCTGCTCGCCAGGTAGCCGCTGGGCTGGTCGCAGGCGTCCAGGGTGAAGGTGGTGCCGCCGCAGCCGTCGCTGTCGGCGTCCAGGTACCAGGTGGTCTCGTCGCTGGCCCCGGTGTCGACGCTGCCGTCGCAGTCGTCGTCCACCCCGTTGCAGACCTCGGTCGCGCCTGGGTTCACCGCGCCGTCCGAGTCGTCGCAGTCGCCGCCGGTGGCGACCGTGCCGCTGGGGGCCTCGCAGGCGGTCGAGGTGCTCGACACGTTGCCGTAGCCGTCGCCGTCGATGTCCGCGTAGAAGGTCGCCGCGTCGGCCGCGCCCACGTCGGTGCTGCCGTCGCAGTCGTTGTCGATGCCGTCGCAGAGCTCGGTGGCGTGGGTGTTCACGGCCGCGTCGCCGTCGTCGCAGTCGTCGCTGTTCGCCACGTAGCCGCTCGGCTGGTCGCAGGCGTCGGTGGTGCTGCTGGCGTCGCCCTCGCCGTCGGAGTCCAGGTCGGCGTACCAGGTGGTCTCGCCGGAGGCGCCGGCGTCGTCCACGGTGCCGTTGCAGTCGTTGTCGACGCCGTCGCAGATCTCGGCGGCGCCGGGCTTGATGCTGGCGTCGGTGTCGTCGCAGTCGGCGCTGTTGTCGACCGTGCCGCTCACCGCCTCACAGGCGGTGGTCTGGAGGGTGCCGTCGCCGAAGCCGTCGCCGTCGAGGTCGGCGTACCAGGTGCTCGCGTCGGCGCTGGTGTCCGGATCGGTGGTGCCGTCGCAGTCGTCGTCGACGCCGTTGCAGAGCTCGGTGGCGTCCGGGTTCACGGCCGCGTCGCCGTCGTCGCAGTCGTCGGCGTTGGCGACCTGGCCGCTGGCGGCCTCGCAGGACTCGGTGCTGCTGGAGGCGTCGCCGTAGCCGTCGGCGTCGCTGTCGGCGTACCAGGTGGCGGCGTCGACGGCGCCGTCGTCGACCGCGCCATTGCAGTCATCATCCGCCCCATTGCAGACCTCGGTGCCCAGGGGGGAGACGCTGGCGTCGCTGTCATCGCAGTCGTCGCTGTTCTCGACGGTCCCGCTGGGCTGGTCGCAGGCGGCGACCGTGGTGGAAGAGCCGTAGCCGTCGCCGTCGTCGTCGGCGTACCAGGTGTCGGCGGTCGAGGCGTCCAGGCTGTCGTCCTCGTCGTCGGTCAGGCCGTCGCAGTCGTTGTCCAGGCCGTCGCAGACCTCGGTGCCGTCGGGACTGACGATGTCCCAGGCGTCGTCGCAGTCGTCGCTGTTGTCGACGTAGGAGGTCGGGGCCTCGCAGCTGTCGACGGTCAGGGTGCTGCTGCCGTAGCCGTCGCCGTCGAAGTCCAGGTACCAGGTGGTGGTGCCGGTGACGTCCGGGTCGTCGTCGTCGACCAGGCCGTCGCAGTCGTCGTCCTGGCCGGTGCAGGCCTCGGTGGCGCTTGGGCTGACAGCGGCGTCGGTGTCGTCGCAGTCCGAGTCGTCCGTCACGGCGGTGCTGGGCTGCTCGCAGGCCAGCACTGGAGCGCCGGCGTCGCCGTGGCCGTCCGAGTCGGCGTCGGTGTACCAGGTCGACTGGTCCGCGACGTCCGGGTCGTCGTCGTCGACCAGGCTGTCGCAGTCGTCGTCGAGGCCATTGCAGAGCTCGGTCGCGCCGGGACTCACCGCGCTGTCGTCGTCGTCGCAGTCGGTGGCGTCGGAGACGTAGCTGGTGCCCCCGTCGCAGTCGCTGATGCTGTCCGAGGCGTCGCCGTAGCCGTCTCCGTCGGCGTCCCGGTACCAGGTGCCGGCGTCGTC
>CAYFPX010000007.1:0-23384 GCA_964344945.1 uncultured Enterobacterales bacterium
GCGCGACACCGTCGGGTCGGCGAGCAGGGCGGCCTCCAGGGGGGACTGCCAGTCCTGGTTCCTGCTGTAGGCGTACACCGAGCGCACGACCAGGTGGGGGGCCCACTCCTCGGGGGCCACCACCCGCTCCAGACAGGGGGCGTCTCGCTCCAGGCGGTGCTCGACCTCGGCGAGCACGGGCCCGTCGGACAGGAAGAGGGCGTCCTGTTCGGTCCGGATCAGCTCCGCCAGGTCGACCTCCGACAAGGGAACGCACGGCTGGGCTGCTGCAGACAGGGCCACACCGATCAGCATCAGGGACATCAAGACCCTCCCGGGAGCTTGCAGGTCAGCGTGACCGTGCTGCAGGCGACGGTGAGGGTGGCGCCCTCGGTGACCACGATGCGCCCCTGGTCCCGGTAGCCACCGCCGAAGTCCGCCCGGACCTGCCAGGTACCCACGGGGACCTCGCCGACGCCCTGGGTGCCCCCCGGGCCACGCAGCTGGATGCGTGCGTCTCCCTGGACTCGAACGGTGCCGGTCGGGTCGGGCTCCGGCTTCGGAGCCGGGGGGGCTGGCTCGTCGTCCGACGGCTTCGCGGCTGAACGGTCCCGGCTGGACGCGGCGGTCCCCCGCAACAACAGGGCCTCCTGGTGCTCCCCGTCGCCGCAGGGCACGTCCAGGTCTCCGATCCAGGAGGCGCAGCCCGCCGGACAGGTCTCGCTGGTGGCGCACCCGAGGGCCGATGCCGGGCAACGGCCCGCCTCGAGGCGCAGGCTGTGCAGTCCGGGCGAGACAGCTGCGAACAGCAGCGCAGACCCGTCGACCTGAGGCTCCGCCACGCCCTGGATGGCCCCGGTGAGTCGGCCCAGGCGGGGCTCCTGGGTGATCACGAGGCTCACAGGCCGAGGGCCCACGCCGACCGGCGCTGGCAGGGTCACGGTCTCCGTGGTCACGCCCGCCGCGACGTCGAGCGTCTGCTCGACCACCGCACAGCAGCTGGAACACTGCGGGCCCGGGCAGCTCTCGGAGTCACAGGCCGACCCGACCAGGACCTCCAGCCGATGGGACCCGGGGGTCACGCCGGGCAGCCCCAGGGAGCTGTTCGCGACCGCGTGTGTCTGACCGTCCCACCTGGCCAGCAGCGTGTGGCTCGTGCCGGGTCCCCCGAACACGACGGCCACGTCCGTCGACGTCGGCGCCCGCTGCGTGGCGGCGAACAGCCCGGCGGCCAAGACCCCGACCAGGAGGACCAGGGCCACCCACCGGCTCGCCCCCCTTGGCGGCGGCGGTGCCGTGACCTGGACCGTGTGCTCGACCTCTGGGATCGGCTGGTCCGCCAGGGTGGGCACCCGGGGCTCCACGGCCGGCCGGTCCCCCGCCAACGGGGCAGCGCCCCCCAGCAGCCCCTGGATCGCACGCGTCACCTCGGCCGCACTGGCCAGCCGCAGCGCCCGGTCCCTGTGGGTCAGGTGTCGCACCAGGTCCCGCACATCGTCGGGGAAGTCAGGGCCCGGGTCCAGGTGCTCGGTCTGGAGCTTGGCCTTCAGGATTCGGGCCTGGCGGACGCGCGTGGTCCCGGTGCCCCCGTCGAAGGCCTCGTGGCCGGTCAGGCACTCCTGGAGGATCACGCCCAGGGCGTACAGGTCCCAGTCCTTGCTGTCCGACTCCTCGAGCTCCAGGGCCTCCGGGGGGATGTAGGGCAGCGTGCCCACGAGCATCCCGACCTCCGTGTGTCGCGTTCCTCCGACCTGGACGGCGATGCCGAAGTCGACGAGCTTGAGCCAGCCTCGGCTCTGGAGCATCACGTTGGCGGGCTTCAGGTCCCGGTGCCGGATGTCCCGCACGTGCAGGTAGGTGAGCACATCGGCGAGCTCGCGGACGATGCGCAGGGACTCGTCGACGCCGAGCGGGCCCTGGCTGATGCGGGCCGCCAGGGACTGGCCCTCGACGTACTCCATCAGGAAGCCACGGGGCTCGGCCAGGGCCCCATGAAACCGGCTGATGCTGGGGTGATCGATGTCGGCGAGCAGCCGCATCTCCCGCTCGAAGCGTTGGTCGGCCTGGGTGACCCCCGCCAGGTCCACCAGCTTGAGCGCAGCCCGCTCCCCGGCCGTGTTGCGCACCAGGTAGACCGCCCCCATGCCCCCCTTGCCCAGGCGCCGCTCCACCGTCCACTCCGCGACACGCTCCCCTGGTCCGAGTGTCCTCACCCCGCGCTCCCATCCCGGTCGAGTCCGGGCACCCCGGGATGGTCCACGGCGGGTGGTGCCCGCTCAAGGCGTCGGTGGTGACAACCTGGCACCACCCCGGGTGAATCCCGCGCGAGGGGAAGTCCTGTCAGGAGCCGGGGTCGGTAGGGTCCGTGCCCAGCCAGCGCACCTCCACATAGTCGTTGAACCCGTCGCCATCGGTGTCCGCGAGCCACGGGTCGGGGCCGAAGAGCGTGATCCCCTCGCCATCGGAGTCGGCAGCGAGCGGATCGGTGCCGTAGAACAGGACTTCCTTGCCGTCTCCGAGCCGATCCCGGTCGGTGTCGATGAAGTTGGGATCGGTGCCGTGGACCGAGAGCTCGTCACCGTCGTCGAGCCGGTCGCCGTCGGTGTCGGCGGCGGTCGGGTCCGTGCCCAGGGTCGCCACTTCGTCGTAGTCCGAGAGGCCGTCTCCGTCGGTGTCCGCCAGGCAGTCGTCGGTGCCCAGGCTCTGCATCCGGGGCCTCCCGCTGGTGCCAGCCTGGCACCTCACCACCCGATAGAGTCCGGCCCGCATGTCCGCGGCCGCCCAGCTCTTCAACTGCCCCTCGTGCGCGGCCCAGGTCTCGCTGCCCCCCGGGCGCCTCTCGGACAGCTGCTCCTTCTGCGAGAGCCCACTCGTGGCCGCGGAGCGCGTGGCCGCCGAGCCGCCGGACCGGGTCGCGCCCTTCGTGCTCGACCAGACCCAGGCCGCGGGCCGGCTGCGCACGCACCTGGCCGGCAGCTGGCTGGCCCCGGAGAGCGTGCGCAAGGGCGCCCACCCCGAGGAGCTCGACCCGGTCCTGGTGCCCTTCTGGTGCTACCAGGCGACGGCCCGCAGCGACTGGCAGGCCCGGATCGGGCTGTGGTGGTACCGCACCGAGACCTACTACGTGACGGTCAACGGCAAGCGGGAGCGGCGCACCCGCCAGGTCAAGGAGACCGAGTGGTTCCCCACCCGGGGCAGCCACGTCGCCACCTACGTAGACCACCTGGTCAGCGGCAGCCGCGGCCTGCCCGAGCACGAGGCCAACGAGCTGGAGCCCTTCGACCTGGGCAGGAGCCGGCCCTACGCCGCGGCGATGCTGGCGGGGCTCATCGCGGAGCAGCCGAGCGTGACCCACGCCCAGGCCCGCCAGACCGCCGAGCACGAGCTGACGGAGCTGGAGCACCGGGCGATCCGCGCCTTCCTGCCCGGCGACGAGTCCGCTGGCCTGCAGAACCAGACCCGCACCGAGCTCGGCGAGGTGGAGCTGGTGCTGCTGCCGGTCTGGATCGCGACCTTCCGCCACGGGGGCAAGGTCTGGCGCCTGCTGGTCAACGGCCAGACCGGCGAGGTGGTGGGCAGCGTGCCCAAGGACCCGAAGAAGATCGCCGGCCTGGTAGTGCTCGCGCTGGTGGCCCTGGGCGTCCTGGCCCTGGTGTTCGCCCGATGAGCCTGGTCGCCGTCCGCTGCAGCGCCTGTGGAGGCGCGGTCGCCATGCAGGCGGGCCGCCCGGCGCCCGCCTGCCTGTTCTGCGGCTCGGACGCCCCGGTGCCCGAAGGCCTGCCCACCGACGCCGTGCCGCCGGAGACCGTGGTGGCCTTCCAGGTGGCGGCCGCCCAGGCCCAGGCCGCGTTCCAGGACTTCGCCAAGTCGAAGTGGCTGCACCCCGGCGACCTGCGGCACGCGCGGGTCGAGCTGTCCCAGCTGCTGTTCCCGGCCTGGGTCTGGGAGGGCCGGGTCGAGCACCACTACGCCGGCCTGAAGGCCGCGGCGACGAAGTCCGGCAAGCGGCCGGTCACCGGCACCACCACGATCCAGCACCAGGCCTTCCCGGTCCCGGCCAGCCAGACCCTGAGCGCGGCGGAGCTGCTGGCGCTGACCCCGTTCCCGTGCGGCGCGTCCCAGCCCTTCGACGCCGAGGGCATCGACGTGCCCTTCGAGCTGGGCGCCCTGAGCGAGCGGGCGGCCCGGGCCCTCGCGACCCGGGAGATGCACCGGCACGACGCGGCGCAGATCGCCCGGGCCGAGGGCCTGAGTCGACTCACCAGCAGCACCCTCTTCCACGACCTGGTCGGCCGGCCGATCCTGGTGCCGATCTGGATCGGCGCCTACCGCTACAAGGACACCGCCTACCGGATCGTCATCAACGGCGAGACCGGCACCTGGACCGGCAAGGGGCCGCTGGACTGGATGAAGGTCATCGCCCTGGTGATCGGCGGACTGGTGCTGCTGGCGGTGCTGGCCGCGGTGTTCGGAGGGAGCGGCGGAGGCTCGGGCCCGCCGCGGCTGCGGCCGTGACTCGGGTCGGAGAGACCCACGTGGTGCCCGCCGACGCCCCCCGGGAGCGCCTGGACAAGTACGCCAGCCAGGTCCTGCCCGGCCTGCCGTCCAAGGCCCGGGCCCGCAAGGCCGCCAAGGCCGGCACCCTGCGGCTCAACGAGCAGGTCGTGGAGTCGAGCCGCTTCGTGCAGCCCGGCGACCGGCTCAGCTACTCGGGACCGGCCCAGCGGCCGCCCAAGGCCTACCCCCGGGACCTGGTGCAGGTCCATGTGGATCCCCACCTGGCCATCGTCGTGAAGCCCGCCGGCCTGCTCACCAACGGCAACCGCTTCCAGACCCTCGAGGGCGCCCTGGTCCACGGCCTGCCCCCCTCCGACGCCCCCGACGCCCTGCCCTGGGCCCGCCCGGTGCACCGACTGGACTTCCGGACCGGCGGCCTGGTGGTCGCGGCCCGGACCACCTCGGCCCAGGTCACCCTGGGCCGGGCCTTTCAGGAGCGCCGGGTCCAGAAGCGCTACCGGGCCATCGTGGGGGGACGACTCGAGGGCGAGGGCACGGTGACCGAGCCCCTGGACGGACGGGACGCGGAGACCGACTGGGCGGCGGTCGCCCACCACCCGAGCACCCGTCTCGACGCCATGACCACGGTGGACCTGTGGCCGCGCACCGGGCGCACCCACCAGCTGCGCAAGCACCTGGCGGGCCTGGGTCACCCGATCCTGGGCGACGACAAGTACACCCCCGACGACACACCGCTGCTGAAGGGCAAGGGCCTGTTCCTGTGGGCGGTCTCCCTGCAGCTCTCGCACCCCCACACCGGGGAGCCGCTGCTCGCGGAGACCGCGGAGCCGCCGCGCTTCGCCTCCCTGCGACAGCGCGAGGCCCGCCGGGTGGCCAAGCGTGCGGCCGGGTCCTGACCGGGTCGATATTTCGGGCGCAACCCCGAGCCCCTCCTGGCATCCTGCACGCTCCGACCTTCCTGTCACGAGTCACGACCGAGGCGACGCATGCGCCCACTCCTTCCACTCGCGGGCCTGGCCGCCTGCGCCCTCATCGCCTGCGGCGACGACACGACCACCGCGGACTCCGGCCGCACCGGCGACAGCGCCACCGATGGTTGGGCCACCGAGCCGGAGCCCGAGGTCCCGCCGATGACCTGGAGCGACGGCATCCTCGCCCACGAGGAGAGCGTGAGCCTGGGACCGGGGAGCACCTGGACCGGCATCGCGGCCGACGACACCCAGGTCTACGTGACCCTCAAGCACCAGAACCACCTGTGGCTGCAGGTGCTCGATCACGACCTGAACACGATCGGTGACCGGGTCCAGCTGACCTTCGACGAAGACGTGCCCGGCGGCCAGAACCTGGCGGACCACAAGCTGCTGCGCCTCGGCGATCGGCTGTACGTGTCCTGGAACCCGAACGCCCAGAACGACCTGTACCTGATCGCCCTGAGCCTCGAAGGCGATCGGATCGGTGAGCAGGTCGCGGTGGAGCAGCTGGCGAACACCAGCACCGCCGACATGCACCTGACCACCGACGGCGGGACCCTCACCCTCATCTACGGCACCAGCGGCCTGACCCGCCGGGTCGCCGAGCTGGACCGCGACCTCGGCGTGGTGACGCCGCCGACCGACATCGAGACCGGCGGCAAGATCGATCAGCTCGGCACGACCCGGTACTACGACGGCCGCTGGCACATGTTCACGGGCGACGAGACCTCCCAGAACCTGGCGGTCTCCTGGTTCGAAGAGGACTGGACCCCCCAGGATCCGTTCAGCGAGCTCTTGATCGAGGGCGAGCCGGGAGAGTGGAACTGGTTCCCGTCCGGTGCTGACCGCAGCCGGGACTTCGGCATCTGGTCGGTCGTCTACCACAACATGCCGGCCGGCGGAGACTTCGAGAACGACGCCACCATCGAGCTGGCGGTCTTCGACCAGGACCTGAAGTGGGCCCAGCACTTCGACGTGGGCGGCACGGACTACCACGCCTCGGACGTGGCGAGTCGCGGGGCCTGCGTGTTCGTGGCCTCGGCCTGGGGGGACGCCACCGTGGACCGGTACCGGATCAAGGCCCCGGACGACTGGACCGGCGATGCGCCGAGCTGCGGCGCCGCCACGGAGTAGCCACCACCGCGTCGACTACCCTCTGGCGCGATGATCTGTCCCAATTGCCACCGGATGCAGCCCGGCGGAGCCATCGAGTGCTCGGTCTGCGGGGTCATCTTCGCCAAGTTCAGGGCTCGTCCCGGGCGGGTGAAGCGGCTCGAGATCGATCTGCCGAAGCACGGACCCTGGATGCTGGCCGCCGGCGGGGTGGTCGGCCTGGTCCTGGTGTGGGCCTGGTTCAACCCGGGCATCGCCGAGCGACCGTCGGCTCCGCTGACCCCCGGGGGCGAGCCCGTGCCCGTGCTGCAGAGCCCCGAGGACACCCCCGAGCAGGCCCTGGCCCGGCGCCTGCGCGCCGTCGAGGCGGAGGCGGTGGAGCGGGTCGGGCTGGTGCTCGAGCCCCTGTGGCTCGAAGAGGGCCGGCTGGGGGTCGACCAGGTGCGGGTGGTGGCCCTGCTCTACACCGCGGACGACACGGTCGCGGCGACGGGCCGCCTGGACTACCAGTGGGTCCGCGGAGACGAGCGACCCCACGTGAGCCACACCAACCTCCAGGCCCTGGGCTTCCGCCGCGGCGAGGTGTCCGGGGCGGGCCGGGATCTGGTCCACAAGGAGCTCCTGCGCATCGACGCACCTCGGGAGACCTACGAGGGCGAGACCGTGACCGTCGAGGTGACCTTCGACGGCCGACGCTCAGCCGAGGCGAGCCTGCTGCTGACTCCGTGACCGACGGCGGGCCGCCACGGCCAGCCAGGCCAGGATCAGGACACCGCTCCCCGGTGCCGAGGCCGCCCCGCAGCCGCAGCCCTCGTCCCGGGCGAGGGCCGTGACCTGGGCCTGGTCGGAGGACAGGGCGAGGCCGTCGCTCACCACCAACGAGAGCACGTAGCTGCCCTCGACGTCGGGGGTCAGGCTGACGGCGGTGCCGGTGGCGTCGACGAGGTCGGCATCGGTCAGGGCGGAGCCGCCGGGCTTCGAGAGCAACCCCCAGCTGTAGCTCAGGGAGTCGCCGTCGAGATCGTAGGACCCCGAGCCGTCGAGGGTCGCGGGCTCGCCGACGTAGACCACCTCGTCGGCCCCCGCGTCGGCGACCGGATCGCTCGTGCCGGTGCCGGAGTCCAGGGAGGAAGCGCCGGAGTCCCCGGTCTGTGCCGCGCCCGAGTCGCTGGTCGGCGCCGAGGCGCCGGTGTCGCCGGTGGGGGGCGTCACCGCCAGGACGATGCCGATCAGCGCGGAGCACGCGAAGGTGAGCATGGGGCCTCCGGGCCTGTTGTACACGACCGGCGTGGGAAGATCGGGCGCCTTGACCCCTCTCCGTCAACGCTGGTGGGCCTGGATCGCCCTGTGTGGGCTGGCGCTGGGCGCGGCCCTGGCTGCTGGTTCAGCGCTCCGGGAGGCGGAGCGAGCGCCGGCCGGCTGGACGCGCACCGAGGCTGCCGTGCCCTTCCGCCGGGCGGATCTGATGGGGGAGCTGCCCGAGGGCCAGGGCGCGTGGTCCCTCGATCACTTCATGGCCCTGGCCGCGGTGCCCGCCCTGACCACCGGCGAGGCGCTGGCGCTCGAGGTCGAGCTGCCGGCCGGCGGGGAGCTCCAGGTCTTCCCCGCCGGGCGCTGGAGCAGGCCCGAGGCCAGCCCGGGCCCGGCCAGCTCCACCCGCTCAGCGAGCCCGACCGGTGGCGCCGTGGTCTTGCGGCGCTCCCGGGGGGGCGAGGCCGGAGGGCGCCGCATCGATCGGGAGGGGGAGAGCCGGCTGAGCTGCACCGGGGAGCTGCCAGCCCCAGGCGCGGAACCCCTGACCCTCACCGTGGTCGGCACCGACAACGGCTTCGAAGCCCGGCTCGGCGAGGGCAGCCTGCGCTGCGTCGACCGGCGGGGAGGCGACCAGCTGATCGTGCGAGCCGGCCTGCAGCGGGTCCGGGTGCTCTCGGTCACCCGCGGCAGCGGGACCTCGGCCCCGCCGGGACTCGGGGGGCTGCTGCCGTGGTGGCTGCTGGGACTGGCGGGCACCCTGGGGCTGGCCTGGGCAGAGGTCCGGGGCGGCGCAGACCCACGGAAGGTGGCGGTGACCACCTCGCCGCTCCTGCTCTGCGCCTGGGGCCTGGGGCTCGACGGCCGGGCCCTGGTCGAGCAGCTCCGGGCTCCTGGCCTGGCCGTTGCGCAGGTGGCGGTCGTGGCGGGGCTGCTGCCCGCCGTGGCCGCCAAGTCCCTGCACCTGGCGGCCCGGCTCTCGTCAGCCTCCGTGGCTCGCGGACTCCTCGGCCCGGTGGCCCTGGCCGCCACGGCCCTGGTCGCCCTCGCCCTGAGCCGGCCCCTGCACTGGGGTGCCCTGGTCTACCTGCCCGCCGGTGCGCTGGCCCTGGGGTTGGTGGTCTGGGCCAACGTGCGCACGGTGCGGGGCTACAACCTGCTGAGCCTCGCCGGTGTGGTGATCGCCGCGGGCCTGGCCGAGTACGGGGTGCGGTTCACGGCGGCGGGCCAGGCCTGGTCCCCCACCGGGAGCATGGCCCAGGACCGCCAGCTGGGCTGGACCAACACCGCGCTCAAGGACTTCCAGCAGCTCGACGCCGGCGAGCACCCCGACTACCCCATCGAGGGCTTCCCGGTGGCCTTCCCCGAGGCGACGGAGACCCCGCGGATCGCCTGCTTCGGAGGCTCCAGCACCGGCGGCGCCTACCAGAACGACGACCTGGACGACTTCTACCCGGCCCGGCTCCAGGAGCTCCTCGGGTCCCGGGCGGAGGTGCTGAACCAGGGGGTCGGGGGCTGGACCACCTTCCACATCGCGACCTACCTGGAGCGTCAGGCCGGCGCCCTGGACCCGGACATCGTCACGGTCTACGCCGGCCACAACGATCTGCTCACCCGCAGCCGCCTGCCCTATCGGGACCTCTACGCCCGCTGGCAGGCCGGCGGACTGACCGACAAGGTGCCTCTGGCGTCGATCCGGCTGTACCAGGGCCTGCGCTACCTGGTGCAGTCCCTGGCCGACGTGGAGCGGCGGGTGGCCGTGCCCCTGGACCACGCCGTCGACAACCTGGAGATCGTCGCTGCCCTCGCCGGCGCCCGGGGCGCCCGGGTGCTCCTGATCCCCGAAGCGGTGCACCCAGACCCCGGCCCGCTGGTCGCCTACAGCGACGCCATGGCCCGTCTCGCGGACCGCCACCAGCACGTGGCCTTCCTGGACGGCAGCACGGTCCTGCTCGCGCAGGGCGCCTCGGCCTTCATCGACGACTGCCACCTGACCGACAGCGGCCACCGCACCCTGGCCCGGTCGATGGCCGACGCTCTGCGGGACCTGGGCTGGGTGCCGTGAGCCCGCTGACACCAACCGCTGCTCGCGGCATCCTGCCCTCGTGACGTCCCTCCTCCTGATGCTCGCCTGCAGCGGCGACGCTCCGGATCCGCCCGCCCCGGGCTCGCAGGCCGTCGACACCGGAGAGCCGATCGACTGGCAGGCGCTGCCCGGTCCCTGCCAGGCGCCAGCCGACCTGCCCGAAGACCCCGTCACCCCGGGCCCGATCTGGCAGCACGAGGACCTGGGCGGCATGACCCTGATCGAGCTGGTGGAGCTCGAGGCCCACGAGGACCTGGGCCAGCTCTGGGCCGGCGGGCAGTCCGGGCTCCTGGTCTTCGACTGGGACCTGGCCAGCGGCGAGCTGACCTTCGTCTCGATGTTCCCCGACAATGGCTTCGGCCGCTTCGAGCGGCTCGAGCGGCTCGACGACGGCTTCGTCGCGGGTGCCAACCGCGCGGTGAACATCGAGATCATCGACCTCCAGGACCCCGAGGCCCCGGCCCGGGGCTGGCTGATCCCCGAGTCCGGCTTCACCGGACTGCACCACCTGGACGGCCTGCTCTACGCCGCCCACCAGTCCGGCGAGCTGGTCACCTTCGAGGTCCAGGACGGCGGCCACGCCGTGGAGATCGACCGGGTGTCGGGCCTGGCGAGCCCCTGGGAGATCGTCCGGGTCGACGACCGGCTGTACGTGGCCGACCAGACCCTGGGGATCGTGGTGGTGGACGTCACCGAGCCGAACCACCCCCTGGTGCTGGGCGCGGTCGAGACCGCCGGGGGCGCCCTGGACCTGGACACCGACGGGGACTCGCTCTTCGTGGCCATCGGCGGGGCCGGCTTCGAGATCCTGTCCCTGGCAGACCCGGACACGCCGGCGTCCCTCGCGGTGGTCGAGACCGGCTCACCGGTGGTGAGCGTCGCCGAGGGCGGCGGGCTCCTGTGGGGCGCGGACCACGAGGGCGTGCTGAGCGCTGACGTGAGCGACCCGGCGGCACCGATGCTGCTCGGCTTCGAGAAGACCACCGAGTACGCCCTGCACGTCGAAGCCGCGGGCGACCGGGCCTGGGTGGCCGACTGGGGCGACGTGCCCTCGTATGTGACGGACCGCGCCATCGCGGCCCCCGAGGCCCGGCCGAGCCCGAGCCGGATCTTCCTGACCCGGGCGCACGAGCCGTCCCGGATGACCCTCTACAACGGCGGCAGCGACACCCTGGTCCTGCACGGCGGCGCGGTGGGAGACGACCGGGTCGACGTCCGGGTGAGCGGCACCGAGGCCGGGCCCGGGGAGACGCTGATCTTCGAGCTGGTCGCGGGCGAGGATGGCGCCGAGCTGGCGACCACCCTGTGCCTGGCCACCAACGACCCGGACCAGCCGGAGCTCGAGCTCGAGGTCGGCGCCGCCAGCTTCAACACCGACGTCTTCGCCGGGGCCGGCGAGCTCCAGGTCGGCGACGCCGCCCCCGACTTCACCCTGATGGACATCGCGGGCAACAGCTGGCGCCTGAGCGAGCAGCTGGGCCACCCGGTGGTGCTCATCTACTTCGCCACCTGGTGACCGGTGTGCCCGTCCGAGGTCGCGGACGCCGAGCACAGCCTGTGGCAGGCCTACAAGGACGCCGGCGTCCAGGTGTGGGGCATCGCCAGCGAGGAGGAGGAGTCGCTGCTCCAGACCTACGCCGCTGAGCTGGGCCTGACCTACCCCATCCTGATGGACACCGACGGCGCCGTGCTGGAGCGGTACAAGGTGGAGCGGGAGACCATGAGCACCGCCTTCCCCCACGACTGGGTGGTCGGCACCGACGGCCTGCTGGTCTACGGCAGCAATCGGTACGAACCGACCGAGATCCAGGGGGTGCTGGACCACGAGCTGAGCCGCTGACCCGGGGGCCGGCTACCCTGCGGCGCCGATGACCCCCCTCCTGCTGCTCCTGGCCTGCACCCCCGACGTCGTCGTGACCGTCGCGGCGGACCCGGCGCTGCCCAGCGTGGCGATCGTGTCCTGGACCTCGGCGGACCCGGTGCGGGGCTCGGTGCGCCTCGAGCGGGACGGCGAGGTCATCGCCACCGCCCCTTCGGACCAGGCCCTGCGGACCGAGCACAGCGTCCGGGTCGTGGGACTCCGCCACGGGGTGGAGCACACCCTGGTGCCCTTGGAGCTGGCCGAAGACGGCGGCGAGACCGCCGGTGAGCCGGTCACCTGGCGAGCGCCCCAGGCCCCCGCGGACCTGCCGCTGTTCCAGGTCCCGCTCACCTCGCAGGAGCTGGCCCCCGGGTACGTCGCGCTCCACACCCTGGACCGGGATCGCGACGCGGTCGTGATCGTGGACCGGGACGGCGAGGTGGTCTGGTACCAGTTCGTGGAGGAGGGCCTGGCGGTCCTGTCCGTGGCCCTGGGGCGCGACGGCCGCTCCCTCTGGTACGCCACCCACGCCACCGACTACGTCACCACCGGCGCCACCATCCACCACGTGGCCCTGGACGGCTCCAGCCACGAGACCTGGTCCCAGGACCTGACCCACTCCGGGGTGGTCGAGCTGCCCGAAGGGGGCTTCGGCAGCTTGCGCAAGGGCTACGCCGACCACGACGACGGCGTGCTGATCTGGGACGAGATCTGGGAGACCACGCCCGACACCGAGGAGCGCCTGGTCTTCTCCTTCGAGCAGGCCTTCGAGCCGGAGCGCTTCTGCTACCACTACGACCTGCTGATCCCCACCGACAGCGGCGAGCAGCTCTACTACGACTGGACCCACGCCAACTCGCTGGTGCTGAGCGAGGACGAAGCCGCCTGGATCCTGCTCGTGCGCCACTACGACGCCGTGCTGCGCATCGACCGGGCCACGGGTGCCGTGGCGTGGGTCTTCGGGGGGCCCCACAGCGACCTGGTCGTGGAGCCCGGGGAGCCCCCCTTCGACCACGGTCACATGAGCTGGACCGATGGTGGAGAGCTCCTGATCTTCGACAACGGCAACCACCGAGAGCCACCCGCGAGCCGGGTCGTGGGGTACCAGCTCGACGAAGAGGCCGGGTCCGCCAGCCGCAGCTTCAGCTGGTCCCCCGACGACGAGGCGTTCAGCGAGTGGCTCGGGGACGCCGTCGCCACGCCCCAGGGCACGGTGCTCTCCAGCTGGACCACCGAGGGACAGGTGTTCGAGGTGAGCCGCGACGGCGAGCTGCTCTGGGAGCTCGACAGCGAGGCCTTCACGGGCACCGGGCGCGTGCTGTGGCTCCCCGACCTGCACGCTCAAGGGAGGTGAGTGGCGGGGAGTCCACACTCAGGTGACCCGAGTGGCGGGCCCCGGTGCTCAGGGTCGCCCCTCCCCGCACTCAGGCCTACCCAGTGGCGGGTCCGGGCGCTGGCCGGCGTACACAAGACGCCAGCACCCGCCACTCACCACCCTTGAGTGCGCGGTGCCCGCCACACACGGCCCCTGAGTGTCGAAGCGTCGAACACCGGGGCCGACACAGCGACGCTCGCCCACCTCCCGCCCGCCCTCCCGGGCCGATCCGCGTCCTGGCGCGGCCCGTGCACCGCCCCGAGCCATGCCACACCACTTCGCAGTCCGGACCCGCCCTGGCCGCCTGGCCTTCACCTCTCAGACCGAAGCGCGAGCCCTGTGGGACGCGGTGCTCGCACAGGTCCCCTCTCCCCTGGCCCTCTGCCTGATGCCGGACCACGTCCACCTGCTGCACAAGGCCGATGTCTCCAGGGCCCTGGGCCTCGCCCTGCGAAGCCACGCCCGCTGGCGCAACAGGCGCCATGGCCTCCGGGGCCCGCTGTGGCGGCGCGTGGGAGCGCCGGAGCCGGTCAAGCCCGGGCTGAAGCTTCAGCGGTCCGTCCGCTACATCCACCTCAACCCGTGCCGCGCCCGCCTGGTCGACGACCCCCTGGCCTGGCCCTGGTCGACCCACCGGGACCGCGTCGGGCTGGTCGTGCCCGCGACGCGGCGGCCGGACCCGGACCCCGTCGCCTTCCACGCCTACGTGAGTGCAGACCCCTCCGTCGCCGTGCAGGGCACGCTCCTGCCCCAGGGCATCGACCGCCCGCGACCGGACCAGGTCTTCGCCGCCGTGTCCGCGCTCACGCGCAGCCCATGGTCCCGGATGAGCCGCCGCGGCTCCGCACGCGACCTCTGGCTGCAGTCCCTGCGCGCCTTCACGGAGCTGACCCAGGCCGGGGTGGCGCGGGAGGCGGGCGTCGGGCTGCGGACCGTCGAGCGGGTGGGGTCGCGCAACACCCCCGAGCTCCGGATCGTCGGCCGCGTGCTCGGGGACCCCCGCTTCGCCGCCCTGGAGGAAGGGGACCTGCGCCGTCACCCGCGCTGGCGACGCTACGCCGGCCGCACCTGAGCTCACCGCGGCGGCGGCGGGCCTCCGGGGCCCCGGCGCTTCTTCGGCGTGCCCCGCCGCAAGGTCTTGGGTGGGCCGCCCGGCTCCGGCTCCAGGGCCCCGAAGCCCGGCGTTCGGGTGAACTGGTCCCGGGCGTCCCGCTTGAGCACGCGCACGTGCAGCGGAGGCTCCTCCCGGGTCCACCGCTCCACACCCAACCCAACCTGGGCCGCGTCCAGCTCCGGGGGCGGGGTCGCCTGGCGCCAGAGGTCCCAGGTGATGAGGTCACCCTCGGCCATCAAGGGCTCGCCGAGCATGTCGCTGAGCTGCTCGATCAACTCGCCGAGCGCCTTCGCAATCGCGGCGTCGGTCCACCCCTTCGGCGGCGGCTCCAGGCCCTGGATCTCCAGCGCGGCCCGGTCCTTGTGGAACACCACCCAGCGGAAGCCCCAGGTCCGCAGATCGTGGGCGTGCTGCTCCCGCCAGGAGACCGGGAGGCCCGGCCGGCGGGCGGCGAGCATCAGAGGCCGCAGCTGGTCGGACTCGAGCCGGGTCCAGAAGTCCTGGGGCCACTGGATCGGGGAGCTCTCGCCCAGGCCTCCCAGGTGTGGCAGGGGGGCCTCCAGGTGCCAGACCAGGAAGCGCTGGCTCAGGCCGAACGGCAGGTGGATCACGGCCCCGGCCGTCTGCTCGGCCATGAACCGGGCCGATGCCGGAACCGCGACCTCCTTGTGGGTGAGGGGCAGGAGTCCGCGGGCATGCAGACCCGCCAGGAAGAGCACCGCCCAGGCCGCCGCCAGCCCCGACGAGGCGCGAGACCCCCGCCGCTGCGCCGCCCAGGCCACCCCGAACCCGATCGCGAGACAGGCAGGCACCATGCCCACCGACATCGCCCGGTAGGGGAACCAGAGCCTGTTGAAGAAGGGCAGGGTCTCCCGCGCCAGCACGTAGGGCGGGTTCATCAGGGTGGGCAGCCGGGCCCCCAGGCCGAGCTCGGGCCCCAGGGCGACCAGCCCCAGGGTCGCCAGCAGGCCGCCCCAGCGGGCCCGGCCCGGCCCGACCCCCAGCCAGAGCGCCAGGCCCAGGGTCACCGCCGGCAGGTCCAGCATCCACGGGCCAGGGCCGGTGAAGGGCAGGGTCCCGGACAGGCCCGACTGGCGCACGTGGCCCCGGCCTCGCCCGTCGTCGGCGGCCGGGTTCAGCGGACCCGGGACCTCCAGGGCCTGGGCCATCGCCAGCGCGGGCAGGGCCACCCCGGCCAGGCAGACCGCGCCGGCGAGCGCCACGCGGCGCAACACGGCGCCGGGATCGGGGGCACGCCAGAGCCGGTGGATCACCAGCCACAGGTAGGCGGCGGCCAGGAAGTACCCCATGAACCAGTAGATCCACGCCTGGACGGCGGTGAGGGCGCCGGCGAGCACGGCGTCCCGCCGGGTGCCCTCTGGGGAGAGCGCTCGCAGGAAGCAGACCAGGGCCAGGGGCACGCAGGGCAGCAGGGCCTGGGTCGGCCGGCCGTCGGCCAGCTCGAAGAGCACGTAGGGGTTGAGCTCCCAGGCCAGGGTGGCGACCGTCACCGACAGGGCCGAGGGGAGCACGTGCCGGGCCAGCACCCGGAAGGTCGCGGCGTTGAGCAGCAGGATCGCGGCCACGAAGACCGGCTGCCCGTCGATGGGCCCCAGCACCGCCGAGAAGGGCACGCTCAGCGCCGCGTCGACGATGTTGCTGCCGTTCGCCGCGAAGAGGTCCTTGCCCAGGGGGTGGTACATCAGGTCCGTCGTGCGCGGATCCGTGCCGGTCGCCAGGCAGTGACCGAGCCACCAGTAGTGCCACAGGGTCCCGGACAGGTCGACGCCGTCGCCGACGACCCGACCGGCCGGCAGCGCCCGCCACACGGCGGCCAGCGCCGCGCCCACGTAGAGCAGCCACTCGAGCCAGGCGATGCGGGGCTGCTTCACCCCGTGAGTCTACTGCGCGGAGAGTCCCTGGCGACCGAGGGCCGCCAGCTCGTCGAGCAGGTGCACGTTCGCGGCGATGGCCTTGCGGAACACGCCGAGGTGCATCGACTCGTTCGGTCCGTGGGCGGTGGTCTCCGGGTCCATCACGCCGTTGAGGATCAGCGGCAGGTCGCCATAGCGCCGCCCGAACAGGGCCACGAAGGGGATCGACCCACCGACCCCGACCTGGACAAGCTTGTGGCCCCAGGCCTTCTCGTAGGCCCGATCCGCTGCGGCGAAGGCCGGGCCCCGGGGGGTGTAGAGCCAGCCCTCCCCGCTCCAGCCGGCCTCGCTGACCGTCACCCGGACACCCGCCGGCGGGTCGCCGGTCAGGGCCTCCGAGAGCAGGCCGAGCATCTCCTCGGCGGTCTGGCCCGGCGCCAGGCGCACGCTGAGGATGGCGCTGGCGCCGGTCCGCAGGGCGTTCTTCTTCACGTCGGGGGTGGGCAGGGTCGTGGCCACCACCGTCACGCTGGGCTGGCGCCAGAGCCACTCGGCCGGCGGCGTGCCCCGATCGGGCAGGGGCGCGACATCGGGCAGCACGTGGCCGCCCTTGCGCACGACTTCGGGCCCGAGGGGCACGGTCCAGGCGTCCTCCCGCCATGGCTCGGGGACCTCGACCCGACCGACCGTCATGCGCCCGTCGTCGTCGGCGAGGCGAGCGATGAGCTTGCACAGGGCCAGGGAGACATCGGGCACCATGCCGCCCCAGAGGCCCGAGTGCACGTCGGCGTCCAGGGCCTCGACCTTCAGCTCGACCTCGAGCAGGCCCCGCAGGGACACCGTCAGGCCGGGGATCTCCGTGGACGGGTTCTCACAGTCCGTGAGGACCATCACGTCCCCTGCGAAGACCCCCGGGTGCGCGTCCATGTAGCGCTCCAGGTTGGGGGAGCCGATCTCCTCCTCCCCCTCGACGATCACCTTCACGTTGCAGGGCAGGCCGCCGGCGATGTCGAACCAGGCCTGCATCGCGGCGATGTGGCTGACCCAGCCACCCATGTCGTCGGCCGCTCCCCGCGCGTAGAGACGCTCCCCCTTCACCACGCCCACGTGCGGGTCGGTGTGCCAGTTCTCCCGGACCACCGGCTGGAGGTCGAGGTGGCCGTAGATCACCACGGTCGGGGCGTCGGGTCCGGCGCCGAGCCACTCGGCCGCCACGATGGGCAGGGCGCCGTCGACCTCGAGCACCCGCGCCTGGTCCAGGCCCAGGGCCGCCAGGTCGTCGCGCACGACCGCGCACAGCCGGCGCACGTCGTCGGCCCGGCCGGGCTCGCACGAGATGGCCGGGATCGCCAGGTAGCGGCAGAGCTGGGCGACGGTCGCGTCGAAGCGGCTGTCGGCGAGGGCGGCGACTTCGTCGACCTGGGGGTGGGGCATGGGGTCCTCCTCGGAAGGAGGGAGGTCTAATTCGGGGGGTCGGCCTGCCCGAACCAGTCGTAGCCCCAGCACGACAGGTCACCGTCCGTGTCCACCGCACAGGTGTGCTGGTCCCCCACCCAGACCCGCTCGAAGCTGCCCGCCACGTCCACCCCGTGGCCGTGGCTGCCCTCGCTGCCCCAGCAGTCCAGGTCGCCGCCGAAGGTCACGGCACAGCTGGTCTCGCCGCCGGCGCCCACGTCGACGTAGGTGAGCTCGGGGGCTGTGGCCTGGCCCGAGTGATCGGCGCCCCAGCAGCTGATGCGGGTGTCGACCCGCAGGCCACAGGTGTGGTGCTGGCCGGCGTCGAGGTGGACGTAGGCCTCGTCCGGTGCGGAGAGCTGATCGGCGTTGTCCAGGCCCCAGCAGATCACGTCGTCGCTGTCACCGAAGCCGCAGCCGAAGAACCCGCCGAGGGTGACGTCGCGCAGCGGCGCGGTGGGGGTGTCCAGCTGCTCGTAGTCGCCGTCCCCCCAGCAGGTGACGACCCCGTCGGCCCTGCTGGCGCAGCTGAACAGGCGCCCGGCGTCGACCCAGGTCCAGCCGGTGCCGTCCGGCGCCGCGAGCTGGCCGTGGGAGTCGTCGCCCCAGCAGCGCAGCTCGCCCTCCCAGGTCACGGCGCAGGCATGGTCCAGCCCTACCCCCAGCCCGGTGTAGCAGTCGTCGGGCACGTCCAGCTGACCGCTCTGGTCGTCGCCCCAGCAGGCGATGCCCCCGTCCGCCCGCAGCCCACAGGAGTGGTCCTCGCCGAGCCCCAGGTCGACCCAGGCCCCCGTGGCCGGGCACGCCAGGCCGGTGCCCGAGTCGCTCCCGCTGGTCAGGTCCTCGCACGCCTCGACGTCGTCGCAGAGCCCGGCCTTGCGCGCGTCGTGGGACGCGACAGAGATGAAGGCGCAGCCGGCCAGTGCGGTCCAGATCACGGCGGAAACCTACCCGCCGGGCGCGGGGGTCGCTGACTGGACCCGCGGCTGGCAGTCCACCTCGGCGAGCCGGGTCAGGGTGGTCTCCACGGCCAGCTCGCCGCAGTCGATGCCCACGAAGGACCGGCCGAGCCGCCACGCCGCCACGCAGGTCGTCCCCGAGCCGCAGCAGGGGTCGAGCACCAGGTCCCCAGGCCGGGTGTGGGCCCCGACCAGACGCTCCAGCAGCGCCAGCGGTTTCTGGGTCGGGTAGCCGGTGCGCTCGGCCGCCATGTTGTTGAGGCTGGGCAGGTCCCACCAGTCCGGCACCTTCTTGGTCTTGCCGGCCATGCGGCGGGAGCGAGCGGGGACCCGGGGCGCGTCGAAGATCCAGTCACGGCCCCGGGAGTACCAGAGCAGGGTGTCGTGCTTGCGGGGGTAGTAGCGCGGACTGCTCCCGCCCAGGCCGTAGCACCAGACCAGCTCGTTGCGGAACCCCGGGCCCTTCCCGTCGCCCACGCGGGCGCCGGGGCCCAGCAGCTCGTCGCACAGCACCGCGGCGTGGTGGGCCCGGCGGTGATCGCAGTGCAGGACCAGGCTGCCGTCCGGCCGCAGCAGCTGCAGCGACAGGCGGAGCAGGTCTTCGAGCTCCGAGAGCCACTGGCCGGGGCCGGACCGGTCATCGTAGGCCGGGCGGCCCGCGGTGTCGGCGAAGCGCCGCCCGGTGTCGAAGGGCGGGTCCAGGTAGAGGAGCGCGACCCGACCCCGCAGCGCCGGCAGCAGGGCCGGAAGCACGGCCAGGTGCTCTCCAGCGATGACCCGCGCCGTGTCGCCGTGGGCGCCGTCGGTGCGGGTGATCAGATCCGCCGAAGGTGCGGGCTCCCGGACCACGGATCGGCCCGGCCAGCCCAGGCGCACGCGCTGGTCGAGGGTGCTCACGACCCCCATGTAGCCCGCTGTGGGCGGTGTGCGGACTGCGTCAAAAGCCCGGCCGGAGCCCTGGTCCGTACGGCCCGAGGCGGTAGGGTCTCGCCCCTTCGTGGCACCCGGAGCACGCGATGAGCGACATCTACGACGACGAACCGACGCCGCGGGACGACAACCGCACCACGGCGATGGTCCTGGGGGCGCTCAGCCTGCTGACCCTCGGCATGGGCATCGGCTACGGCGTGAACGCCATGACCAGCGACTCGGTCGAGGTGGTCATGAGCGAGCCCACGGTGATCAAGCAGGAGCTCACCGACGAAGAGCTCGCCGAGCTCTGCGCCGACGAGACCCGCGACGAGCGCACGGCGCTCACCAGCGCCCAGGGCCAGGTCGACAACCTCCAGGAGCAGCTCGCCCAGCGGGAGTCCGAGCTGGAGACCCTGCGCGCCGACCAGGAGAAGGCGCGGGCCCGCTCGGCCGAGGCCAGCGCGAAGTACCGGGAGATGGAGGAGCGCCTGGCCGTGGCCGAGCAGGAGATCGAGGACCTGACCATGCGCCTGGCCATGGCCGAGGCCGAGCGCGACGAGGCCCTGGTGGAGCTCAAGGAGACCGTCGAAGCACTCAACGAGCAGATCAAGCAGACCGAGAGCGCCCGCAAGGTGGCGCGCAAGTACAAGCGTCAGTCCGTGCGCAACCTGTGGGCGGCCTTCGTCGCCGAGTCCAAGGTCGCCATCTGTGACCGCGGCAGCCGCAAGCGCCACGCGAAGTGCCACGCCGCGGTCGACGAGGCCCTCTCCGCAGACGTGAAGGACCGCTTCACCCACTGCGTGAACAGCAACCAGGCCACCCCGGCGCTGGTGAAGGGCGAGAAGAAGGCGGAGATCCCCCGCTACGCCTCGATGCTGAGCGAAGACAGCCGCTTCACGAACAAGGGCTGGTACATCCAGTTCTGCGATCCGACCCTGCCCGAGGCGGGTCTCCAGTAGGGCAAGATCTCGGGCTCTTGCCACGTCAAGCGCTGTACCTCAACGTCACCTGAGGATCGCCCTCCAAGCCCACGGATCACTTGACAAAAAAGCGGCGACGGGCCAGGATGCTCCTGCGCCCGTCCCGGGCGCGCCTCGCCCTGACAGGCGACCTCGCCGGTCCGTCCCCCGGATCGCTCCTGCTCCCCGCTGCTGACGACGCCGACATGCCCGAGCCCACGCTCCCCACGCTGCCTGCTGACGAGACCTCCCCCGCCACCGTCGACCTGAGCTACCGGACACGTCTCTCCGCTCAGGACGAGGCCACCGACGTCGACCCCCCTCTGGCCCTCTACGAAGAGACCGACGAGGAAGAGGTCGACAGCGTGATCCTGCCCGCGCGCCACGAGGAGGCCACGGCGGGCGAAGAGCGCCTGCGGGCCTGGCGCGAGCTGTCCGAGGAGCGGGCCATCGCCCGCAAGGAAGAGGCGCGCATCCTCGCCGTCCAGCGCCTGGAGCGCCGCCGCCGTGCGGCCATGGGCGCCGCCGTCGCCGGGCTGCTCGGCGTGGCCCTGGTGGCGACCTCAGCCCTCGAGGACGAGACGGCGCCGGCGAACAGCCCGGCCGCCGCGCTGGCCGAGGGACCGGTCTTCGCCGCTCCGGCCGTCGCCATCGTGGTGGCCCCGAACGGGGAGCCGCTGCTGGAGGACCCGGTGGTCGAGCCGGTGGCCGAGGTGGTGGCCGAGCCGGTCGTCGCCCCCGAGCCCGAGCCGACGCCGACCGCCTTCGACCCGGGTGTGGTCGACGGCACCCTGAACACCTGGACCGCCGACAACACCGCCTGGCTCCAGTTCGACTTCGCCGGCACCGAGCCGCTGGAGATCCACTGGCTCGACGCCGCCAACCAGGAGGCCCTGAACCCCTGGGTCTGTGACGGCTACCTGAACAAGACCACCCGCCGCTGCTACGTCGGGCGGACCCACGAGCGCCTCCAGGTCGCTCTGCGAGGCGGCGCCGCGCCGGGCACCTGGACCCTGACGGCCTGCCAGCCGGGCACCGCGCTGTGCGCGCCGATCACGACGATCGAGGTCGCGGCCGCGCTGTAGCCCACGGCTCACTGCAACAGCCAGCCGGCCATCGCCGAGGCCACCAGGGCCGCATCGGCGGTGCCGCACTGCTCGCGGATGCTGTGCATCGAGAGCATCGCCCCGCCGATGTCCAGGCTGCGGATCGCCAGCCCGGCCGCCGAGATGGGCCCGATGGTCGAGCCGCAGGCCAGGTCCGTGCGGTTGACGAAGTCCTGGACCGGCACGCCCCGGGCCGCGCAGATCGCCTTGAAGCGGCCCGCGGTGTCGGCGTCGGTGGCGTAGCGCTGGGTGACGTTGGTCTTCACCACGGGACCGCCGTTCAAGACCGGCTTGTGGTCGGGCTCGTGCCGGTCGGCGAAATTCGGGTGCACCCCGTGGGCCATGTCGGCGCTCAGGAGCCAGCTCCGCGCCGAAGCACGCTCCAGGCCGCCGGGGGCCTGCTCGGTGTGATCGCGGGTGAGCATGGCGAGCACGTCGCGCAGCAGCGCCGAGCCGGCGCCGCGCTCCGAGGTGGACCCCACCTCCTCGTGGTCGAAGAGCACCACCACGCTGGTCGCCGCCGGCACGAGCGCCACCGACAGCAAGGCCTCCAGCGCCATGTAGCAGGAGGCCTGGTTGTCCAGCCGCGGTGCGAAGACGAACTCCTCGCCCAGGCCACCGACGGTCGGTCTCTGGAGGTCGTGCAGGCCGAGGTCCCAGCTCAACAGGTCGTCGGGGGCCACGTCGAGCTCGGCGGCGAGCAGGCCCTGCAGCGCGCCCGGAGCGCCCGGGTCCGTGTCGCCGGCGAGCCCCACCAGCGGCGCCATGTGCTGCTGCTTGTTGAGCTTCAGGCCGTCGGTGCGGAGCTCCCGCTGGAGGTGGATGGCCAGGTTCGCCACCCGGGCCAGGGGCCGCTCGATGCGCAGGGTGTGCAGGGCGTGGCCGTCGCCCTCGCGCACCGCGACCCGGCCGGACAGGCCCAGGTCCCGGTCGGTCCAGGTGTGCAGCAGGACGCCGCCGTAGATCTCCACGCCCCACTGCTGGAAGCCCTCGCGCACGCGGTCCGGGCTCGGCTTGAGCCGCAGGTTCGGCGAGTCGGTGTGGGCCCCGATGATCCGGAAGCCCGCTGACGCTGGCGCGTCGGTGCCCGCCCGCCACGCGATCAGCGTGCCCGCGCGGGTGAGCACGCCGCCCTGACCGGGCCCCCAGGCGCGGGGCTCTCCGCCGAGATCCGCCGGCTCGAACCCGGCCTCGACCAGGCGCCGAGCGGTCTCCTCCACACAGTGGAAGGGCGAGGGACTCGCGTGGATGAAGTCGATCAAGCCCTGGGCATCCGCCATCCAGGCACCTCCTGGCCTCGACCCTATCGCGGCCGGGTCATGGTTTCGCGGACGGCACTTTCCGCCTGCGTGGCCGCGGTTACACGCGCGCCATGAGCACCTCCCTCGACCGCTACGAGAGCCCCCTGGTCCAGCGCTACGCCAGCCCGGAGATGGTCCGGATCTGGGCGCCACGCCACCGCTTCGGCACCTGGCGCCGACTCTGGCTCGCCCTGGCCGAGGCGGAGCAGGCCCTGGGACTGCCGATCACCGACGCCCAGCTGGCCGCGATGCGCGACACCCTCGAGGACATCGATCTCGACGCCGCGGCGGCCTATGAGAAGAAGCTCCGCCACGACGTGATGGCCCACGTGCACGCCTGGGGCGACCGGATCCCCGAGGCCCGGCCGATCATCCACCTGGGCGCCACGAGCTGCTTCGTGGGCGACAACACCGACCTGGTCCAGATCCGCGACGCCCTCGACGTGATCCTGCCCAAGCTCGCGGCCTGCGTGGCGGCCCTCGGGGACTTCGCCGAAGAGCACGCGGCCCTGCCGACCCTCGGCTTCACCCACTTCCAGCCGGCCCAGCC
>CAYFPX010000007.1:23479-30838 GCA_964344945.1 uncultured Enterobacterales bacterium
CAGGACCTGCTCGCGGACCTGGGCGCCCAGACGCGACTGCGCGACGACCTGCGCTTCCGGGGGGTCAAGGGCACCACCGGTACCCAGGCCAGCTTCCTCGCGCTGTTCGGAGGGGACCACGACAAGGTCGAGGCCTTGGACCGACGGGTCACCGAGGCCTTCGGCTTCGACAGCGCCTACACGGTCACCGGCCAGACCTACCCCCGGAAGCAGGACCACACCCTGCTCGCCACCCTGGCCGGCCTGGGGGTGACCGCCCACAAGCTCGCCACCGACATCCGCCTGCTGGCCAACCTGAAGGAGCTCGAGGAGCCCTTCGGCAAGTCCCAGATCGGCTCCTCGGCGATGGCCTACAAGCGCAACCCGATGCGCTCGGAGCGCATCTGCGCCCTCGCCCGACACCTGGTCGCCCTGACCCAGGACGGCGCGTGGACCGCTGCCACCCAGTGGATGGAGCGCACCCTCGACGACTCCGCCAACCGGCGCCTGTCGCTGACCGACGCCTTCTTCGTGGCCGATGGAGTGCTGGAGACCCTGCTCAACGTGACCCGGGGACTCGTCGTCTACCCAGCCACCATCCGGCGGCGTCTGGACGCCGAGCTCCCCTTCATGGCCACCGAGGAGATCCTCATGGCGATGGTGCAGGCCGGCGGAGATCGCCAGGAGCTGCACGAGCTGATCCGCGTGCACAGCCAGGCCGCCGCGAGGCGCGTGAAGGTCGAGGGCGCCGACAACGACCTGCTGGAGCGGCTTCGGGCCGACCCCGCCTTCGCCGCCGTGCACGGGACACTGGACTCGCTGACCGACCCAGCACGCTTCGTGGGGCGTGCCCCGGAGCAGGTGGGGATCTTCCTGGCCGCGGAACTGCGGCCGGCGCTCTCCCGCTGGACCGCTCAGCTGGACCGAACGGCCGAATTGAAGGTGTGACTCGTTCAGACAACCGACACCATCGGGTCGTCGACGAGCCTCGAAGCAAGCTCCGTGCCAGGGCGTGAGCGTCGCTCGATGCGCCTGTCATCGCAATCGACAAGTTGGTCGTTTTTTTCGATCCGAGGATTGGAATTCCGGCCCCACCCGGTACAGTGAATTCACCAACCGCCAAGGGAGGGTCCGAAATGGATTCCAATCCGCCCGACTCCCGAGCTCCGGAGACGACCCGGAGCGAACGGATCCATCCCGACTGAGACCGTCACCCCTGGCCGACGGCCCCCGGGACTCCGACAACTGACCATCTACCCGCTCTTGCGGACCAAGGCTCGCGGCCCACTCCATGGCCCGGAGCCGACTCTTCCCCCAGTGGAACGCGGATGTGTCGTCGGAGGTCGCTCGAGGCGCTGAACGTAAGGTGGTGGGTCCCGACCGCTCGTGCGGTAGAGGATCCTTCTGTTCGGTTCGACTGCCATTAAAGCAGACTCGAACCAGGGCTCCGATGATCGCCGGACCCAACAAGACACACCCTGTCTCTGAGCGGGACCCATGCCGGGTCCCGCTTCCTCTTTCTGGGCTCGCCCGAATTTGGGCTGCGGATCCGGCTGGAAGATCCGATGGGAGCAGTGACCGCGTCCGAGATCTGTCAACAGATCCAAATTCTTTCAAGAGCGCACGTCCGCTGCTATGCTCATCGCAGGCCATCGGAGTTCCCAGGATGGGTAAGGCACCCAGCAACGCGGTCTGGGTCACCATGCGGGTCCAGGGGATCCCCACCGAGCTCCTGAGGGACGCTGGGACGGGCAAGCCGCTGCGCATGGCGCGGCTGAAGGTGCCCCTGGCACCTCTCAAGCCCGGCCACTGCGCGAACTGCGGTGGCGTGCGCAAGCTCACGGTCACCATGGTGGCGCCCGGGCAGGCCGTGGACCCCAGTCCCAAGTGCACGGACTGCGGCGTCAGCCTGCGAGCGGACCACCGCTTCCACCTCAACATGGCCCGCCGCTTCGAGTCCGAGGACTTCCTCGAGGCCGCCGAGCGGGCCGCGGGACTGGGCCGCAAGGTCGTGGCGCTGAAGCTCGTGACCGCCGCCTGGCACTGGGGCCCCAGCCCCGAGCTGGCCCGGTCGGTCCGCCTCGATCGCCTCCGCGATCTGGGCGAGGAGGACCTGGGTGAGCAGGAGGCACGGGCCTGGTTCGCCGAGGAGGACGCACCCGCCTGGGTCGCCAGCCTCCTGGTGGACCTGTTGCTCCGCCGCGGCGAGACGGGCGAAGCCCACGGCATCCTGGACGAGGGCATCGCCCGGGACCCCCGGGACCGCTTGCTGCGGCTGGAGCGCGCCGAGCTGCTCGAGGAGCTCGGCCGCCGCGAGGAGGCCACCGAGGACGCGATCAACGTGCTGGGTCGCAAGGACCGCCTCACCCGCGAGGCCATGGCGATCGTGCAGCGCATCACCGAGGCCTGGCTGCTCGACTCGTCCCCCGACAAGGCCCACGCGGTCTTCCAGCTGGCCGCCCCCGAGTCCCATCGGGATGCCCAGATGTGCTTCCTGCGCGGCTGCATCGAGCGGAGCAAGGGCCGCAACGCCGAGGTCCGCCGCTGGATGATCCACGCGCTGACCCTGGATCCGCACCACGAGCTGGCCGCGGTGGAGCTGGACAAGGTCGAGGCGACCATGAACATCGCGTCGACGGCACACCTGCGCCGGGCAAAGTCCTAGCCCCCTGTCTCACCGAACGGGACAGACCTCCGCCACCTCCTGATCCAGCCGCTGCCACGCCTGGCTGTCGCCCCAGGTCTCGAACAGCGCAGCGTGGGCGGTGCTTGCTTCGAGGCAGGCACCGTGGTCGACCAGCCAGCGGATGCCGGTGGACATCAGCCGCCAGTCGCCGGTGTGGCGGACGAGCACGGCGGCGATCTGGGGCACGGCGTCCGGGGGCTCGACCTCGGGGTGGGCGGCCCAGAGCCCGAAGCGGGCCTTGGCCGCCTCGCCCGCGACGCGGCTGCCCGCCGACAGGGTGGCCAGCAGGGCGTCGGCGTCGGCGTGGCGACCGAGGGCGTGCAGCTGCTCGGCCCAGGCCAGCTTCGCCCGGGGGCCCCCGCCGGCCTCGAAGGCCTCTCGGGCCTCACGCACGGCGTCGGGCTCCTGGGCCTCGGCCGAGTCCAGGATGGCGTCGAAGGTCGGGCCCCGGCGGCCCCGCTCGGCCTCGGGCCCGACCTGGACCAGCAGGCCCAGCCGCCACTGGAGGTGGCCCTCCTGGCGGCGGTGCTCGACGACCTCGGCCAAGGGCCGCCCGTCGGCGCGGGTCAGGTGGGCCCGCCAGGCGGTCCAGCCGGGTCCCAGGGGCTCCGGGGGCGCGAGGACGGCGAGGGGCCCATCGCTGCGCCGGCCCCAGGCGATCTCCGGCGCCTCGGGCTCGCGCTCGCCCAGGTCTCGCACCGTGGCGAAGACCCCCTCCCGGGAGTTGACCGACGTGGTCCAGCCTCGGGCCCCGCCGATGCTGGCCGTGCGCTCGGCGAGCTCCGACGGAACCGCCAGGGTCCAGCCGTCGACCTGCACCGGGGTCGCCCGGCCGAGGAGCACCGAGGGCAGGTGGACGAGCAGTGCGGACGCCAGCGCCGGCACCAGGGCCAGGCCAGCAGAGAGCGAAGCGTTGCGCCTGAGCTGGCGCCGCCGCCGGCCCCTGGCCACCACGGTCTCGGGGCGCACCAGGAACGTCGCCGCGGCTCCGCCGAGGAAGCCGAAGGCATGGCCGGTGTGGCTGACGCCCTCCTGGCCCACGCTGCCGACGACCAGCAGCACGAAGAGCGCCAGGGCGCCGAAGCCGTAGAATCGCCGGTCCGCCGGCGGCAGCTGGTCGTCGAAGCGCAGCCCCGTCGTCACCAGCGCGGCGAAGAGGCCGTAGCCGAGCACCGACGATCCCATCACCGGGACCGCCTCCAGGACTGCGATGGCGACCGTGCCCACCACGATCGAGGCCACCGCCACCACGCCGAAGCCGCCAGCTCCCAGGGCCCGCTCGACCCGGAAGCCGGCGTAGCCGATCACCGCGAGGTTGCCGAAGAGGTGCCGCGCACCACCGTGGGTGAGCTGGGAGGTGAACGAGGTCCACCAGCGCCCCTCGAACACCAGCGAGTCCGTGCCGGTCAGGGCCCCCACGAAGAACTCCCGGACGGCCAGCCCGACCGCACCGGTGGAGCTCCCAGAGAACAGGATGGCCAGGCCCTGCAGCACGCCACAGCCGAGGATCAGCAGGGTCACCAGGCTGCTGAGCCAGGGGAAGGGGCCCGTGCGGAGCTGGGCGGAGAGCCGGGCCGGGGGCGCGTCGAGGGCCGCGGCCAGCTCCGGCACCTCGCCGACCCGTCGCCACTCCTGCCCGGTCCACGGGGGGTAAGACACCTCGGCAATGGCCGGCACCCGGCCCGCGCGCACGTCTTCCTCGAGGTCCAGCACCTGGACCTGGAGCTCCTCTCCCCGCATCCGGAGTCGGGCTGTCACGGTGGGCAGTGTCGCACCCGGCGGCCAGCGGTCTGCCGGATCAACCCTCCAGCGTGCCCATCGCCTCCCCCACGGCGGCGAGCGCGAGCCCCCGTGGGAAGGCCAGAGGGAGTGCCATGCCCTGGATGCGGCCCAGGGTCTGGCGCACGGGCACGTCGATCAGCGGCGCCCGGGCCCCCAAGGCATCGCGAGACAGCTGGATCAGGGTGGCTCGTCCTTCGCCCGTGCCGCCCAGCAGCATCGCGAAGCGGGTGCCGGCTGTGCCACTGCGGCCCGCCGGCGGCGGCCCCGAGCCCAGCTGACGGCCTTCCCCGGTGTCCAGGACCAGGTCGAGGGCGAGTCGAGCGCCCCGCAGACCGATGGCCACCGCCGTGGTGCCATCGGGGGGCTCGTCCAGGCCCACCCGACCGGACAGCGCCCCGCCGACCACGGACACCCCCGGCGGCAGGCTCGCCGCCAACCCCGAAGCGACCGACGCGCAGTCCGACTCGGTGCGGTCCAGGAACACGAAGACATGCCGCAGCTCGGCGTGTGCGACAGCCAGTCCCAGGGCTCGTCCGGCGTCGGCACCGCACACGCTGCCGGCCGCCACCCGGGCCACCGACACCTGGCACCGCTCGAAGGAGAGCGCCACCGCCGCCAGCTCCTCGGCGTCGTCCGTGCTGCTCGGGCGGGAGCAGGTCACCAGCCTGGCGTGGGGGTAGGCCCGCCTCAGGTCCCGGAAGACCTGGGGCGTGGCGAAGGCCTCTTCGGTCCCGACGGCCAGGACCAGGTCCGCGGCCCCCCCGAGTCCAGGGCTGGCGTCGACAGACCAGTTGCCTGCGGTGAGACGGCGGTGCTCGAGGCGCAAGGGTGTGATTCCGGGTCTGTCCGGCCCCCCCTTGCACTCCACCGGGGCCGGGGTCCACTGTCGGGACAGTGCCAGCGTACCCCGAAGGGATTCGGCCCCCGCAAGAAAATCTTCGCGAGGTCACGCCACTCGTCAGACCTCGATGAGGATGCGCTCAGGCGCCTCGACCAGCTCCTTGAGCCGCTTGAGGAAGCTCACGGCCTCGCGGCCGTCGATGATTCGGTGGTCGTAGGACAGGGCCAGGTACATCATCGGCCGGATGACGATCTCGCCGTCGACGACCACGGGGCGGTCCTGGATCGCGTGCATGCCGAGGATCGCCACCTGGGGCAGGTTCAGGATGGGGGTGGACATCATCGAGCCGAACACCCCGCCGTTGGAGATGGTGAAGGTGCCACCCTGGAAGTCCGACAGCGCCAGCTTGTTGTCCCGTGCCCGGGTGGCGAGCTCGGCGATTGTGCCCTCGACCTCGGCCAGGCTCAGGCGGTCGCAGTCCCGGACGACCGGAACCACGAGGCCCCTCGGCGAGCTGACCGCGACCCCGATGTCGTAGAAGTACTTGTAGAGGATCTCGTCGCCGTCGATCTCGGCGTTGACGGCCGGGAACTCCTTGAGGGCCTCGACCGCCGCCTTCACGAAGAAGGACATGAAGCCCAGCTTGCGGCCGTACCTCTTGACGAAGCGGTCCTGGTAGCGGGCCCGCAGGGCCTTCACCTGGCTCAGGTCCACCTCGTTGAAGGTGGTGAGCATCGCGGCCGTGGCCTGGGCTTCGACCAGGCGGCGGGCGATCGTGCGCCGCAGAGGGGACATCTTCACCCGGCGGGTGGGCCGCTCTCCGGCCGGCACCGCCGGCTCCGCGGGCCGTGTCGCTGCAGAGGTCGCTGGGGCCACCGGGGCCGGGGCCGACGCCGCGGCGGCGACGTCCTTGCTCAGGATGCGCCCGCCCACACCGCTGCCCGCCACCGAGGCCAGGTCCACGCCCTTGGCCGACGCGAGCTGCCGCGCTGCCGGACCGCTCTTGCCACCGGTCGCCGCCGGCGCTGCGTTCTCCGGGGCGGCCTCGCCCGCGGGCGAGGCGGCGGCGGGCGCTTCTCCGGGGGTCACCCGCACCACGGCGGTGCCGATGGGGACCTCGTCACCCTCGGACACCAGGTACTCCCCGACGATGCCGCCGACCGGTGCCGGGACCTCCAGCGAGGCCTTGTCGCTGTCGACCTCGAGGACCGACTCCCCCTCCGCGACGTAGTCACCGGGCTGCTTGAACCACTGGGCGATGAAGGCCGTGGTCACGGACTCCCCCAGCTGGGGGACGACGACTTCGACTGCGCTCATGGACTGTTCTCCAGATCGAGGGCGGCTGCAACGAGGGCGGCCTGCTCGGCCTTGTGGACGCTGTGACTGCCAGTGGCTGGCGCCGCGGCGGGCTTGCGGCCCACGTAGCGAGGCTGTCGGTCCGCCGGCATGATCTCCCGGATCCAGTCGCAGAAGACCGGCCAGGGCCCCATGTTCCGGGGCTCTTCCTGGCACCACACGACTTCGGCGTTGGGGTAGTGGACCAGGCCCCGGGCGAGGCCTCGGAACGGGAAGGGGTACCACTGCTCGACCCGGATCAGCGCCACCCGGCGCTCCCCCCGGGCCCGGCGCTCGGCGAGCAGGTCGTAGTAGACCTTGCCGCTGCAGTACACGATGCGCTGCACGGCCTCGGCGTCGAGGTCTTCGTGCTCCCAGATCACCTCCTGGAAGCGGCCCTCCGCCAGCTCGTCCAGGGTCGACACGCACTCCGGGTGCCGCAGCAGCGACTTGGGCGTGAACACCACCAGGGGCCGCCGGGCGTTGCGGATGACCTGGCGCCGCAGCAGGTGGAAGAGGTTCGCAGGGGTGGTGACGTTGGCCACCTGCATGTTGTCCTCTGCACAGGCCAGCAGGTAGCGCTCGGGACGGGCCGAGGAGTGCTCGGGGCCCTGGCCCTCGTAGCCGTGGGGCAGGAGCATCACGAGGCCGCTGAGGCGGTTCCACTTCTGGTGGGCGCTGGGGATGAACTGGTCGATGATCACCTGGGCGCCGTTGGCGAAGTCCCCGAACTGGG
>CAYFPX010000007.1:30920-81241 GCA_964344945.1 uncultured Enterobacterales bacterium
AAAGACCGCGTGCCGGTGGGAGAAGGTCCCCCGCCCGCAGTCCTGGCCCGAGAGCCGCACCGGGTGGCCGTCGACCACCAGGGTGGCGTAGACCGCCTGCTCGGCCACGGCCCAGTCGATCGGGCGCTCGCCGGTGGCCATGGCCAGCCTCTGCTTGAGCAACCGCTTGATCTTGGGGTGGGCGCTGAAGCCCGCGGGCAGGGTGTTCACCCTGACCAGCAGCTCGCCGAGCATCTCCACGTCGAAGCCGGTCTCCGCCGGGTCCGACAGGCTCGCCGAGACGTACTTGCGCCAGAGCTCCTTGAGCGGGTTGATGGTGGGCCCGGTGGGCGGCTGGAGGTCCTCGAGGGCCATCGGAGCGGCCATGCGCGAGCGGCTCTCGGCGTAGATCCGGTCGGCCTCTTCCTGGGTGATGTGACCGAGCCCGACCATGCGCCGGGCGTAGGCCTGGCGGGGCGAGGGCTTGGAGCGGATGAAGTCGTAGATCAGCGGCTGGGTGAAGCTGGGCTCGTCGCCTTCGTTGTGGCCGTACTTGCGGTAGCAGTACATGTCCAGGACCACGTCGCGGTGGTAGCGCTGGCGCCAGGCCACCGCGACCTGGACCGCCGCGGCCACCGCGACCGGGTCCTCGCCGTTGACGTGCAGGATCGGGATCGCCAGCATGCGGGCGACGTCGGTGGCGTAGGGGGTGGAGCGAGACTCCTTGGGGGGGGTCGTGAACCCGATCTGGTTGTTCACGATCACGTGCACCGTGCCGCCGGTCTTGTAGCCGTCGAGCTCGGAGAGGTTGAGCACCTCGGCGACCAGGCCCTGACCGGAGAAGGCCGAGTCGCCATGGAGCAGCAGGGGCATCGCCCGGGAGTGGTCGGCGTCGCCGTGGCGGTCCTGCTTGGCCCGGGTGCGGCCCACCACCACCGGGTCCACCGCCTCCAGGTGGGAGGGGTTGAAGGTCAGGGACAGGTGGATGAAGTCGCCGCGAAGGGTGGTCGTGTCGGCGGAGTAGCCCAGGTGGTACTTCACGTCGCCGGAGCCCTGGGTCGTGCCGCCGGGGTCCTCGAATTCGCTGACGATCAGCTGGACCGGCTTCTCCAGGGTGTTCGCCAGGACGTTGAGGCGGCCCCGGTGCGCCATCCCGATGATCATCTCCCGGACACCGCCGGCCGCGGCCTCCTCGATCAGCACGTCGAGCAGGGGGATCAGGGTCTCGGCGCCCTCCAGGGAGAAGCGCTTCGTGCCGGGGAAGCGGGCGTGCAGGAACTGCTCGAAGCCCTCGGCGTCGCAGAGCTTGCCCAGGATGCGCAGCTCCTCGTCGTGGGTGAGGACCTGGCGGTGGGGCAGGGTCTCGAGCTGCTCGATGACCCACTGCTTCTGGGACTGGTCCTGGATGTTCATGAACTCGGCGCCGATCGAGCCGCACCAGGCCCGCTTCAGGGCCGCCAGGATCTCCCGCGGGGTGGTCTGCTCGGGCACGCCGTGCATGAAGGCGCCGGAGACCGGCTGGTCCATGTCGGCTTCTTCGAGACCCCACCAGCCCGGGGTCAGCTCCGGGTGCTCCTCGCGCTCCAGGTGCTTGAGGGGGTCGATGTCCGCGAGCATGTGGCCCCGCACTCGGTAGGCGTTGATCAGCTGGACCGTGCGGGCCTGGCGCAGAGCGGCGGCCCTGGCGGCCGCCCCGGTGCTGGTGCCGGTGCCCCGGGGGTTGAAGATCGACCGGGACGGGTAGTGGGGCACGCCGTCCAGGCTGTGCTTGTCGGGTGCCGGGCCGTACTCGGCGAACAGGGCCTGCCACTCCGCCGGCACCGAAGCCGGATCGTCGATCCAGGCCAGGTACTGCTGCTCCACGAAGGCGGCGTTCTCGCCGGTCAGCAGACTCTCGATGTCCATGGCCTCCGACCTCCAGGGCCGCGAGTCTATCGCTGCGCCGGGCCCACTCGGAGCCCCAGGAGGCGACGGGGATGCGACAATCCGCACCCCGCAACGGTGGAGGCCCGGTGCAGATCGAAGAGAGCGCCTTCCGCAAGCTGGTCGGCAACGCGCTCCGGGACCTGTTCGAGCAGATCGACGACCTGGAGACCGACGACATCGACCCTCGCCTCGGCGACGGGGTGGTGGACACGCGCTTCGAAGACGGCTCCGCCGTCGTGCTCTCCCAGCAGGTCCCCGCACGAGAGCTCTGGCTCAGCGCGAACTGGAAGGCCTGGCACTTCGTCTTCCGCGAAGGCACGTGGTTCGAGCGGGACACCGCCGAGCCGATGCTGCCGCTCTTGTCCGGGATCTTCTCGGACAAGCTCGGCTTCCAGGTCCGCTTCCGGTAGCGTGCCGGGTGCCTGGTCACCGGTTGGCGTGGGCCGTCGTGGGCCTCGCCTTGGCGCTCCGCCTGCCCCGGGCGGCCGCACGGTGGGACGAGGTCGCCTGGCAGTACGCGGCCTACAACCACCCGACCCTGGAGGCGCTGCAGAGCGGCGAGCTCGGCGCGGCCCTGACCACCTTCGCGGGCCTGCATCCGCCCCTGTACCCGCTGCTCCACAGCCTGCTGAGCTGGGCGTGGCCAGCGCCCATCCTGTGGCTGCTGCTCAGCGTGGCGTGCTCCACGGCGGCGGTGGCGTTCACCCTGCGTGCTGGATGGCTCGCCGCCCTGCTGGTCGCCTGCGGCGCCGTGCAGCTGGCCTACGCCGCCGAGGTGAACAACTACCCGCTGACCGCCGCTGTCGTCGCAGCCACCTGGTGGGCCCGGGACCGGGTCGCGGGCGGGCGACCCTGGTGGGAGCTCGCCCTGGTGGGCGCGGTGGCGGTCTGGACCCATGGCCTGGCCGGGTGGGTGGCCGCCGTCGCCGCGCTGACCCTGGGGCCGGCCGTGGCCCTGCGGGTCGGCGCGGTCATGGCCCTGGCGGTGGCCCCCCTCGCCCCCACCCTGCTGGACCTCGCCACAGAGCCCGGCACCTTCCGACAGCCACCGCTGAAGCTGGCGGAGGTGCTCGGCGAGCTGGTCGCCCGGTTCGGGGCCTGGTGGGTCCTGCTGCTGCCCCTCGCCGCGCAGGGGGCCAGGCGCCGCCCGGCGCTCGCGGTCGGGCTGGTCGCGACCGAGGGCTTCGTGCTCGCCCTCCAGCTCGCTGGCGTGGCGGCACCACACCAGTTCCCCTACCACCTGGCCGCCGGTGTGCCGCTCGCCTGGCTGGTCGCAGCCGGGGTCGCCTCCGCCGCCAGGAGCCGGCTGGCGCAGGGGGTCGCGCTCGCCGTCTGCGCACTCCAGGCCCTGGGCTCCGCGTGGCTGGACACCCGGGCCCTGGTCGCCGTCGCCTCGGACCCACCCCGGGGGGTGGACCTCGCCCTGGCCGAGGCCCGGCCCGGCGACGCCGTGATCCTCCTGACCCCACCGCGCACCCCCGACGACGACAAGCGGGGCACCTCCTCGGTGCTGTGGCGACTGCCCCCCTGGTCCGCCCTGCCTCCGGTCCAGCCCTACGACCTGGTCTACGACGACCACCGGCACGGCCAGCCAAGGGACCACAGAGGGATCGCCGTCTACCTCCACGAGGACCCGCGAGACGCCCTGGACCAGGCCATCGCCGCCCATCCGCGCACCTGGGTGGTGTCGTACGGGCACCGGGGAGACCCGCGCTACACCCGCCAGCTGGTGACCAGGTGGGGCGAGGGGACGGAGAGGGGCGGCGACATCCTCTGGCGGCTGACACGCTGACTGGCCGGGTGGCCGTGACGGGGTCTCCCCCTCAGCTATTGCTGCTCAAGGCGCGGCACGGGCCGACCGACCAGGGGACAGCGTCCCGCTCGACCCTTGGAGGCCGCATGTCCGCTGCCGTGCCGCTGCACCCGACCGCCCCCGCCAAGACCCCGCAGAGGAAGAAGCGCCTCGGCGAGCTGCTCGTGGAGCAGGACCTGATCGAGCCCTGGCAGCTCGACAAGGCCCTCGAGCACCAGAAGACCCACGGCGGGCGGCTCGGCAGCACCCTGGTCCACATGGGCTACCTCGACGAGGGACACCTCGACAAGCAGCTCTCCGAGCAGCTCGGCCTCAAGATGGCCGACGTCGAGAACCTGAACCCGCCCGAGGCGCTGCTCAGGCGCATCCCCCAGAACCTGGTCGAGCGCTACGAAGCCGTGCCGCTGGCCCTGGACGGCGAGACCATCGTGCTCGGCATGACCGATCCGCGGAACTACCAGGCCATCGACGATCTGCGCTTCGTGCTCGGCATCCCCCACATCGACGTCCGCCTGGTCAGCGAAGGCACCTTCAAGCGCTTCGTGTCGACCCGCTATGCGACCACGATCCTGATGGACCAGATCACCGAAGACGAGGCTCTCGACAAGACCACCGCCCAGGAGGGCGGCGGCTGGGACGAAGGGGACTTCGACCCGGACACCGACCTGGAGGGCATGGCCGAGGGCACGAGCATCATCCGGCTCGTGAACTACATCCTGAAGCGGGCGGTGGAGCAGCGGGCCAGCGACATCCACATCGAGCCCTACGAGACCTTCGCCCGGGTGCGGTTCCGGGTCGACGGCTCGCTGTTCACGGTCATGACCCCCCCTCAGCGGGTCCAGCGCCCGATGGTCAGCCGGATCAAGATCCTCTCGGGCATGGACATCTCCGAGCGTCGCCGTCCCCAGGATGGCCAGATGACCATGGAGTACAAGGACGAGAGCCTGTGCTTCCGGGTCTCGACCCTGCCCACGGTCTTCGGGGAGAAGACCGTGATCCGGCTGCTCAAGAAGGAGGCCCACCTCGCGGACCTGAACCGCCTCGGCTTCCGCAAGGACCAGCTGGCGATGGTGCGCAAGACCATCCGGCTCAAGCAGGGCCTGGTGCTGGTCACCGGCCCCACCGGGTCCGGCAAGACCACGACCCTGCACGCGATGCTCAACGACATCAACGATCCGGACATCAACATCGTGACGGCCGAGGACCCGGTGGAGCAGGCCCTGCCCGGCATCAACCACGTGCAGATCCTGGAGAAGGGCGGCACCACCTTCCCGGCGGCCCTGCGCTCGATGCTGCGCCAGGATCCCGACGTCATCTTCGTCGGGGAGATGCGCGACACCGAGGTCTCCAAGATCGCGATCAAGGCGTCGCTCACCGGCCACCTGGTCATGTCGACCCTGCACACCAACGGCGTCATCGAGACCTTCAACCGGCTCATCGACATGGGCATCGAGCCCTACCTGCTGGCCAGCTGCCTCAAGCTCATCCTGGCCCAGCGGCTCCTGCGCCGCGTGTGCGGCAAGTGCAGCCTGGAGCGGCCGATCCCGGAGAAGATCATCGAGGAGTTCGAGCTCACCCGCGAGCAGGCCGAGAGCGCGCTGTACCGCGAGGCCCGAGGCTGCGGCGACTGCCTGGACACCGGCTACCGCGGTCGGGTGGCGGTCTACGAGAGCATCGTGCCCAACGAGGACGTGAAGAACGTGCTCCGGGAGGGCGGCGACGAGACCGCGCTCTTCGCGATCGCCCGCGAGATCGGCACGGTGACGATGGACGACGCCGGCGTCGCCCGGGCCCTGGCCGGGGAGACGACCTTCGAGGAGGTCACCCGGGTGCTGGCCGAGAGCGGGGACTGATCGGCAGGATCAGCCGAGCGGCCGCCGCAGCAGCTTCCCCGTCGCCGTGCGCGGCAGGGCCTCCACCCACCGGATCTCCGTGGGCAGCTCCCGCGGCGGCACGTGCTGGCGCAGGAACTGCAGCAGCTCCCGGGTCGTGGGCCGCGCTTCGGGGGCGGCCACCACCTGGGCGATGGGCAGCTCGCCGAGCTTGGGGTGTGGCAGACCCCGCACCAGGCTCTCGATCACCTGGGGGTGGCGGTTGAGCACGTCTTCGAGCTCCACCGGGAAGATCTTCACGCCGCCGAAGTTGATCACGGCCTGCTCCCGGCCCATCAGCACCAGCCGCCCCTGGTGGTCGAAGCGCCCCAGGTCCCCGGAGAGGAACCAGCCGTCGGGGCAGACCTCGGTGCGGGGGCGCCAGGGGGAGACGTAGGCGTCGAACAGGCCGGGGCCACGCACGGCGACCCGGCCCACGCCGTCGACCGGGTTCCGGAGCTGGACCTCGAAGGCCGGGACCGGGTGACCCACCGTGCCAGCAGCGCCATCGAGGTCCAGACAGGGCAGGCCCACCTCGATGATGCCGTAGGCCTGGCCCAGGGGCACGGCGTGCCGAGCCAGGAAGTCGCCGGGCACCGCCGAGGCGAGGGGCGCGGTCGTGGACAGGGCCAGCCGCAGGCCGGCGAGGCCGCCCGCGGGCACGCCGCCGGCGAGCAGCCGCAGGTGGTGGGGTGCGCCGTAGACCACCGTGCCCTGGCCGGCCGCGAAGACCTCGGCCATCGGCCCCGGCAGGGCCTGGCTCGGCAGGAGCAGCCGGGCGCCGCACCGGAGGATCAGCAGCACCGACACCACGAAGTGGTGGGCCATGTCGAGGGGAAAGAGCACCCCGTCGGTGGGATCGAGGGCCAGGGCGTCGTTGGCCGCCCGGTGTCGGGCCGCGATGCTGTGGTGGGTCAGCGCGACGCCGCGGGCCTCGTCGGTGGTGCCGCTGGTGAAGCGGATGAAGGCCAGGTCGGACAGGTCCTCGCGCGGCGCGGGCGCACCGGTGGTCTCCAGGGTGCCGTCGAGCCCGACCCAGGCGGCGACGCCCAGACGCTCGGTGACCAGGGCGCGGCGCTCCGCGGTGGCCGAGGCCTGCACAGGCACGATCACCGCGCCGAGGTCGAGCAGGCCCAGCGCACGGACGACATAGTCGCCGCCGTGGCCGCCCTGGAGCCCGATCCGCATGCCAGGCCCGACCCCCATCCCACGACACCGCTCCCCGAAGGCCACCGCGGCCTGCTGCAGCTCCCCGCGGGTCCAGCGCCGCTCGCCGTCGAAGAGCGCCGGGGCCGCCGGGTCGGCCTCGGCCTGAGCCCGGATGGTGTCGGTGATGCGCATCACCAGTCCCTGTAGGGCTGCACGTCGGCCGCGTCGACCCGGCCCCGGAGCGCCCTCAGCGCCGCCGCGGTGCCCGCGGCCTGGCCCGTCTCCAAGCAGCCCCCGAGGACCCGGATCGACGCCAGGGCTTCGTGGCTCGCCGAGAGGCAGCGCCCGGCGGCGAAGACGTGGTCTCGATCCCGGGCGCGCAGCGCCCCGAGGGGGACGTCGTAGACCTCGGCACCGGCGGGCCTCAGCACCTGCTCCCCGGGTGCCTGCCAGAGCTCGATCGGCCAGCTCCCCACCGCCACGGCGTCGGGGTGCCGCCGACCCTCGAGCACGTCGGCGGCCTCGAGGCGGGCCTGGCCCACCAGCCGGCCGGACTCCCTCACGCCGAGCCGGGCCGGTCGCTGGGTCCAGTCCGCCCCGGCGAAGGCGGAGACCTCGGCCCGCAGGATCCCCAGGGCCCTGGCGAGCACGCCCAGCCCCTCGGCCAGCAGGGCGTCGCGGTCGGCGTGGGACCTGGGGTCCCAGTGGGGCCCCGGCCGAAGGCTGAGCTTGAGCAGCGCCCCCCCTCGTGCCCGGTGGACCTGGACGTCGCCGAGACCGGCCCGGGACAGGGCGATCCCCGCCCGCACCGACAAGAGCGGCCCCTCGTCCACCGGCCCGACCACCGCCGACACCGCCGGTAGCTGACGCTTCGGCGGGACGGCCAGGGTGAAGTCGACCCCGAGCGCCTCCAGGGTGGCGCCGTCTCCGCTGCAGTCGACCCAGGCCCCCGGGGACAGGGCGGCCGCACCCTCGACCGTCAGGGCGCGGCCCGTGTGCACCGTGAGGCCGTCCGTGTCCACCAGGTCCCCGAGGGCCGCCAGCCAGCCCTGCCGCGAGAAGGGCTGGACCCAGACCGGATCCAGGCGCCGCGGGGGCCCGCCGTCCCGCTGGAGCTGCTGCCCGAGGTGTCGCACGACGCCGTCGCTCACCCAGACCGGGGCGTCGTCTCGCTGGCGGAAGGCCCCGCAGACCACGGTGAGCACCGCGTGCTCCGCGGTGCCTCCCAGCTGCGGCCCGGCCTCCAGGAGCAGCGTCCGGGCCCCGACTCGCGCCGCTGCAGCAGCCGCGGCACAGCCGGCGGCCCCGCCGCCGACCACCACGACATCGAAGCTCACCCCACCCCCAGCCGCGCGCCCAGAGCCTGCTTCAGAGTGGCCAGCTCGGCGTCGGTGAGCATGCCGTCCTGCCAGGTCAGGCACGCGTTCAGCCGCCCGTCGAAGCGGTTGAAGACCACGGCCAGGCCTGGGGGCGCCGGCAGGGTCGGGAAGTGCAGCAGGTTGTCGACCCGGTGGCCGAGGAAGGTCTCCAGGCGCGGCGTGACCTCGCCGGTGAAGCCGTAGTAGAAGCTGGCGAAGGAGCCCTCGATCGCGGTGCTCATGAACCGACCCACCAGGCCGGGGGGCAGGCGGCGGGACAGCGACATCGCGTCGGAGATGGTGCGGGGGATGTCGCCGCCGAGCTGCTCCATGGTCTGGCGGCGGATCCGCTTGGCGATGGCGCCCACGTCGGCGAGCTCGTCGGCGGTCAGGTGCACGAAGAGCGAGCCCATCCGGTTGGCCAGGTCGGGCCTCAGATCGCCCTTCTTCCGCAGCCCCATGGCCATCGGCACCAGGTAGCCCCGGGGAGGGACCCCGCGGTCCTCGGCCAGGCCGTGCAGGGCCTGCACACAGTGGCCGAGCAGCCACCCGGAAGGGTTCATCAGGGCGCCGTCGGCCCGCATCGCCGCGGAGACCGCCGCAGACTGCTCGGCGTCCAGGACCAGACGCCAGGTGCGCACGTGTCCGAGCCTACGCACCGGCTGGAGCTCCTTGGGCGGGTGGGCCCGGAAGGTGTCCATCAGCGGCAGGAAGCGCCGGGCGGACTCTCCCCGCTCCCGGAAGCCCGCCAGGCCCTGGCGCTCCTCCGGGTCCTCGGGCGCGGGCGGCGGCGGCTCCGGCTGCAGCGCTCGCTGCCAGCCGAGCAGCCGCTCCAGGCCGAGGGCGTCGGTGAGCACGTGCTGGAAGGCCACCGCCAGCAGGGAGCGGCCACCGGGCAGGTGGATGAGCCGGTAGTGCAGGAGCGGATCCCCGCCGGTGACCCGCAGGTCCTGGAGGAGCTGGTCTTCGAGCAGGGCCTGGGCAGCGCCGTCTCCCGTCCACGGCCCAGCGACCGTGTGGTGGTCCCAGTCGACCCCCCGTGCTCCTGCCCATGAGCGTGCCAGCGGGGCAGGCCGAAGGGCCAGGACCGCCGCACCTCGCAGGCCAGGGCGGGGAAGTGCCGCCGCAGGCCCGCCACCGAGGTCTCGAGGACAGCCGGGTCCAGGTGGCCGTCCAGGTCCAGCACGGCCTGGCACACGAAGCCGCGCCCCCCGCGAGCCCGGGACCAGGCGTCGATGGTGAGGGCGAAGGTGTCGGCCCCCCTCAGGACGCGGCCGGACATCAGCCTTCGGCGACCCGGATCAGCGCGGCGGTGAGGCTCTCCACGGTGGCCAGGTTCTCCGGGGTCATCTCCTCGTCGGGGAAGGCGATGCCGTGCTCGCGCTCCACCGCGAGCAGCAGCCGCACGTAGGACATGGAGTCCACCCCGAGGGGCGCCAGGGGGGTCTTGTCCGTCAGCTCGACGGAGGGGTCGAGGACCTGGTCCAGCAGGACGGCCCGCAGGGTGGTCGCGATCGCGGCGTGGTTGGCGCTCATCGCGGGGACATAACGGTCAGCGGACCATCAGGGGATCCGGCTCGTGCCCCATGCGCCCGTGGCGGATCATGAACCGGAGGAGCGACAGGGAGAACCAGCTCTCGATGGACTCCCCCGTGAAGAGCCCGGTGAGGTGCCGGGTCATGAAGCGACCCACGACTTCGCCCCCTGGCAGCTCGGCCTCGGCCTGCTTGCCCGCCCTGCACAGGGTGAGCAGCCGGCCGTCGTAGAAGTAGCCGATGATCTCCTGCCAGATCCGGATCCGCCGGATCAGCACGCGCTCGGTGCGACGGAGCTGCCCGCGGGACCCGGTCAGCAGCGCCTCGGCCATGCACACCCCACCCTCCAGGGCCAGGTAGGTGCCGCTGCTCAGCACCGGGTCGACGAAGCCCAGGGCGTCGCCGACCAGGCACCAGTTCGGCCCGAGGGACCGGGCGGTCAGCCGCTGGTAGTTGTCGTAGCGCAGCACCGGGGTGACCCGCCTGGCGCTGGCGGTGACCTGGGCGAGCCAGGGCTCGCTCCGGCAGGCGGCGTCGAAGCGCTCCTCGGCGGTCTCCCCCAGGGGGGCGAGGTGCTCGACCGGCGCGACCACGCCGACGCTGGTCCGTCCGGGCAGTGGGATGCGCCAGGCCCAGCCCCGCTGGAGCAGGTCGTTGTGGGTGAAGCCGTCGCCCGGCATGTCCACGCCCTCCAGGTGGGCGAAGAGGGCGGCGTCCTTGCGGGGACCGTCCTCGGTGGGCAGCGCCAGCTTGGTCGCCAGCAGGCGGGTGCGTCCGGTGGCGTCGACGATCCAGTCCGGCGCCCCGCCGAGCAGCTCTCGGGCGGCGTCCAGGGCGCCACCGGTGAGCGCCACGCGGTCGCCGTCGGCCTCGACGGTCCCGAGGGCCTGGACGAAGTGCACCCCGGCGTCGCGGGCGGCGCCGAGGATGGCGTCGTCGAAGCGATCCCGGGGGGTGCTGTAGGCGTAGTGCGGGTAGCGCAGGCCGGGCACGTCGAAGGTGAAGCGGAAGGCGGGCTCCCCCACCCCCGTGGCGAAGGAGGCCCCGGGCTTGCGCACGCTGTCCGCGGCGATGGCCTCTTCGATGCCCAGCGTGCGCAGGTGGGGCACCACGGCCGGGATCAGGGACTCCCCCACGAGCAGCTTGGGCCGGCGCCCGGCGCCGAAGAGCACCACGTCGCGGCCGGCCCGAGCCAGCAGCGTCGCGCAGGCCGCCCCGGACGGCCCGCCCCCGAGCACGGCGATGCGCTGTGGGGTCATCCCGTCGAGGCGTAAGCGTTAGCATCCCAGCGTGCGAGTGGCGTGGCTCTACGCCGCCCTGGTGGCGGCCCTGGCCCTGGTGGCCTCGCGGACGACCTTCACCCACGACCTCGCGGATCTGGTGCCGGCCGACGGCCCGCTGCCCGAGGCCCTGGAGCTGCTCGAGGCCTACGACGTCGCCGACATCCTGCTGCTGGAGGTCGACGGCACCGGGACCGACCGGGCCACCCTGCTGGCCGCGACCGACGCCCTGGGCGCGGCCCTGGCCGCCGACCCGGACTTCCGGGAGGTCCGCTACCGGGTCGAAGTCGACGACGGCATCGCCCTGCAGACGGCCCTGGCGCCCCTGGCGACCTCGCTCATTCCGGCGGATCGGCTCGCGGAGCGGCTCTCTCCCGAGGGCATGGCGACCGCCCTCCAGGGACAGCTCGCCCGCCTCGCAGGCCCCGCGTCGGCCCTGACGGCGAAGACCTTCCCCTACGACCCCCTGGATCTGTGGGGCCTGGCCACCGAGCAGCTGCGGGACGCGCCGGGTCCGTTCCGGGTCCAGGTGGAGTCCGGTCACTTCCTGGACGAAGGGGGGACCCGTGCCCTGATCTTCGCCTGGCCGGACAGCTCTGCCCTCGTCGCCGACCCCAGCGGCCGCCTCATGGCCCGGGTGCGGGACCACGCGGCCGTGGCGACGCTCCCGGTGGCGGCCCTGGGCGGCCACCGGATCGCCTCGGAGTCGGCGGCGATGATCTACCGGGATCTCCACCGCGGCGGCGCCCTGGGCATCGCCTGCCTGGTGGGGATCTTCTTGATCGGCTTCCGCAGCCTGCGACCGGCCCTGGGCGCCCCGGTGCCGATCCTCCTCGCGATCGCCTGCTCGGGGGCCCTGTGTGCGCTGTTGGCCCCGATCCACGCGATCACCCTGGGGTTCGTGGCGCCGGTCCTGGGGCTGGCCGTCGACTACTGGATCCACCTGGTCGTGGAGACCGCCGCGGCGGCTCCCGGCGGGGATCGCCTGGCCGCGGCGCGGGCGGCCAGGAAGCGGCTGCTGCCGGCCTACGGGCTGTCCGCGGGGTCCACCGCGCTGGCCTTCGCCGTGCTCACCTCGAGTCGCTACCCCGTGATCCGGGACCTGGGCTGGCTCGGGCTGGCTGCGGTGGCCGGCGCCCTGGCCGGCACGCTGCTCCTGGGCCCCCTCGCCGCGGCACGCCTGGCCCCGGTGCTCCCCCTGCCCGACCTGCCCCGTCCGCCGGCCAGCCTGCTCCGTGCGGTCGTCGTCGCCGTCACGATCCTCGCCCTGGTCGGGCTGCCCCGCGGGCGCTTCGACGGCGATCCCCGCGCACTGAACGGCATGGAGCCGGAGACCGCCGCCCTCGAGGCCACCTTCCACGCCCGCTACGGCGGCTTCGGCACCGGCGGCCTGGCCGTGTTCACCGCCCCCTCGCTGGCCGAGGCCCTGGATCGGGCCGACCGGGCCCAGGGGGCGGTCATCGCCCTGCCCGGGGCCACGGCCCAGGGGGCGACCGCCGTGCTCCCCTCCCCGACCGCGATCGCCCGGCGAGCCGCGGCCATGCCCGCCGACGACGCGCTGCGCCCGGCGCTCGAGGCCGCCGCGGTCGCCGCGGGCTTCGCCCCCGGGGTCACGGCCCAGGCCCTGCTCCCGCGGCCCGCCCTCGTCCCTCCGGAGACCTGGCGCGACACCCCGGTCGAGGAGCTCGTCACCCGCCACACCCGGACCACGGACATCGAGGCCGAGGTGATGCTCACCCTCTCCTTCGACCCGGGGGCCGCCGAAGCCGTGGCCCAGGCCGTGCGAGACGCCGACCCCTCCGCCCGGGTCCTGGTGCCCGCGGCCCTCGCCGCCCAAGGGGTCACCGAGATCCGCGGGGAGCTCCTGCGCCTCGGGGGCTTCGCCCTGGCGGGCATCCTGCTGCTGCTCGGCCTGCGCTACCGGGCCGTGCGGCCGGCCCTCACCGCCCTGGCCCCGGCCCTGGCCGCCGTGGTCTGGTCGGCGGGCCTGCTCGGCTGGCTGGGCGCGCCCTGGACCGCCGTGAGCACCTGCGCGATGGTCCTGATCCTCGGGCTGGGCCTGGACTACGGCGTGTTCATGGTCGAAGCCCGCCGCCAAGGCCGGCACCCGGCGGGCCGTGCTCCTGAGCATGGCGACCACCATCGCCGGCTTCGGCACCCTGGTCTTCGCCCAGAGCCCCGCCCTGCACGGGGTGGGTCTGGCGTGCTTCCTGGGGGTGGGTGCAGCGGGGGTGGTGGCCCTGGTCAGGTGGGGGCGTCGGGACTGAGCGCCGGCGCTCCGAAGGCCTCCTGCACCTGCTCCACCTCGCCGTAGAGCACCAGCAGATCCCCCGCTTCGAGCGTGGTGTCGGCACCGACCAGTGACGTGACCTCGCCCTCCCGCTCCAGGGTCAGCACCTGGAGGTTGTGGGCAGGCAGCGCGGCCTCTCGCAGGCTCTGACCCACCAGCCGGCTGTCCCCGGGCACCTCGACCCGGGTGATCGCGTAGCCCTGGCTGTAGAGCAGCAGCTCCTCGTGGTGGACCTGGTCGTGCACCAGCCTCGTGGCGAGGGCCTTGCGAATGCGGGCCTCGATGGGGGCGTTCAGGGTGCCGTTGCGCAGCACGGAGGCCAGCACCACCAGCGACAGGGCCAGCGCCACGACATTGACCGCGCGACCGAGGGCGGTCTCGGTGGCCACGGTGGTCACCAGGCCCGCGATGATGCTGGCGGTCGACGCGTAGCCGACCACGATGAGAGCCGTGGTGATGCGCCGTCGGACCGGGTCCCGCACGACCCGCTCGCTGGCCAGGGTGGTGAAGCCGGTCATGGTCAGGGCGGACAGGGCCTGGAACTGGGCCGAGTCCTTGTCCATGCCGGTCAGCTGGTAGGCGATGGTACCGGCCTGGACGAAGAAGTAGAGGGCGCAGGCGATGGCGACGAGGGCGAGCACACTTCCCATGACCTCGCCCTATCGCCGCGGTCAGTGGCCAGCCGCCTCCCCCCACAGCTGCTCGAGCCGCCGGTCCCTGCCACAGCCCTTCCGATAGCGCTCGTAGTGGCCCGGGTTCTTCAGGTAGAAGTCCTGGTGGTAGGCCTCGGCGACCCAGAACGTCGCCCCAGGCAGGATCTCCGTCACCACCGGGCGGCCGAGGGTGAGCTGGGCCGCGACCTTGCTCTCCTCCGCCAGCCGGCGCTGCGTCGGATCGCTGGTGAAGATGCCGGTGCGGTACTGCTCGCCCTTGTCGCAGAACTGGCCGCGGGCGTCGGTGGGATCGACGTTGTGCCAGAAGACCTGGAGCAGCTGGGCGTAGGTGACCACCGACGGGTCGTAGACCACGCGGAGGGCCTCGTAGTGGGAGGTCTGGTGGTTGGCGACCTGCCGGTAGGTCGGGGCCTGCTCCGCGCCGCCGGTGTAGCCCGAGGTGGTCGAGATCACGCCGTCGACGAGATCGAAGGGCTTCTCCATGCACCAGAAACACCCGCCGGCGAACACCGCCTGGGCCTGACCGGCCTGGACGGGCGCCCCGGCGATCGTGCCCGGATCGTCTCCCGCGGAGGCGCCGGGGGAGCGACAGGCGGCGAGGGCCAGGGCACAGCTCAGGGCCAGGGCGGACAGCGACTTCATGCAGACTCCGGGGGACGCGTGCGCCGGGGAGTTCGCCGCGCACGCCCCCGCGGTTCCTGCCGGAGACAAAGCGTGACAGGGTCCGTTAATGTCCCTGGATGCTCCCGCTCCTGCTCATCGCCTGCAGCGACCCGATCGAGGCGCCCGAAGACGTCACGGAGCTCACCCTGTGGTTCTACGAGCAGTGGTCCGAGGAGGATCCGGCCTACCTGGAGGCCGCGGTGGCAGCGCTCCTGGACCACGCCCAGAGCGTGGACTTCGAGGCCGACTGGTCCGAGCGGGCCTACGAGGTCCAGCCCCTGGACCCCGAGGTCCTGGACGGCAAGATCGAGCACGGCCGCGACGTGGCGGACGCCCCCGGGGTCGGGGTGGTCCACCACTCCGTCTACCCCCTCGCCGACTTCCTCGGCCTCCAGGCCATGCCCGACCAGACCCCGGTCGAGCCCACCTCCCCCGACCACTACGACCGCGTCATCACCGAGGGCGATCCCTGCTTCTTCCAGCGGGACTGCGACGTGCTCCGGACCGACAACGACATGACCCGGTCCAACGCGCTCTACGCGGTCACCTACGAGCTGCCGAAGGAATTCCGCTGGGTGACGGTGGGCGAAGACCAGCGAGCCGCGATGTGCGCCCGATCCTGGATGCCCCTGAGCGCCCACGACGGCGAGCGGATCAGCCTGTGGCAGGGGTACTCCGCCGACATCTGGATCCCCCTGGACGGCGGCACGCTGCGCTACCAGATCTCCTGGCAGGAGACCGAGATCCCCGGGCTGGACTGGGACAACATCGTCGGGATCGTGGCCGGGGGCATCGACGACATGTTCGCGACCCAGGACGACTACCTGGCCGGGACCACGGAGACCGAGGGGTAGGTCGCTCAGGCCTCGGGGTACAAGGGGCCTCGACTGGTCCAGCCCCAGAGCCCGAGCCGCACCCGGAGGCCGCCGCATGCTCGCCATGGACGACGACACCGAGAGGCCGACATCGGCCTCGGCCAGCCACCCCCGAACGCTGCGCAGCTGACCGTGGCCCACGGTCATCGTGTACCGCTCCGCGGGGTTGTCCCGGATGCCCTGGCCGCCGGAGATGCCGCCGTAGATCCAGCCCGAGGCGCCCTGGCGACCGAACGCCAGCTCGGCGCGGATGTCCTGGGGGGAGCCTTCGACGGACACGACCACCGGACCCAGCCAACCGGAGACCCTCGCAGACGCGCCCGGGTCGAGGGCGCGGCTGAGCCCGCCGGTCAGCGTGACCTGCACCCCTCGCGCCGGCCGCACGTCGGGCGCTTCGAGCAGAGCCTGCTGCTCGGCGGAGCGGGGCGGTGGCGTCACCTGCTCGACCGGCGCGAGGGGCCGGTCGGTCTGCACATAGGGCCGCCAGATCGGGTCGCCGTCCTCGTCGCGCTCGCGCTTCAGGCGGACCATGAAGGCCGGGCGGGTGTCGTCGCCAGCGGGCGGCAGGTGCCAGACCCGCACGTGCTCGCGGGCGTCGTCGTCGAGCAGCACCAGGGTCTCGTAGTCGTGCACCTCGGTCCGGGTGAGCTGCGCGAGGTCCCACCACGCCAGCCCGACCTCCCTGTCCTCCAGGTGGAAGAGCGTGACCTCGGTGCCGGACATGGCGACCACCGAGCCGCGGGTCTTGCCGCGGCGCTCGAACCAGACCTGGTCCAGGGACCCGTTCGCCGGCCAGGTCCGGAGCAGATCATCCGAGGGCCCCAGCGGGAGCTGGACCTCCGCCTCCTCGGCGTCGGCCATCACGCTGGCGACCTTGATCTCCTTGGTGTGGACGACGACGCCGTACCCGTTGACCAGCTCGATCTCGAAGTAGAGCGAGATGTCCGCGCTCCAGTTCTCCCGGGGTCCCTCGGGGGTCACGTAGCGGTGCTCGTCCGACGCCTCGCGGACCAGGGAGCGCTCGGGCAGCGAGAGCCCACCGGGGATGTCCTCCGGACGGGTGTCGTGCTCCAGCTGGACCGGGACCTCGGCCCCCGCGGCGACGCCCAGTCACCACCCGATCAACGCTGTGAGCACGCCGCCTCCCTGCCAGGCCGGAATGGTACCGTCCCGCCCGAGGCAGGTGGGCGATGAAGCGGATGGCAGGGTCCCTGGTGATGATGGGCGTGTGGGCGTCCCCGGCACTCGCCGCGCCCCAGCAGGCCTGCCTGGCGAGTGGCTTGAGGGTGGTCACCCACCACACACCGGGCTCCCAACAGGTCGTGGTGGCGAGCGTGGTGGAGGGCGGACGCCGGGGCGACCCGGAGGGCCTCGAAGGCACCGCGCACCTGGCCGAGCACCTGTGGTTCCGCGCCCGGGCCGCCGGCACGGACGTGCCAGTCGAGGGCCTGCTGCGGGGCCTGGCGGTCGAGAACAACGCCTTCACGCGCATCGACGAGACCACCTTCCTGTCCCGCGGGGTCCGCAGCGACCTGGAGACCCTGCTCGGGCTGGAGGCCCAGCGCCTGGGGGATCCGCTGGCCGGGGTCGACGACGCGGCCCTGGACCTGGAGCGGGAGATCGTGCGGCACGAGCTGGCCGTGCGGGGCGTCGAGGACATGAGCCTCGCCACCGAGGCCCTGGGAGACGTGCTCTACCCCGAAGGCCACCCGAGCCGTCGCTTCGCCACCCAGCAGCAGGAGACCCTGGACGCCATCACCCTCGACGACGTCCGGACCTACGCCGAGACCTGGTACCGGCCGGAGCACACCACCCTGTTCGTGGTGGGGGACCTGCCCGGCGAGGGCGCACCGATCGCCCTGGCCCACCAGCTGCTGCCCGTCGGTGTGCGGGGCGAGGGGGCGCCGGGTCCCTGCCCCCGCGCGGCCGCGGCTGGCCTGCCGCCCGAGCCGGTCCACCAGGAGATGCTCGTCCGCAGCGCCTACCGGGCCGACCCGACCCTGCTCATCGCCTGGAGCCTGCCCGGGGCCTATGGCCAGGACGGCCCGGCCCTGGACGTGATCGGCACCACCGCCGGGCTGCTGCTGGCCTACAGCGCGGCGGAGACCGGGCTCCTGGGGGTCTACCCCCAGTGCGACGTCCTGGACCGGGTCGCCTCCTCCGAGCTGCTGTGCAGGATCCCGATGCCCCGGACCCTGGCCCCCGAGGCCGTGCGCGACGGCCTGCTCTCCACGGTCGACGACCTGCTCTTCTCCCTGGGGGCGCGGCCTGCCCTGTCGGGCATCGTCGAGCAGTCCGTCCAGCGACAGCTCGCCGTGGCGCGGATCCAGCAGGCCGAGGCCCTGGGCGGTCAGCTGGGCAGCGTCCAGGAGGAGGCCGTCGCCTGGCACCGCCTGGGCAGCGACGCCAGCCTCGAGACCCGCCTCGACCGCATCGGCCGGGTCGACCCCACCCAGGTCATGTCCCTGATGCGCCGCTTCCTGGTGCCCGGGCGAGCCGTGAGCGCCCTGCTCGTCGGCCACGAGCTGCTGCCCCTGAGCCGCTCGGAGACCGCGTCCGTCGACCTGCCCCTCGGTCCGCCTCGGAAGCTCGCCCAGACCCCGACCGACACCCGGCCCGCGCCTCCGGCCTTCACCACCCTGGAGACCTCGACCGGGCTGCCCGTGATCCAGCTGCCCGGCAGCCGGACCGACCGGACCACCGCCCACCTGATCTTCCGCACGGGCGCCTTCTACGAGGACCTGCCGGGCCAGGCCTCGCTGGCCGACTGGTTCTTCCAGCCCCTGGCGGGCCGCCACGAGCTGGTGCGCCGCATCGAGAGCCTGGGCGGCACCTGGCACAGCCAGAACCGCGACGGCCACCGCATGCTGGGCCTGGAGGGCCTGGCGGAGAACCTGGAGGATCTGCTCGGCACCTTGGGCGAGGTCGTGCGCGGCGACCTCTTCCAGACCGACGGCCGCCGGGACCTGCTGCGCACCCAGCTGAACCCGCCGCGCATCAGCGCCAACCGGCTGCTCGCCAACGCGACCCTGACCCAGCTGATGCCCGGCCACCCCGTGGCCGTCGCCGCCGAAGAGGGCACCCTGGACGCGACGATCTGGCAGACCACCCGCGCCACCCGCTGGCTCGAGGGCCGGGTGGCTCCGAGCAACGCCGCGCTCCTGGTCGTCGGCGACGCAGACGGCCCGGAGGTCGCGGAGCTGGCCCACACCTCCTTCGACGGCTGGCGCCCTCGCAAGGTCGAGCCCCCGCCGCCGCCCCTGGGCCGCTCGCTGCCCGAGCGGGTGATGCTCTACGTGCCCGCCCGAGGCCCCCGGGCCCTGGTCGAGCTCTCGGCGCCCCTGCCCCCGGACAGCCCGACCCAGCGGCCACTGAACCGCGCCATCGTCCAGGCCATGCAGGACCGGGTGATGGACCTGCTGCGCTGGCAGCGCGGCTGGACCTACAGCCCGTCGGTAGCCACCCGGGTCGCGCCGGACGGCACGGCCAACCTGGTGATCTCGGCCCACGTCCAGCCGGCCCGAGCCGCCGAGACCATCACCCTGCTGCTCGGCGCCCTCGACGACCTGGCGACCACCCCCCTGACGGAGCGGGAGCTCTCCGATCTGGCCCACCGGCAGGACCGACAGCGCACCCGGGCGCTGCACACGGACGACGAGCTCATCGCGGTGGTGTCCGACGCCTGGCTGCGGGACCACCCCCTCGACGCCCACCTCCAGCCCGTGGCCCTGGTGGCGACGGACGTCCAGGAGACCGCGGCCATCGCCGCCGGCCACGAGGTCCTGGGAGTCATCGCCCCCGTCGAGGTCATGCAGGACCTGGACGGGCTGGGCATCGGGTGGCGGGTCCTGGGGCAGTAGCGGGCCGGCCCTGCCCGACTACAGTCCGAGCACTCCCCGCACGCTCGCCACGACTTCGTCGTGGAAGCGGCCGTTGGTGACGATCACGCCCTTGTTGTTCGCCAGGCCCCGGCCCAGGCTGAAGTCCAGGGGCTCGCCGCGCACGTCGGTCACGGTGCCGCCGGCCTCGGTGACCACGGCCACCCCTGCGGCGTGGTCCCAGATCTTCTCGACGTAGTCCTTGCGCGTGGGCAGGCGCAGGTAGATCGAGGCGTCGCCGCGGGCGACGGCGGCGTACTTGCACTGGCTGTCGATGCGGAACGGCGGGCGGGTGATCCCCAGCTGCTCCGCGACCCGGGCGCTGTCGCCCTGGGCGGTGTGGCCGCTCTCCACGGACTCGCAGAAGCGGGCGGCGCTGGTCTCCGCCACGGCGTCGACGGCGATGCCGTGCTCGGTCGGGTCGTCGAGGGTGCGCCAGGTCGCGCCCTGGCCCCGCACGCCGATGAACAGGCAGCCACGCTCGGCACCCTCGGCGTCGGCGGCGTGGGGCAGGTTGGGGCAGCCGAGCACCCCCAGCACGACCTCGCCGTCTTCGATGAGCGCCAGGGCCACCGCGTACTGGTCCAGGCGCAGGAAGCCCTTGGTGCCGTCGATGGGGTCCAGCACCCAGTGCCGGCCGGCGTCGCCACCGCCGTAGGTGCCGCGGTCGATGGCCCCGAGCACGGTGGGCTCGTCGAGGCCCGGGATCACGGTCCGGACCGAGGCGACCACCTGGTCCTTGAGGGCGGCGTTGGCCGACTCGCGCAGGGCGGCGGCGTCCTCCTCGCCCACCAGCGGCACCCCCGGGAAGGCCTGGGCCAGCAGGTGGCTCACGATGGCCTGAGCCGCGTAGTCGGCCACGGTGACCGGGGACTTGTCGCCCTTCTCCAGGGAGGCCCCGGCGACCAGGCGCTGCTGCACGGCGGCGCAGACGCGGGAGGCGGCGAGGGCGGCTTCGACGGCGACGGTGCGCTCGGCGGCGAGGGACATGCTCGGCTCCTTCGGCAAGGCAGGGGCCCGTGTCTATCCAGATGTGCTCGTAGAGCCCAACGACGGGCCGACGCCCCCCCCTCCCTGGCGGGATTCCGGTCATCGGCCCGCCGGGCCTGCTCGGCCCTCGGTGCCAGCGTTGGAAGAGTGGGGAACGGGCGGCGCCGGTCCCCTCCCTCACCCCCGCGACGACGACGTGGCCGTCGCGGTCTCCACGGCACGCGCGGTCCCGTCCCGCGCAGCCGAGACCTGCAGGCTGGACCGCAGCCGGGGCTGGCTCAGCGCCTGGCCGCGGCGCCTGCCCCAGAGAGACGCTCCAGGCGGCGGCGCGTCTCCGGGTCCGGGTCCCGCGCGAGCGCCTCGTCGAGCACCTCTGCGGCCAGATCGGGGGCCGTCGGTGCGAGGCAACGGGCCAGGTGGGCCGAGGCCTTGGCGTCCCCGACGTCGTGCAGGCGGCTGAGGAAGGGCTCGGCCTGAGGACAGCCGGGGGCCGCGAGCACCGCCCGGGTCCAGGTGTCGCGATGCAGGCCCGCCTCGCCGGCCAGGGTGGTCTCGGCCACCGCGAGGGCTTCGTCGCGCCGGTCCAGGGCCAACAAGAGCTCGGTCTCCAGCGCCAGGAGCGACGCCCGCGTGGCGGGGGTGCCCCCGGGAAGGGCCTGGGCGTCGCGGGTGGTCTCCAGCGAACGGGCCATGGCGCCGACCCGTCGCTGACCGAGGGCGAGCCCCAGGCCGAGGCCCACGCTGCGCAGGCAGGTCACCCGGCCCCCCGCGCCCAGCAGCTGGACCGCGTGGCGACCGGTACAGGTCACCGCCACCCGGCCCCGCTCGACGGCCACGGTGGTGCCGCTGGGGCCTCGGGTCACGCTGAAGCGGGTGCCCTCGACCTGGATCCGAGCCTCGGCGGTGGAGACCGTCACGTCCAGGTCCCGGGCCGGATCCACGTCGAGCTCCAGGTGCCCCCGGGGCAGGACCAGGGACACCCGGCGGTCCCTCGAGGTGCCCTGCACCGGGCCGTCGCTCCAGGCCAGCACCCCGGCCACCAGGGCTCGCCGTCGGCCCGTGCCACCGAGAGGTCCTGAGGACCGCGCAGGCTCCAGGCGGCCAGCGCCAGGCCCACCAGCGCGACGGCCGACACGGCCAGGGGCAGGACCGGGAGGCCAGCCCGCCGCCAGAGTCGCTGGCGCACCTGCTCCCGGTGCCGCTCGAGCGCCTCGGGCGACGGCTGGGGCCTGTCGAGGGCTCGACGGAGCAGCTCGGCGTGGGACCAGCCCGTCACGGCGCAACCCCCAGCCGGCGGCAGGCACGCTCGAAGGCCGCGCGAGCCCGGGTGAGGCGCCGGTTCAGGGTGCCCTCCGCCAGCCCGCTCCACGCGCAGATGTCCCGCCGCCGCTGACCCTCCACGTAGTGGGCCCAGAGCAGCACCCGGTGCTCTGCGGACAGGCTGTCCAGCGCGAGCCGGACCCGCGCCTGGCGCTCGCCAGCCACCAGGGCCGCGTCGGCCAGGGGCAGCGGGCTGGGCCGGTCCCCGGCCAGGGCCTCGGGCACGAAGCGCCCGACCCGTGCCCACCGCTCCCGCTCCTGCACCCCCCGGTACAGCGTGCCCCGCAGCCAGGCGCCGAAGCGGGCCGGGCGATGGATCTGCTCCAGCCGCCGCAGGGCCCGGAGCAGGACCTCCTGGGCCAGGTCGTCCGGGTCGAGCCGGCGCCCGCAGACCCCTCGGCACCAGCCGTGGACCAGGGAGTGCCAGAGGCCCAGCAGCCGGTCCCTGGCACCCTCGTCCCCGGCGACCGCTCGGACCCACAGCAGCTCGGACACCACGTCGCGGGCCACGTGCTCCAGCGCCAGCCCGCGCTCCTCGGACTCCGAGAGGATCCGCTCCCCCAGGGACCAGGGATCCACCCACTGGCCACCGAGCTGACCCGCCAGGGTCCGGGCCCGCTGGAGCGGATCCCGGCTCCGGGCCGTCCTGGCCAGGGGCCTCACCACCGGAGCTCCAGCGAGGCTCGGGGACGCCAGGGACTCGTGCGCAGCACCCCGCCCGCCAGGGCGAGCTCCGAGACCCACAGGTCCCGCACCAGCTGGAAGCCCGCCGAGACCGTGACCGCACCGGGCTCCACCACCACAGCGGCGAGGCCCGCGCCGAGACAGGGACTCCAGTCGGTGTCCGTCCAGGCCCCCGACAGATCGTGGTGGCGCAGGGCCGCACCCGCGAGGAGTGTCGCGTCCAGCCAAGGGCGCAGGGGGGTCCGAAGCCGGGCAGCGGCGGTGGCGATCCAGCCCGTCAGGCCCTCGAGGACCTGGCCTCCGGCTTCGGCCGTCACCCCGTACCAGGTCCGCGTGAGATCGAGGCCCAGCCCCAGATCCAGCCGCGGGCGCACCCACACCCCAGCGTCCAGCGCCACCCCGCCCCAGGGCTGCCGCGCCAGGGGCAGACCGCCGGCCTGCACCCCCAGGGAGAGCCGGCGCCCGGAGAGGACCGCGTGGGCCGGCGCGACGGCTGGGAGGGCCTCGGTCGGCGCCACATCGGCCGCGGTGAGGGCCGGGACCTGGGGGCGCTCGGGCAGCGCCCGGGCCGTCAGCGGGGGCGGCGGCGGCGCCGGAGCCAGCGCGGAGGCCGGCACCGGTTCCCTTCGAGGGGGGGGCTCGTCGGGCCAGGCCAGCGCCGGCGGCGAGTCGGTCACCAGCGAGAGGGCCAGCAGCAGCACCTCGGCCCGATCCTCCGCGCTCTCCGGCGGTGGCACCGGCCGGGTGCGGCGCGTCTCGCCGGCCCGTGCCGCGCTGACCGTCCAGGCGTCCGGTCCCTCCTCGACCCACACCTCGACCCCCTCCCCGCCTCCCGCCAGGGCCTCGACGGCGGCCAGATCCGCGCGCCAGGGCGCCGCGTCGACGCCGCTCGGCAGGTGCAGGCGGACCGCCAGAGCACTGGCGATCCCCCAGGTGGTCCAGATCATCAGGGTCATCGGGTTCGTCCCCCCCCACGGGGTGCCTCCCTTGGTGTGCGGACCGAGGGGACCCTTCAGGGCGGGATCACGGGGTCAGAGCAGGAACCAGCTCAGCTCGGAGTCGTCGCCCTCGGTCCAGGAGGCCGCGGGGCAAGCGGAGACGTGCACGTCGTCGACCACGAGACCGGCATCGCCCCCGGGCTCGACCTCGACCTGATCCTGCAGGGTCTCGAAGGTGACCACGCTGTGGTAGCGGCCGTCGGCCGTGGCGACGCCGCGGTCCCCGTCGGTGACCACGACCAGCCCGCCGGGCAGGTCCTCGGCCTGGAGTCCGGGTCCCCCGACCCCGTGCTCCACGACCAGGGCGAGCTCCCCGTCCTGGTGCACCACCACCCCTGCGGCCCGGCCGTTCTCACCGACCCGGAAGTCCACCTCGGTCAGGGCGCCCTCCTCCAGGAAGGCCCAGCCGTAGCGGTCCCCGTCGACCCGCCAGCTGACGCCGAGGGTGTAGCGGGTGCCGTCGTCGGTGCCGATGGCGAACACCTCGTCGGGGGTGTCGTCGCAGGGCCAGACGTCGTCGACCATCGCGTGCCCCCCGCCTTCGGTCGCGGGGAGCACCCGACCGGTGAAGGCCACGAGCTCCCCGGCGGCGGCCGGGACCCCGTCCGAGGCCCCCAGGCACAGGGTCACCTCCCCCACGGGCGAGGTCCCGGCGAGGGAGCTGACGAAGGGGTTCTCGACCGCGTCGCAGGCGAGCAGGGGCAGGACGGCGAGGCACAGGCTGAGGCGCATGGGGAGACTCCTGGTGGATGGGACCAGGACACCTCGCCCCGGTCACTCCCCTGGTGAGGCGTCGCCCCCGAGCTGATCATCTTTCTTCGGGGCGGCGCCTGCGGCCTGGGCCTGGCTCCAGGCCGCGTCGGCGTCCAGGCCCCACCGGCTCCGGAAGCCATCGAGGGCGCCGTCGTACCGGGCGAGGGCCTCGTTGATGGCCGTGGCGGCACCGTCGCCGATGTCATTGACCAGGTCCACGTCGGCCTGCTTCCTCAGTCCCTTCTTCAGCTTCTTGCAGTAGAGCTCGAACGGCCCCGTCAGCTGGCCGAGCACCGTGTCCGCCAGCGCGAGGTTGGCCTCGACCAGAGACGCGTCGCCCTGCCAGTCCCCTTGGGCCTGGGCTGCCTCGCGCAGCTCCTCGAGGCGGGCGATGCCGTCGCGCCGGGCCCGCTCCAGGCCGTCCGGCTCGCCGTGGGTGGCATCCATGAACGCGTTCCAGGCGTCCATGACGTCGTTCTGGGTCACGAGCCGGGCGTTGTGGTACCCGGTGGCCAGGTTCACGTGCAGGTTGCCCGACAGGACGCTGCCCTCGGGGGGGATGCCCGGCGCGGTGAAGACCGGCCCGGCGTCGAAGATCGGAGCCTCGCGCTCCTCGGTGGAGACGATCTGGTAGCCGTGGCGCCGGGCGAAGTCCGCCTGGACCGCCCGGACCGCCCCGTCGATCCGGTCGGCGTCAGAGTCCATCTTGCGAGTCAGGGCCTCGAGCCCGGCGAGGGTCTCGTTGGTGGGGTCCTCGCTCGCCGCGAGCTTCAGGAAGGCCGGGGCGTCCTCTCGGAACATGGCCTCCGCCCCCTTCCAGCTCTCGGCGACGGCGTCCCGGAGGGTCGTGTCACCTTCGTGGGGCGGGAAGGCGACGACGCGAGCGACCACCTCCACCGCCTCGATCTGGGCCTGGCGCAAGAACTCCAGGATCACGGCGGGATCGTCGGAGCCCCGCACCGCGTCCCAGCGGGCCTGGAGCTCGCGCACGCCGGCGTACTCCACCGAGACCAGGTGGTTGTTGTAGTCGGCGGCGGACCACTCGGAGACCTCGGCCGGGGTCGGGCCGGCCGGCGCCGCGGCGACGGGGGCGCCGCCGAGCAGGGTCATCGCGAGCCAGAGTCGGAGCATCGGTCTCACCCCCGGATGAGCTTCACCGGCAGCGCCATCAACACCAGGACCACCCCCACGGCAGTCTGGCAGGCCCCCACTGGGAAGCTCAGGAAGAACGCGGCCATGTAGCCGACCACCGCGCAGGCGACACCGCCCACCAGCGCCGCCGCGAAGACCCCCGACAGCCGCCGCAGCGCCAGCAGCGCCGCCATGGCCGGCAGCACGCTGAAGGCGAACACCGGCAGGGCCCCCAGGGCCCGGGTGGCCACGCTCACGACCAGGGTCACCAGGACCAGGAGCCCGACCTCGAGCAGTCGCACGGGCACGCCCTGGACCCGGGCGCCGTCGGGGTCGTAGCCGGCGAAGACCAGCCCTCGGCGGGCCCAGGCGGCGAGGCCCAGGGCCCCGAGGCCGAAGATCGTCACCAGCTTCAGGTCCTCGGGGCGCACGAGCACCGCGCTGCCAAACAGGATCGCCGCGACGTCGTGGGCCTCCGCCGCGATGCGATCGCCGACCAGCACGGCGCCGCCGGAGCCCGCGAGCCAGACCGCCGCAAGCACCGTCTCCCGGGACAGGCGCACCCGGCCGAGGTCGAGGGCGAACAGTCCGGCGGCGAACAGCGAGACCCCGATGGCCCAGAGGACCGGGCCCTGACCGTGGTCTCCGTGGGTGCCGACGAGCATGCCCAGGGCCACGCCGAGGCCGGCCACCTGGGTGATCGCGGCGGTGACGAAGACCATGCGGCGCAGCACGATGAACACGCCCAGGAAGCCGAGCGCGGCCCCGGCGATGGCCCCGCACAGGATGGCGTCCCGGAACAGCTCGAAGGCGGCGGCGAAGTCCGCCCAGGTGGGCATGGTGTCCATCAGCCACCCCCGGCCAGGACGCTGCCGTAGCGAGCGGTGAACGCCGGGTGCCCGAAGACCTCGGCCACGGTGCCGACCACCACCCGCTGGTCGTCCCGGTCCAGGAAGAGCACTCGCTCGGCGTGCTGCTGGGCGACGTCCAGGTAGTGGGTGACGACGATGATGGTCAGGCCGTAGCGGTCCTTGAGGTCGTCGAGCAGGGTCATGACCTCGCGCTCCGCCACGGCGTCCATGCCGACCGTGGGCTCGTCGAGCAGGACCACCCGGGCGCCCGTGGCGAGCATGCGGGCGAAGAGCACCCGCTGCTTCTGGCCGCCGGAGAGCGAGCGGAAGGACCAGGACGCCAGGTCGCTCACGCCGACGGCCTCCATCGCTTCTTCGACCACCTGCCGGTCGTTGCCGGGCCTCAGGAAGGACCAGCCCTGGACCGTCCCGCTGGCGACGATGTCCCGGGCCTGGAGCGGGTAGAGCTCGTCGAAGGCGAGCCGCTGGGCCAGGTAGGCGATGCGCACCGGCCCCGACGGCTGCTCCAGGGCGCCGCCGACGGGCGGGAGCAGGCCGAGCAGGGTCTTGAAGAACGTGCTCTTGCCCGCGCCGTTGCGGCCCAGCACGGCCCAGAACGCCCCCTGCTCCACGGTCAGCGAGACCGGGGGCAGCAGCGCCTTGCCGCCGTACCCGATGACCAGGTCGCGGCAGCGCAGGAGGGAGGTGGGCTCAGTGTGTGACATGGCCCTCGGCGGACAGGAACATCAGCCAGAGCGAGGGCTCCGCCGACGGCCCGAGCGCCAGATCATAGGTGCCTGGCTCGAGCTCCAGGGGCCAGTGCTCGGGAATGTCGTCCGGGCAGAACTCGTTGGGGCCGGGCGTGGGCAGCCCCACCTCCACGCCGTCCTGCCACAGCGTGGCGACCACGTCGGCGGGGGCTGCGAAGAGCAGCGCGTCGAGCTCCTCGTCGGCCTCGAGGGTCACGAAACCGCTGTAGACGCCGCCCCCCTCGTCGACCAGGGTCACGTCGAAGGGCTCCTCCGAGGGGTCGAGCACCGGGGCGCCGTCGGCAGCTGCCGTGGCGGCGACCTCGGCACCGGCGAGCGCGACCTGTTCACAGGCGTGCTCGGCGGGATCTTCGTCGTCGCCGGAGTCGCTGGTGGTCGTGGTGGTGCCGTCGTTGCAGGCCAGGATCAGGGCGGCTATCAACATCATTCTCCTCCGAGTGAGGCGGTGGGGTCCAGCAGGACCAGCTGGCTGAGGAAGTGGTCGACGCCGGGGTCGTCCGGGTCCTGGAGGGACACGGCGCCGTCCACGGCGAGGTCGGCGAAGTCGAGGCCGTCGAAGAGAGTGCCCGGCTCGGCGAGCACCACGTCGACGGCCAGCGTCTCCGGGCTGTCGCGATCGAGGGTCAGGTCCCAAGCGCCCTCGAGCGCCTGGTCCGGGGCCAGGTCGATGACCAGGGGGAGCCAGGCGTCGCCCAGGCCCCCGTCCTCCGGTCCTTCGCTGACCCATCCCGCCAGGGCGAGCCGCTCCACGCGGACAGAGACCCGGCGGACCTCCGCCGCGGGCAGGAACACCCCCTCGGCGGGCAGCGCCGCGCTGCGCTGCTCGCCGGCCACCCAGTCGAAGGTGTGGGGGAGCGCGACAGCCACGACGTCCTCGAACGTGGCCTGCTCGCCGGCGAGCTCGGCCTCGATGTCGGCGTAGTCGACCAGTGCGCCGTCGTCGCGGTGGCAGTGGCCCCCATGACAGAGGGAGTAGCCCTCGGGCGGGTTCGCCGGGTCGAACGTGGTGGTGCTGCCGACCAGCTCGACCAGCGCGACCTCCTCCACGGTCAGCGTCGCAGCCTCGACCTCGACCACGTAGCGGCGGTCCGAGAGGATCTGGCCATCCCCCAAGTCCCGCCCCGGTCCCGGGTCCAGGCCGGTCCACAGGCCCAGATCCGTCAGGGTCGCGAAGCCTGTGCCGGGCTGCAGGGTGCAGCCGGTGAGCAGGACCAGGAGTGCGGCGCTCATCGGCTCGCCGCCACCAGCTGGCGCACCCAGCTGTCCACATGCTGCACATAGGACTGACCGGCGGCAAAGGCCGTGCCCGCCTGCAGGCTGACCAGCGCCGCCCCGGACTTGTCGGCCACGAGCCTGGCCGTGTTCTGGGGGTAGTAGCTCTCGATCAGCACCACCCGCACGTCCTGCTCCTGGGCCAGGCGCACGACCCGCGCGACCTGGGCGGGAGCGGGCGGGATGCCGGGCTTGGGCTCGACCTCGCAGACCAGGTCCAGGCCCAGCCAGTCGCCGACGTAGACCCAGGAGCGGTGGTACTGCACCACCCTGGCGCCCCGCAGTCCGGCGAGCTGGTCCGCCCAGCGGGTCAGCGCCGCCTGGACCTCGGCTTCGAAGGCCCGCGCGTTGGCGGCATAGGTGTCGGCGTGGCCCGGGTCGACAGCGCCCAGGCGCTTGGCGACCCCGTGGGCCACGGCGATCATGCGCCGGGGGTCGTAGGTGTAGTGGGGGTTGCCGCCGCCGTGCAGGTCGCCCATCGACCGGTCGACGGCCCCGGTGGGCGCATCGAGCAGCTGGACGAAGCCGGAGCAGTCGACGTAGCCAGGGGCGCCGGGCTGGACCTTGGGGTTGCGGGAGCCGGTCACCAGGGTCGGAAGCCAGCCACTCTCCAGGCCCAGGCCGACGACCAGCAGCAGGTCGGCCCGGGACAGCGCCAGGGCCAGGTTGGGCTTGGCGTCGACGAAGTGGGGGTCCTGGGTGGGCAGGGCCATGCTGGTGACGTCGACGTGCTCGCCGCCCACCTGGCGGGCGACGGCGGCCAGGTCGGGCACGGTGGCCACGACCCGCACCCCGGCCAGGGCCTCGGCCGGCAGGAGCCACAGCAGGAGCAGGAGCGTGCGCAGTGCGGGGGTCATGGGGAGCTCCTCAGAAGGCGTGGGCGCCGTGGGCGCCGGCGTTGGCTTCGAAGGCCACGAAGGCGGACCAGCCAGGGGCGGCCATCCAGGCCGCGGCGTCCCGGGCGACCTGGAGCCGCAGGCGGGAGAACTCGGTGGGCCTGAAGGTGCCGGCGGCGCTGACCCGCTGGCGGTGGCTGGTCCAGTGGGGATCGAGGGCGGTGTCGGGCACGGCGCCGCTGCGGTCCCGCTCTGGGGTGCCGAGCTCCCAGCGGGCCCCGACCTCCCAGCGGGGCTGGACCCGCCAGGTGCCCTGGACGAAGCCGTTGGTGTCCTGGAGCACGTCGCCGGGCACCTGCTGGCGTCGCAGGACCCACTCGGTCTGGAGCGCCAGGCGCATCGCCTTGTCGTCGCCCGCGGGGCGCAGCTTCAGGGTCAGGTCGGTGCCGAAGAGCTCGCTGCGGTTGTTGCGACCGGTCCCGTTGGGCCCGTTGGCGTAGCTCAGGCCCCACAGCACCGAGACCGCCGGGTGGGGCGCGAAGAACTGCTTGGCGGCCACGGTGGTCTGCAGGTCCAGGGGGCTGGCGACGCCGAGGGGGGCGAAGGCGGCCCAGGTGCGGTCGGTGGCCTCGCCGGTGATCATCGTCTCGGAGACCACCAGCTCGACGTACCACGGCAGCGGGGTCAGCCAGGACAGCTCGGTGCCCAGGCCCCGGTTGCCCTCGCCGCCGAAGAGTCGGCCGATGAGCAGGCTCTGATCGACGAAGCTCCAGGTGTGCGGGTGGGTGGCGTTGACCCGACCGAAGCGGGTGAGGAATTGGCCGACCCGGACCTGGGTGCGCCCTGGGAGTGACAGGGTGGTCGCGTAGGCCTCTTCGATCTCGACCCCGAATTCGGCGAAGACGAGGTTGGCGTCGAAGCGCAGGTAGGGGTCGACCGCGCCACCGATGGAGAGCTCCAGCTGCTGCAGGTTGAAGCCGTTGATCCGCGGGTCGTGGGCGCCGGTCTGGAGCAGCCCCGGGTCGTCCCCGCTGAAGGCCGCCAGGGCGACGTCCAGGATGAGGGACAGGTCGGGGTTGAGGGACTGGAGCACGGCGCCGACGGGCCCGGTGGGCGTGGGCTCGGGCTCCGGGGCGTCGGCGAGATCGGCGGCCAGGGCCGCCTCGATGGCGGCGAGGTCGGTCTCGTCTTCGCCGGACGCGCCGGTGTCCTCCTCTGCTTCGGGAGCAGGGGCGGGCTCGGGTTGTTCCGAAGCGGGCGCTTCGGGGTCGGCCCAGGCCAGCGCGACGAGCGCGGCCGAAGCCAGGGACAGGGTGAGCACGGGGGCCCTCGCGGTTGAACCGGGACGATCGCGCGGACCGCAGCTCGGCGGCGGCGGCGCAGAACGGGTTCAGCCGGCGGTCGGAGGGCCTGTCTTGGGAGCGAAGTCCAGGGGTGGCCCGCGGGGCGCCAGCGAGCGGGCCAGGACCGACGACTCGGCGAGGTTGGCGGACTCGGCGGTCGCCGCGGCGCCGTGGGCCAGGTCGGCCTGCTCCAGCGGGACCAGCTCGAAGCTGCAGCCGTGCTCGTGCTCGTCGGAGTCTGGGGCTGTGTCGCTGGTGGTGTCGTGGGCCACCTCGACCACCTCGCCGTGCTCGGCGCAGATCACGTGCTGGACCAGGGTCTCGTGGACCTGGGAGCCCAGCAGCGAGACGATCCACGCGCACACGCCGACCAGCAGGGCCAGGCGGGCGGAGGGGGTGTGGAAGCGCTTCACGGGCCGATGACTATAGCCGCTAGTGTCCTGTCTCAGAAGTTCGTGAGGCAATCACGCAGCCATCGCCGCGGCTGGTGGTCTGCTCGAGCGGCCGGTGTGGCCGAGTCACATCAACGCGAGAGCGGGCCGCCAGGCGGGGCGAGGGCAAGTGAGTGTCCACGAATCTCTGAGACAGGGGGGACAGGTCTACTGCAGGTTGTGGAACACCTTCTGGACGTCCTCGTCCTGTTCCAGCTTGTCGACGATCTTCAACACCTCTTCGGCCTTGGCGTCGTCCAGCTCGATCAGGTTCTGCGGGATGTACTCGCTGCCGGAGCTGTGGACCTTGATCTCCCGCTCTTCGAGGGCGGTCTGCATGGTGCCGAACTCGTTGAAGGAGCAGTGGATGACCGTGCAGGGCTCGCCCTTCTCGGTGTTGCCCTCGCCCAGCTCTTCGAGGCCGAAGTCGATCAGGTCGAGCTCCAGCTCCTCGGGGTCGGTCTCGCCCAGGTCGATGCGGAACACGCCCATGCGGTCGAACATGAAGGCCACCGAGCCGCTGTTGCCCATGTTGCCGCCGCCCTTGTTGAAGTACATGCGGACGTTGGCGACGGTGCGGGTGGGGTTGTCGGTGGCGGTCTCGACCAGGATGGCGACGCCGTGGGGGGCGTAGCCTTCGTAGAGGACCTCCTGGTAGTCCTCGCCCTGGCCGCCCAGGGCCTTCTTGATCGCGTTCTCGATCTTGTCCTTGGGCATGTTGACGCCGCGGGCGTTCTGGATCGCCCGCCGGAGTGCCGGGTTGCTGTCCGCAGACGGCCCGCCCGCCTTGACCGCGATGGTGATCTCCTTGCCGCAGCGGGTGAAGGCCTTGGCCATGCGGTCCCACCGCTTGAACATCGTGGCCTTGCGGGTCTCGAAGATGCGTCCCATGCAGGGTCCTCCTGGACGGCCCTTATCCGACCCGGGGGTCCTGGTGCGCGGTGCCACAGCGCGGCGGGCGAGATGCCCCGGTGAGCCGTGGCTCGCATCTGTCCCGAGAGTCCGTGGCGAGGCGGTGGAGCCAGTGGTGCTGGCGGGCCGCTCGCACGCGACGGCCGCTAAGGTGTGGCGCACATCTTGCGACGAGAGGGACCGGAGGCCCCATGTCCCCTGCGATCTTGCTGATGCTGTCCTGCGCCACCCACAACCCGCCGGACTCCCCGGACCTGGCGCCGGTGCCCGAGCGCGTCGACGGAGCCGGCGACGCTTCGAGCGAGCGCCTGGAGGCCGCCCTCGACGAGGCCGAGGAGGCCGCGCGGTGGCTGGCGTCGAACCTCAAGCAGCGGCTGGTGGGTGCGCTGACCGAGGACGGCCCGCCCACGGCGGCGGAGCTCTGCAGCACCGAGGCCCACGTCATCACCGATGGGGCCAACGCCCGGGGGCGTGCCCTGGCGGGGCGCAGCAGCCTGCGGCTGCGCAACCCGAACAACCTCGGCCCGGACTGGGTCCAGGCCTGGCTCCGGGACCAGGGGGAGCGCAAGGCCGAGGGCTTGGCGCCGGTGCGGCGGATCGACGCGGTCGGCAACACCCAGCTGGCACGGGTCCTCATCCCCCTGGCCATCGAGGCCCCCTGCCTGACCTGCCACGGCCCCAAGTCCCAGCTGGACCCGGAGGTCGTGATCACCCTGGCCGAGCGCTACCCCGACGACCAGGCGACCGGGTACGCGCTGGGGGATCTGCGCGGGGTGCTGTGGGCCGAAGTGCCCGTGTCGCCGGAGGCCCCGCCCTGATGGGGATCAGCAAAGGAGCCCACACCGCTCACCCCGGGTCTTGCCCGATCCGTCGGGGAGGACATGGCCGAATTCACCTGGAGTCCCGTGCTGGAGACCGGCGTGCCGAAGATGGACGCCCAGCACCGGGTCCTGATCGGGTGGATGAACCGCTTCGCCGAGGCCGCCGGCCGCGGCGACTCCTCGGCGGCGATCCGGGCCCTGGACGCCCTGGCCCTGGCCACCGCCAGCCACTTCCGGGACGAGGAGGCCATGATGGCCCGCCGCCAGATCCGGGGCCGCGAGTCCCACGTGGCGATCCACAAGGAGCTGGTGCGCCTGCTGGGCGAGCTCTCCACCGCCTACGTCTCGGGCCCGACCGCCGAGCGCGGAGAGCGGCTGAGCCGCTTCCTGCAGACCTGGCTGCGGGGCCACATCCTGGGCGTGGACAGGGCCTACAAGCCGGTGGCCGAGGTGGCCTGAGTCCGGCGGTGAGCGCCTGGGCGAACCGCTCGCTACCCGACTCCTGCCAGGCTGTCCTGCAGGGACGAGACCGGCCTGCCACCAGGAGACCGGTCCTCACCGGACCGAGCCGTGAGGCCCGCCGAACTTGACCAGGTGTCAAGTTCGGCCCCGCTCAACCCCCTGACCGGGCGCGAACTGGACACTCAGTCAAGTTCCGCCCGGGTCACACCGGGTCAGCGGCTCAGGCCCAGCAAGGCGGTGCTCAGCACCTCCTCGGGCAGGGCGGTCCCCGCCAGCCGGCGCGCACCGACGTGAGGCCCGCCGAACTTGACCAGGTGTCAAGTTCGGCCCCGCTCAACCCCCTGACCGGGCGCGAACTGGACACTCAGTCAAGTTCCGCCCGGGTCACACCGGGTCAGCGGCTCAGGCCCAGCAAGGCGGTGCTCAGCACCTCCTCGGGCAGGGCGGTCCCCGCCAGCGCCACCACCTGGGCCTCGCTCAGCTTCATGCGGATCACCAGGTTCTGGCTGTCGACGTCCCCCGCCCAGTCCCCCGCCACGTCGGAGTCATCGCCGATGAGCGGAAAGGCGTACTTGCCCGCCGCGATGGCCCGGGCGTCATGGGCCGGGCTGCCGACCGGGCTCAGGTGGTCCAGGTTGGTCGCGTAGATCGACAGGTAGCCGTTGCCCTCGTCGACCAGCTCCAGGACCCGGCTCTGGATCGGGAAGTCCAGGGTCGATGCGAGCATGAGCTCGTAGTACCCGGCCTCGCCGGCGTGCAGGTGATCGGTGTTCGTGTGGCCGTGGCCGGTGACGTGCAGGACGACGGCCTCGTGGGTCAGGGCCTCGACCAGCTGCTCCTCGGAGGTGGGGCTCAGGTTGCCGAGGTCCTTGCTGCGGTGGTGGCTCATCACCAGCACCAGCTCCCCGTCCGTAGTGGCCTGGTCCAGGGTCTCGACCAACCAGGCCTGCTGGGCTTCGTCGACGTACCCCTGGGCGCCCACCCCGACCCCCTCCGGGGTGTCGTCGACGGTGTTCAACACCACCAGCCGCAGAGGCACGTCGGGCACGGGCCGCTCGCTGTAGTACCCGGTCTGGGTCGGCACGTGCCCGTGGGCCTCGAGGGTCGCCAGGTACTCGTCGAGCCGCAGGGGTACCCGATCCGGGTCCGCCGGGGTCTTGCCCTCGGTGACCAGCTCGGCGCCCTCGCTGCTGCCGTCCCGGAAGCCGTTGGGGAAGATGCCGAAGTAGTAGATGTCGTCGTCGACGGCCGCGTCGCGGATCTCATCGGTCACCGCGTCGAAGCCGCCGATGTAGAGCACGTCGTGGTTGCCCACCGCCGCGTACCAGGGGGCGGTGAGCCCGACACTGACGAAGGGCGTGTTGAAGCTGGTGGTGTCGTCGGCACCGCTGTCGGGATCGATCACCCCACCCAACAGACCGGTCAGGACCCAGTCCAGCTCGTTGCGCTGACCGCCATCGGTCAGGTCGCCAGCCAGCAGGACGAAGTCGAAGGGACGGGCGACCTCCTCGATGCGGGCCGCCGTGCGCACGTGGGCCTCCCAGGCGTGGGGACTCAGGTGGCCCTGGGGCCGGTAGAGCTCCTCGACCGCACTGAGGCGGATGGGCGACTCCTCGTCGATGACCTGGGGATCCGCTGCCTGCCAGAGAAAGGCCACGCTCCGCCGGCTGGTGCCCTCCTCGAAGTCGGGCGCCAGGTCCGCCAGCTCCCGCCAGCCCCCCGAGCCTGTCTCCTCGGTGACGCCGAGCCCACGCTCCTCGAACTCGGTCCAGTCGTAGACGGTGAAGGTGTCGTCGTCCATGGCGGCGAGGGTGTCGCCGGACGGGACGTTGGGCGCCCAGCGGCTCTGGAGCGTGGTCCAGGTGCCGTCGACCAGCTCGTGGGTCTCGGGATCGACGGGGGCGCCGGTGTCGTCCGGGCCAGGGCAAGCGGTGAGCAGGAGGAGCAGCATCTCCCGGCCTTATCCCTGGAAGGCCGGGACGAGGGCCAGAGCCAGCGCCAGGAAGGCGGCCACCAGGGCCAGGACCAGGACCGCCGCCGTGGGACGCCTGGCCGGATCGTGCGGCAGGCCGGGTCCGGCCGAGTCTCTGACCCACCACGCACTCGAAGGCCACTGCGCCGAGGGCAGCGGCGGGAGAAGTCGTCGTGCTGGTCGTGACCGGAGCGAAGGACCTCGATCGCCACGTCCTTGGCGAAGCCCCACGGCCCGGATCACAGCGCCGGAGGGCGCCCGGGCTCAGGGGGTGAAGTCGAAGCGCCAGGTCACCTCGCCGGCGGCCGTGCCGTCGATCGCGACGCTCTGTTCGGTGATCAGGCGGTAGAACCCACCGGACTCGACGGCGGTCCCGATGCTGTACCAGGCACCGCTGTCCGGCACCCAGATGCCCCAGCCGTCGGGCTGGGTACTGTCGATGCCGTAGGCGATCGGGTCCGGGATGCTGGCCGTCAGCTCCGGCGGACAGGTGGTGCTGTCCTGGCTCAGGGACCCCTCGACGGTCATGTCCGCATCGGGGCACAGGTCGCCCGCGGTGCGCACCGACAGCGCGCTGGAGTACGACGCAGAGCAGTCGGTGTAGCCCTGGCTCTCCATGTCGGGCGATGGGTCGTAGACCAGGGAGAGCACGTGGTCGATGCCGCCGGGCCCGCCCCCGGTGTGGGTGCCCGTGTCGGTGTCGGTGCTCTTCTCCCCGGTGTCGCCAGTGGCGCCGTCCCCCACCACGATCTCGACGCCGTCGTACACCTCGATCCCGTCGATCTCGGCCGTGGCCAGCAGCAGGGCCCAGCCGGCCTGCAGGTCCGTCACCGAGAGCCGGTTGCCCTGGGCGGTCCAGTCGGTGCCATGCAGGGACCAGATCACGCCCTCGGGCTCCAGCGGCGCCCCTTCGGCGCTCTCGCCGGCGACCTCGAGCCACACCGCTTCCCCTTCGACCAGCTCGGCGCCGTCACTGGGTGAGAGGACGTGGAGCGTGGCCCCCAGGGCCGCGCCGCCGCTGTCGACGGTGCCGCCCGTCGAACACCCCAGCCACAACACCAGCAGTCCCGCACCCATGGCCGGACACTGTACCGCCGATCCGGCCCGCCGTCAGCGGCGATCCGCACCAGCGACCCGCCATCGGGCGGCCTCCGACTGGACCGCCACGGGCGACCAGGACTGGTTCCACGGCCAGCACGCCCCGGAGTGGTCCGGGCCGAGCGGGTCGACGGCTGCGAGCTCTTCGCCCAGCTGGGGGCCTGTCCTTGAGGAGGACGGACGGCTCGCTGGTAGAACTTCGGCCATGGCCTGGCACGTCCTCTCCCCGACCACCGCCGAGAGCCTCCAGGCGGAATTCGCCCTGGCGGTGCTCACCGGCCTCTCCGAGCGGCCCAAGCGCCTCTCGTCCCGCTGGTTCTACGACGACCGCGGAAGCGAGCTCTTCCAGCGGATCATGGCCCTGGACGAGTACTACCCGACCGACAAGGAGCGCTGGATCTTCGAACACCACGGCGCGGCCATCGCCGAGCGCTTCGCCGGTCAGGTCCTGGACGTGGTGGATCTCGGCGCCGGTGACGGCACCAAGACCCTCGCGCTCATCGGCCACCTGCAGCAGGTAGGCGCGAGCGTCCGGTACGTGCCCATCGACATCAGCGAGGGCGCGATGGCCACGCTGCACGGCATCGTCGAGCGGCGCCGGCCGGGGCTCCAGGTCCAGGGCGTGGTCGGCGAGTACGTGGCCGGACTGCGCTGGCTCGCGAGCCAGGACCAGCGCCAGCGCCTCGTGCTCTTCCTGGGCAGCAACATCGGCAACTTCGACAAGCCCCGGGCCCGAGCCTTCCTGCGGCGGATCTGGTCCTCGCTGCGCAAGGGGGACCACCTGCTGATCGGCTTCGACCTCAAGAAGGACATCGAAGTCCTGCTCGCCGCCTACAACGACAGCGAGGGCGTGACCCGGGAATTCAACCTGAACCTGCTGGCCCGGATCAACCGGGAGCTGGGCGGGGACTTCGACTGCGCCAGCTGGCGGCACTTCGGCACCTACAGCGTGTTCTCCGGCGCGATGGAGTCCTACCTGGTGAGCATGGTGCAGCAGACCGTGCACATCGACGCGCTGCGCCAGGACTTTCACTTCGAGGCCTGGGAGCCCATCCACACCGAGTACTCCTACAAGTACCTGCCCCACGACATCGACGACCTGGCGGCGGCGACAGGGTTCGCGATCGAGGGGCGGTTCAGCGATCCGGATGGGTGGTTCACGGACACGCTGTGGCGGGTGGTCTGATCGAGCCGGATCACCTGGGTTGACCCTTGGCCTCCGCCGGGCGCTGCCTGCGCGACCACCGGATCAACCCGGGTGACCCGGTCAGCGAGTCTCCAGCCTACTCGATGTACCCCAACGCCCGCAGCGCCTCGACCTGGTCGTCGCTCAGCTCCTGGGTCTCCGTCGCCGAGAACCGCTCGCTCAGCTGCTTGCTCTCGTTGAACCGCTCCACGGCGATCTTGCGGAGGCGCTCCAGGTCCGCCGGGCGGGCCAGGGCGAGGTTCTCCTGCTCCAGCGGGTCGCGCTCGAGGTCGTAGAGCTTGGGCGGGCCATCGCCGAAGATGGCCTTCAGGCCGCTGGGCTCGTAGACGGCCTTCTGGTTGGCGTACTCGCTGTAGACCACGCGCTTGACGGGCTTGCCGCCCTTGACGGCCGCGGCCTGGGAGACCGACTGCCAGTGGTCGGCCTTGGGGACGCCTGCCAGGTCTGCGACCGTGGCGCCGATGTCGATCATCTCCACCCAGGCGCCGAGCGTGCGGGCCTGGGCGCCGGGGGCCTTGATGATGAACGGAACGACCACGTTCTCCTGGTACAGGTTGCCGTGGAAGTACTGGCCGTGCTCGGCGAAGGCCTCGCCGTGGTCACCGGTGACCACCACGATCGTGTCGCCGTCGACCCCGCTGGTCACCAGGTGCTTCATGAGCCGGCCGAACTGGCGGTCGAAGTACTCGACCTCGGCGTCGTAGAGGTCGAAGAGGTGCTGGATGTCGGCCTCGGTCGCACTCTTCTCGCCCCTCTGGTAGGGCACGATCTCGTTGTGCAGGCCGCTGAAGGGACCGGTGTAGCCAGCGTCGGCGTACTTCCCGTACAGCGGCTCGGGCGCCATGTACGGGCTGTGGGGGTCCATGTAGTGGAGGTACAGGAAGAAGGGCTTGCCTCCCTTCTGCTGGTCGATCCACTGGATGGCCGCGTCGGTCATCTGCCTGCCGGTCTCGCCGTGGGCCTGGACGCCGGCCAGCACCCGGTAGTCCTCGAAGCCCTGGCTGAAGCCCCTGCTGGAGTCCACGACCTTCGACTTGAGCAGGGCCCCGGTGGTGTACCCAGCGCCCTGGAACTGCTCGGCCAGGGTCGTGTGGTCCAGGGACAGCGTGTCCATCTCGACGCGCTTCTCGACCTGGTAGCGCAGGACCTGGTGGGCCTGGGGCTCGACCTGGGTGAACAGGCTGGCCACCGACGGCACGGTCCAGGCGTTCTGGCAGATGGCGTTGGAGAACACCACCGAGCGCTTGGAGAAGCGGTCCAGGTTGGGGGTGGAGTCGCGGGCGTCGTAGCCGTAGGGGCCGGTCTTGTCGGCGCGCAGGGCGTCGCCGAGCACGATGATGACGTTGGGGCGAGCGGCGGCTTCGACGGGCTCGGTCGCGGTGAGACAGCCGGCCTGCAGGCCCAGCAGCAGCGGAAGCGCGGAGAACATGGACGGTCCGGGAGATGGCGTGGAAGGAGCTGCGTAACAGCTCCTGTGAGTGCCTACGCCACCCCCGGATCCTTCCGATCACTCCTGCCCCAGAGCCTGCGAACCGCCCACACCAGGAACACCCCCACACCCAGCAGCACCAGCCCGGGCACCAGGAAGGACAGCACCACGGCCGCCAGTGCCGCGGATTCCGCGACCACCGACAGCACCGGATTCGCCAGGGTGCCGGTGAACGCGGTGGAGAGCACACGGGTCTTGGCCTTGGCCAGGTGCACCAGCTCCGCCGCCGTGCCGCCGGCCACCAGGCCGAGCACCAGGGCGAGCAGGGGATCGAATTCCTGGATCATGCTGGCGGTCGCCACAGCGGCGGCCGTGGGCTTGACCACCACCCCCGCAGCGTCCAGGGCGTGATCCACCGCCGGGATCTTGTCCCCAGCCAGCTCCAGCACCACCGCCGTGCCGAAGCAGGCCAGGGCCGCGGGCGAAGCCATCCACTGGAAGGACTCGGCGAGCGCCACCTTGCCCATCCAGCCGGCCACGCCGATGCAGAGCAGCGGCAGGAAGGCACGCAGCCCGCAGGTGGCGGCGAGGGACAGGCCCAGGATCAGGCCGAAGGCGGGGTCGAAGAGCGCGGTGACGTCCATGAGCGGCCTCCAGCGCCAGTCTACGACCCGCGCTCCGAGCCTATTCGCGGGTCAGGGCGTAGACCCCCGGGGCGAGGGGGGGTCCCAGGGCGGCCTCGAGGACGGGGGTGCGGTCCGGCGCGGTCCCGAAGCGGTCGAGCCACCAGACCTGCTCGAAGCCCGCCGAGGACAGGGCCTGCCACAGCCCCGGTGCCACCTGCCCCGTGCGCACGAAGCGGTCCACGGCTCCCTGGACCCCGTCGCCAGGCCGAACGAACACCAGGGGCTCCAGGATCGGCCGACCGTGCACGGTCTGCAGCGCCAGCGCGGTACGGTGGTGCATGCCCAGCAGGTCGACGACCGGTCCGTCGCCGGGCAGGGCGGCGTCGGCGAAGTCCGGCCGAGTCGGCTGGTCGTACGAGGTCGCCTCGTCCATGGGCTTGTCCCACCAGCAGCCCGCGAACACCAGCCCTGCCGCGAGGACCCGTCCCCCCCGCACCGCCCCCAGGCCGACGGCGGTGGCCACGCACAGCAGCGGCGCCGCCAGCAGCACGGCCCTCAGCGGGTGGTGCATGCGGTTCACGGGGGGCAGCGCCCACTGCAGCCAGGCGAGGGGTCCGGTGGCCTGGGGGTGTCCCAGGGTCCACTCCAGCTGGGGGCCCAGGGCCAGGGCCAGGCCCAGGACCCCAGCCACCACGAAGGCCCGGCCCCGCCAGGCGCCGAGCAGGGCCGCGCCGAGCAGCAGCGGGTGCAAGCGGAAGCGCGGCGGCACGCTCTCCAGCCCGAAGAGCCCGGCGCCGGGCAGGTTCGTGTAGCCGACCTGGGGGGTGTCGGTGGGCACGTCGCCGAGGCCGCCCAGCAGCCAGGCGAGGTAGGGCGCCACGGCCAGGGCCCCGACCGCGACGGCCACCAGGGCGGGGCGCTTCGCCCGGATCAGCGGCAGGCCCACCACCAGCAACACCAGGCCGTGCCAGGCGTAGGCGACGGCCTGGACCGCGGCGAGCAGGCCAGCCGCCACGCCGCGCCCCCGCACCAGCGCGGCCAGGGCCAGCAGCCCGGGCCAGACCACCAGGTTCGACGGCCGGCCGCCCGCGACCTCGTGCAGCAGCACGGGAGAGGCCGCCAGCAAGGAGGTCGCCGCTCCGGCCGCCCACCAGGGCGCACCGGCCGCTCGCGCCAGCACGACCGTGGCGATCAGCGCCCCCACCACGTGCCCCAGCTGCACCCCGTTCCAGGCCAGCACCTCGGGAGGTCCGAGGGTCCCCAGGATCAGCATGTCCAGCGGGTTCGGGATGACCCCGGCCAGGGCGCCCGCCCCGTCGGGCCACGCCACCCGCTCCCAGCCCGGCGCCCCCTGGCCGGCTTCGTGGGCCGCCCACCAGAGCCACCAGCCACCGTTGAAGTCGCCGTTCCGGAAGGGATCCGCCGGGCCCCACAGCCCCGTGCCCAGGGTCGGCAGGACCCGCCGAAGGCCCCAGGCCAGCACTGCCAGCGGGAGCAGGCAGCCGAGGATCGGGGTCAGGAGGCGACGCATCCCCGGGATGCTGGCACACCGACCGGGTCTGCCCGGAAGCCGGGGGGGGCCATGGGGCCGCCCCCCCCGGCAATGGCAGGAACCGGGTGCCTCCCTCGGTCCGGACAGGATTGCCCGTTCCTCGGAAGACATGGGCTGTGTGTGAAGGGCTCTGGGAATCCTTCATGGGATGCTCCCGGCGTGATCCGACCCGCTCCCCGGACCGTCGCCGCGGGCCTCGCGCTGGCCGCGGGGGCAATGGCGGTGCGCGGGGCCTGGCTGCCCCTGGAGCGCCACGTCTTCGACGGCCACGAGGCGGACTACCTGGCGGCCTTCCAGGGGGCGGCCTGGTCCGGCTCCACCCGCCTCTACCCGGTGCTCGCAGGGGCCTACGCCGCCCTGGGCCAGCTCTCCAGCGACCCTCGGCTGCTGCTGGCGGTCAACCTGCTGGCCGGCGCGCTCACGGCGGTCGCCGGGGCGGCCTGGGCCCGCAGGCGCTGGAGCCCCCGGGCCGGCTGGGTCCTGGGCGCGCTGCTGGCGCTGTCCCCGGCCCACGTCTTCTGGTCGGCTTCCGCCTACAACGTGGCCATTCCCCAGGGCCTGGTGGTGCTCGGCCTGGCTCTCGGGGGCTGGCGCGGCGCGGTGGCCTTCGCGCTGGCCTGCACCATGCGCCTCGAGCTGGCCCTGGTGGCCCCGGCCCTCGCGCTCCTCGGCGCTCCCCGGGTCGCCGTCGGGGCGCTGGGAGCGGGCCTGGCCTGGCCCCTGCTCGATCACACCGCCGCCCTGCACCCCTGGCACCGGGTCTGGGCGCCGAACCTCCAGCTCACCGCCTACCTGGGGCCCCTGGGGACCGCCTGGGGGCTGCCGCTGATCGCCCTCGCCTGCACCCGCCGGAGCTGGCGCCTGGTCGCGGCGGCCCTGTGGGTGCACCTCACCGCCTGCGCCTTCGACGACTACGGCTTCCGCCACGCCCTGTTCGGCGGCTTCGCCCTCGCCGCCGTCGTGGCCGTCGCCACCGGCTGGCGGGCCTGGCTGGCGGTGCCCGCCCTGGTCCTGCTCGGCCTCGGCACCCACGACGTCGCCGAGCGCTACTACCTCCCCCAGGCGGCCTGGGAGGCCGAGGTGCCCCAGCTCCCGGCGCCGCCGCCGTGCCACGAGGTCCTGGACGACCCCCTCTCCCCCGCCACCCACTGGTCCGCCCGCCGCAGCCCCCCGGACGGTCCGGCGTGCTGGGGCGAGGAGCGCATCCACCGGGCCTGGACCAGCCGGGCCCTGCACGCTCGGGCCCTGCGCATGCACCGGCTCTACGACCTGGAGCCCATCGGGGTCCTGCGCCTGCCGGGCGGCTCCCGCCTGGTCTACGGAGTCGGCTGGTGAGGCGCTGGCTGCTGCTGGGGGCGATCGCCCTGGTCGTGCGGCTCGCGGCGTCGTGGACCCTGGGCCCGAGTCCCTTCGGCCCCGACGCGCCGGGCGCCGCGGCCGCCGCGGTGCTCGGCGGTCACCCCTACCCGCTCCACCCCTGGCTGATCGGGCTCGTCGGGGCCCGGCCCCTGTCCCTGGCGGCGGGCGTGCTCACGGTCTGGGCCTGTGCCAGCCTGGGCGAGTCCTGGGGGAAGGCCTTCTGGGGGCCCGGCCTGGTGGCCGCCTGTGCACCCCTGCTGGTCTACCCGTCGGCCCTCGACGGCGGCGACGCCCTCGCCATCGCGCTGGCCTCGTCGGGCCTGGCCCTCGCCGCGAGGCGCCACGGGCTGGTCGGCGGCGCCCTGGCCGCGGCGAGTGTGTGGGCCAAGCCCCTCGCCCTGCCCCTGGTGCCCCTGCTGCTCTTCACGCCGGCGCCGGTGTCGGCCGCCGCGGCGGCCGTGGCCACCCTCGGCCTGTCGCGGACGCTGCTGGCGCCGCTCTTGTGGCCCAAGCCGCGGGCGGGCCTGCTCGGGTCGTGGTGGGCCTCCAGCGACGGCGCCCCGCCTCCCCTCGGCGCCTGGCCGGAGCTTGCGTGGGCGGGCGTCGAGCGCCTCTGGGAGCTGCCCGTGTGGACCGGGCACCCGGTGCTGGGCCTGCTGGCCCTGGTCGGGGCGCTGGCCTGGGCACCCGGTCGGCGACGACGCCTGGGCCTCTGGCTCGCCGCGGCGGCGTGCCTGGCCGGGACGGCGGCGGTGCTCGGCGACGTGCTGCGGCCCCGCTACCTCGGTGCTGCCTCGGTCCCGCTGGCGGTGCTGGCCGGCATCGCGCTGCGGCCGGTCGCGCCGGCCGCCCTGCTCCTGCTCTGGCCGACCGCGGCCCTCCTCACCCAGGTCGGCGCCTTCCGCGCTGCCGAAGAGGGCCTGTCCCCGCCTCCACGGGTCGCCTGGCCACCGGTGGCCGCAGACGCCGAGTTCCGCGACGCCTCCGTCTGCGGCGGCCTGGCGCTGCGCGCCCTCGCCGAGGAGCTGGCCGCCGAGCTGCCCGAGGGCCACGAGGTCATCGCCCTGCGCCTGCGGGACGGTCGCCAGAACGACCTGCTCTGGCCTCTCCAGGCCCACCGCCCCGACCTGCGGGCGACGGTCTTCCACGCCGGCTGCTGCCAGGACCTGGGCCCCGGCGCCTGCGCCGCCCGCCTGCGCTTCCACCTGGACCAGGGCGCCACCCTGGTCTCCCCCACCCCCGGCGCTCCCTGTGAGAGCGAGCAGGTCGATCCGGGTGAGGCCCCCCTGGCGGAAGCGGTGGCGGGCTGGCTGGGAGCCGGGGACCGTGTGGCTCACCTCACCGTGCCCGGCGGGGGTGTCGCGCGCGACGCCTGTCGCGCGGTCGGTGCCCGTCCCGCGCGGTGAGCACGTCCCTCTCTTGCAGTCCGCGCAAGCGCCGGTCAGGCTGTGCCGGACGCCGAGGAGCCCCTCCCCCATGAATGTGCCCCGTTGGCTGACCCTGTCGGCCCTCGCTTCCCTCGCTGCCTGCACCGGTGACACGACCACCGCGACCGACTCGAGCACGCCTCCCCCGGACTCGGGCACCTCGGAGTGCGCCTGCGGCAGCATCACCAGCGCCAGCGCCTCGTCCCTCCCGGTCAACGCGCTGTCCCAGGGCATCACCGTGGCGCTGGACGGCGAGTCCGGGATGAACGTGACCTGCACCCTCACCGAAGCGCCGGGGGTGTGGCACCAGTTCGTGACCGCCCACGCGGTCTGGCAGTACCTGGACGACGGCAGCCCGGCGGCCGATGGCTGGACCGACCTGGGCTTCGACGGCGGGAGCTGGTCCACCGGCCGGGCCCCCCTGGGCTACGGCGACGAGGCCAACACCGAGCTCGACCCCACCGCCAGCACCGACGGCGACGTACTCACCGCCTGGTTCCGGGTCGAGTTCGAGGTCGACGACCCGGCCCGCTACGCCGAGCTCACCCTGTCCTGGCTCAAGGATGACGGCGTGGCCCTGTACCTCAACGGGACCGCAGTGGTCCGCGACAACCTGCCCGACGAAGCGCTGACCCCGGAGACCGGCGCCGTCGACAAGCTGTCCGGCAGCGAGGAGGACGAGTGGAACCACAGCGAGCTGTCCGGCGGCCTCCTGGCGGGCACCAACGTGCTGGCGGCCGAAGTCCACCAGGCGGACAAGTACAGCAACGACCTGTCCTTCGACGCGCGCTTCGTGGGCTGGCAGGCCGCCCCGGACACCCCGCCCAGCGAGGTCCACACCCTGTCGAGCGCCACCTGCGCCACCAGCCACACCCTGGAGCTGCACGGCCTGTTGCCCGACGCCACCTACCGCTGCGAGGCCCGCGCGACCTGCGGCGGCGGGGCCGAGGCCTTCACGCTGACCACGGGATCGCTGCCCGCGGACCTGCCCGACGTCGCGATCCAGCCCCTGCTGGGCAGCGCAGGCCTGGACGGGGTCTACACCCTGTTCACCCACAGCCGGGACTGCACCGAGGACTACACGAACCGGCTCGTGGTCGTGGATCCCGAGGGGCAGATCCGCTGGTACTGGGAGCACCCGACCCTCAAGAGCTCGTCCAGCGCCGACATCGAGGCCGAGCTGCTGCCGGACCAGACCATCCTGGTGGCCGGCGGCGAGGACAAGGACGGCGACCCGCTGATCATCGACCTGGCCGGCGACCCGGTCTACGAAGCCGGCTACGACGGGCTCGACGACCACATCTACCACCACGACATCGAGTGGGAGGACGGCAGCTACCTGGGCCTGGTGGAGGTCGAGGGCGACCCGGACATCGAGTACTTCGGCTTCGTGCGGGTGGACATCGCCACGGACACGGTCACCTGGGAGTGGGACAACCGGCAGGACCACCAGGACGGCACCATGCCGAAGTCCCAGTCGAACGACAACGACCCGTACCACTCGAATTCCCTGGCCTCGATGACCGACAGCCTGGGCCCCGGGGTGGCGACGTCGCTCCTGCACGCCAACGTGGTGCTCAAGATCAACGAGGCCACCGGCGAGACGGACTGGGTGCTGGGCAAGCGCGGGGACTTCACCCTGTTGAACCCGGACGGCTCGGCCGCCGGAGACGAGGGCTGGTTCAGCGGCATGCACGGGATCGACGTGTACGACGACCGGCTGTGGGTCTACGACAATGGCTGGGACACCGACAACAGCCGGGCCCTGCTCTACACCCTGGACACCACCGCCTGGACCGCCGAGCTCACCTTCGAGTTCGCCGAGGCGGGCTGGGAGGAGCCGGTCTGGGGCGACGCCGACGAGCTCTCCACCGGCGACGTGCTCATCGACATGGGCCACGCCTGGTGCAAGGGCGGCAACGAGAGCCACTTCGGCGCCCTGGCGGAGATCGCCGTGCCGAGCGGCGAGGACATCTGGCGGCTGGACTTCCTGGACCGGGACGACGCCAGCTACCGGGCCCAGCGGGTGGGGGGGTGTGATCTGTTCCCGGGGAACGGTCGCTACTGCCCATAGGGCGCAGCCCTTGGAGGGCCGACCGGGGCCCAACTGCGTCTCGCTACGCTCGCGGCCGGAGCGGCCTTGCGCTCGGAAGCCTAGAACGCACAAGCGGCCGCGCGACCCACGATGTCCGGGTGCCGGGCCTCCACCACCTCGACGATGTCGTCGGTCAGCCAGCCCCAGCGCTCGTGGTCCATCCACGGGTCGGCGTCGATCCAGTCGGACATCACCGCCCGGTGCTCCTCGAGCTCCACGAGGAAGGTGGCCGGGTCGTAGCGGTCGGCGACCTCGGCCACGACGTCGCAGTACTCCTGGCGGTAGAGGTGCACGAGCCGGTCGCCGAGCAGGTTCCGGAAGTCCTCGCGCCAGGTGGGGTGCACGCCGGCCAGGTCCCAGCTGTCCGCCATGTTGTTGTCGTCCAGCGACAGGTCCTTGTCCCAGGGCCAGACGATGAACAGACCGGTGTCGGCCTCCTTGTAGAGCATGAAGTTCTGCCCGGCGCCGATGAAGCCGTCGATGTCGGGCAGCACCACGTCCAGGGCCACGACCCGCAGGATGTTGTCGACGTCGACCAGGTCGGGGATGCAGGCCTCGAAGACCGCGTCGTCGGCTGCGTTGACGCACTCGATCAGCGGCATCAGGTCGGCCTCGATGGCCGAGTCCAGGGTCTCGCCCTTGGGGTCGTAGATCTCGATGTAGTCGTCGGGGCTGTCGCCTTCGTCGGCGAAGTCCCCGCGCCCGCCGCAGTAGCCCTCGATCTTGAACAGCGACCCAGTCGGGTCCTCGAAGTGGTTCTTCACATAGGGCTCGTCGTCGGCCTCCTCGGTCATCGGGTAGTACCCCATGTAGGTGCCGTTCACGACCAGGTGGGCGTAGCTGCTGCGGGGGGCCTCGATGCCGATGTCCCGGGCGATGCGCAGGGCCAGCTGCTCCCGCATCAGGCTGTAGTCGCCCTCGGTGCCCATCAGGTTGAATTTGCGGAGGTCCAGGTACTCCCGGCCTGAGCTGTATTCGTTCATCGAGAGCTTGAGCCCGACGCGCTCATAGGTCGGGTCGTCGATGTCCATGGCGGACTGCCCCCGCCAGCGCACGCCCACCTGGGCGATGAGCTCCGCGGTGCCGTCCACGGGGTTCACGAAGGTGACCTCGCCCTCGAGGTACAGGCGGGCATCGCACTCGTCGACCGGCGCCAGGTCCCACAGCGCGGTCTCCCAGTCGTCGACCGGGAGCTCGACCCGCCAGGTCGGCGGCGCGGTGAGGTCCCAGAGGGGGTCGTCGGCCGGGTGCGGGTTGACCGGCACGCCGCCGGTGTCGGTGGTGGTGGTGTCACCGGTGCAGCCCAGGATGCCCAAGGCCAGCCCCACGGAGGCCAGGGGAAGCGCAGCTCGCGTCACTCGGGTCGCTCCTTGGTCCCACCACCCGCGACCAGCATACCGGCTGTGGTCAGGGGGCGATCCAGCCTTCGACCCGCGCGGGCCAGTCCGTGATCACCCCGTCCACCCCGAGCGACACCACCCGGTCCAGGTCCTCGCGCGCGTTCACCGTGTAGACGAACACCGGCAGGCCGGCCCCGTGGGCCTGGTCGACCAGCTCGGGGGTCAGGCTCCGGTGGTTGAAGCCCAGGGCGTCGGCGGACAGCAGCAGGGCCTGGTCGACCACGCCCGGGTCGTAGGCCTTCGGGTCCCCGCGGCGGGTGGCCAGCAGGAGGCTCGGCACCTCCGGCAGGACCACGCCGGCTTCGCCCACCGCGTCGGCGTCGAAGCTGAAGATCACCACCTGCCCCCGCATGGCCCGCTCGTCCACGAGCGCCGCGATGGCGGGCACGATGCCGTCCCCCGCCTTGATCTCAACGCACAGGGTCGCGGCGTCGCGGGTCAGGTCGAGCAGAGCGGCCAGGGTGGGCACCGGCTCCCCCGCGAAGGCGGGGTCGAACCAGGTCCCGGCGTCGAGGGCCTGCACCTGGGACAGATCCTGCTCGGCCACCGGCCCCGAGCCGTCGGTCGTGCGATCCAGGGTCCGGTCGTGCAGGGCGACCACGTGGCCGTCGGCGGTGAGGAAGACATCGGTCTCGGCGGCCCGAGCGCCCTGGGTCAGGGCCAGCCGGTACGCCGCGAGGGTGTTCTCGGGCGCCTCCCCGCTCGCGCCGCGGTGGGCCACCACCACGGGGCGGTCCGGGTGACGGGCGATCAGCGCCCAGGCTGCGCTCACGGGCATCGCGGCCGGCTCCGGCGGGGGCTCGGGGGTCCCGGCGCAGGCCAGGAGCCAGATCAGCGCTTGCGGGAGCGCTTGAAGGACCAGGTGAAGGTGAACCGGGAGACCACCGTGCCGTCGGGCATGGTGCCGACCACGGGGACCTCGATCTTCACGGCCTCTCCGGTGCGGTGTGCTTCTTCCACCGCGGCGGTCAGTCGCGCCACCTGGTCGCAGGTGAAGGTGACCGTGTCCGTGCCCTGGGCGACGAACTCCGAAGTCATGCCGGTGATGAGGGAGCGCACCATGGGCTCGGCTGCCCGGCAGGCCACCAGGGCGGGGGCGCCCGTGCTCATCTCCGCGGCCATGGCCTGGACGGCGAAGTACATCGAGCCGAAGGGGTTCTTGTTCCGCCAGCGGTGCGGGACCGTGACCTGGCAGGTGTCGGCGTCGATCGCGCGGACGCGCAGGCCCGCGGCCACGCCCATCGGCAGCTTCGCCAGCATGAACAGCGGGAGCAGCAGCGGGTTCTTCATCTGCGCCCGCAGCTTGTCGGCGGCGGGCGCAGTGGCGAGGGACAGCGGCTGGGCGGCTTCCATGGGCCCAGACTATCCGGGAGCGGGGTAGCATGGTGGGGATCCGCTCCCCACCTCGATCCTGACCGAGCCCAGCGACCTCCAGCTCCTGCTGGCCGACCACGACGACGGGCAGCCCGCGCTCGCCGAGGGCTTGCCTGCCGAAGCGGCCCAGCAAGCGCCGCGGCCCCAGGATCGCACCGAGGACACCGGCTCCCTGGGCGCCCACGACGCCGCTCCCGACGACCTGGCTCGCCAGCGCTGGGGCGTGGTGGTACCCGAGGGCCCCGCGGGGGAGCCTGTGCTCGAAGCGCTGGCGCCCCTGATCGCGCACAGGGAGGCCGAGCAGGGAGCGCGGGCGCGCATCTACCGGGTGCCGGCGGCGATGGACGGGCTGGACGCCCTGCAGTGGCTGCGCACCACCTGGGCCCCGGATGGCGTGCCCACCGCCGAGGTCCCCTGGTACCTGCTGCTGGCGGGGGACCTGGACGCGGTGCCACTGGCCCTGCAGACCACCCTGGCCGGCCAGGCCTGGGTGGGCCGCCTGGCCAGCGACCGCCCGGAGGAGGCCGCGGCCTACGCCGCCAAGGTCGTGGCGGCGGAGACCGGCCCGGCCGACCGCGCGCCGAGGGCCCTGTTCCACACCGTGCACGACCGGACCGCGGCCACCCGGGTCGGCCACGAGGCGCTGATCTCCCCGCTGGTGAGCCGCGGCCAGGCCGACGGGCGCCTGGGCGCGGGCGAGATCCTGGCCTTCGGAGACCTGGACGACCCCCACCCCGACGAGCTGCTCGGCCTGGCCGCCGACGCCGCCGGCGACGTGCTCTTCAGCCTGAGCCACGGCCGGGGCCCGCCCCGGCGGGGCTGGGCCAGCCCCGAGGACCAGCGGCAGCTCCAGGGCGGCCTGTCCTTCGGCCGCGAAGGCGTGCTCACCGGCGACGACGTCGCGGGCCGGCCCTTCATCCCCGGGGGCCTGTGGTTCCTGATGGCCTGCTACGGCGCCGGCACGCCGGACGAGAGCGCGTATGCGCCCTGGCTCCGCCGCCTCCAGGCCGAAGGCGCCTGGCGCGGACGACTCCAGTCGGTGCTCGGCGCCCTGCCGGAGCCCGGTCGCGGCTTCGTGGCCGCGCTCCCCAAGGCCGCCCTGGCCAACCCCCAGGGCCCCCTGGCGGTGCTGGGCCACCTGGACCTCGCCTGGTCGACCAGCTTCCAGGGGGCCGCCGGCGAGTCCCACGTCGCCCGCTTCGAAGAGACCCTGCGAGCCGCCGCCAGCGGCTCCCGGGCAGGCGTGGCCCTCGGCGCCCTGCACCGGGCCTTCACCCGCCTGAACCTGGAGCTGACCACTGACTACGACCTGGAGGCCCGGGCCGAGGCCAGGGGCCGTGAGCCCCGGGTGGACGCCGTGCGGCGGGCGAACCTGTGGCTGGCCCGCCAGGACCTGGGCGGCTGGGTGCTGCTCGGCGACCCGGCGGTGCGGCTGCTGCAGGCACCGGCCGAGGCGCCTGCGCCGAGCCTGGGAGCACCTCCGGAGCCCGGAGCGGCGCCGAGCCTCGGCGGGCCGCCGGTCCTCGGGGCCGCCCCAGACCTCGGCGGTCCCCCAGACCTCGGCGGTCCCCCGGACCTCGGCGGTCCCCCAGACCTCGGCCGTCCTCCAGCCCTCGGCGGTCCCCCAGCCCTCGGCGGTCCCCCGGCCCTCGGCGCTCCCCCGGCCCTCGGCGGCCCCCCCTCCCTCGGTGCCCCGCCAGACCTGGGCGCACCGCCCGCCGCGGAGTCCCCCCCGGACACCCTCGCCTTCGACGCCCTGCCCGACCCGGTGGCCGCGGCCCTGGCTCGCCGCATCGACGCCGGCGAGGCCGTCACCTGGACCGCCGAGTACGATCCCGACACCGGGGCCGTGGTCCGCCACGTCCTGCGCCTCGGAACCGCGGAGACCCCGTGATCCCCTGGCTCCAGCTCGAGCTC
>CAYFPX010000007.1:81251-91180 GCA_964344945.1 uncultured Enterobacterales bacterium
GCGAGATCGCCCGTCGCCACGACGTGCGGTTCGCCTGCCGCGACACCGAGGCCGCCGCCGACGCGCCGATGACCGTCGACCTGACGTTCCGCGACGTGATCTGGTACCGCGAGCTCACCACCGGCGCCGACGGCTGCCTGCAGGTGCACGTCTCCGGGAGCGCTCGGGGCCAGTCCACGGCACCCCACGCCGTCGGCGTGACCGGCCCCCAGCTCCAGCAATTCGGCGGCTCGGTGCGCCAGCTCGCCAGCCAGCGCCAGGGCCTGCCCGCCCAGCTGGAGCAGTGGACCCGGGGCCTGTGCCAGGGCGTGCTGCACGGGGAGACCGGCCAGGTCTTCAGCCAGCTGCTGGGCCAGGCCAAGGGCGAGGTGCTGGTGCGCCTGCTGATCGCCGACCCGGCGCTCAAGGCCGTGCCCTGGGAGGCCATGAAGGGCCCCACCGACGCCGACCCGGCCCTGGCGCTGAACAGCCAGGTGCGCCTGGTCCGCGGCGTGCACACCACCGCCGAGACCGACGCCCGGGAGATCCGCGGCGCCGTGCGGGTGCTCGCCGTCGCCCCCAGCGAATTCGCCCACGCGGTCCAGGGCCTGGAGCAGGAGCTCGGCGAGGAGATCGACGCCGGACGGGTGGAGTGGCTGCCGCCGGCCGTCGGCGAGCAGGCCCGCTGGCAGAACCTGCTCCAGCGGCTGAACCGCGACCCCTGGCCCCACGTCCTGCACGTCATCGCCCACGGCCGCCTCGCGGGCGGCAAGCCCCAGCTGCTGCTCGACGACGCCGGCCGCGACTGGACCGACACCGAGGCCCTGGCCGCCGCCCTGCGGGGCCGGGTCGCCGACGAGCTGCGCCTGGTCTACCTGGAGAGCTGCTCCGGCGCCGAGCAGGGCGCCTACACCAACGCGGCGGAGCTGCTCTCCCGCCAGGCGGCCGACGCGGTCGTCGCACACCTGTGGACCGCCGACGCCGCCATCGCTCGCCGGGTGGCCCTCCAGTTCTACGCCTCGCTGACCACCACCGCCAGCGGCGACGTCGCCGCCGCCCTGAGCCAGGCCCGCCTGGCAGCGGCCGGCACCGCCGAGGCCCTGTGTCCGGTGCTCTTCCTGCGCAGCCACGACCCGGTGCTGTTCAACTTCAAGCGGCGCAAGCTGCGGGCGCGACCGCGGACCACCAGCGAGGGCGCGGCCCTGACCCACGAGCAGCAGCAGCTCCTGGACGAGCTCCGCACCACCCTCGAAGACCCCTGCACGGTGTTCATCGGGGAGCGGGTCGGCCCCCAGGATCACCACTGGGGCGGCCCGGACCTGCGGGAGAAGCTCCTGGGCCAGCTCGATCTGGACGAAGCCGGGCGCTTCGAGCCCCTGCCCCAGTTGCTGCAGCGCTTCGAGCTGATCACCCGACGCACCCGACTCCAGGACCTGGTCCAGGACGTCCTGGACCCCCTGGTCGACGACGAAGGCCTGGAGCCCGGGCTGCTCGAGGGGCTCTGTCGCGTGCTCGGCCCCGGACTGGTCGTCACCCAGGTCTGGGTGCCCGTGGTCGAGGAGACCCTGGCCCGGGTCCAGCCCGACGAGGACATCGTGGTGCTCCAGCCCCAGGACCCGGCCCTGGAGGAGACCCTGCAGGTCTTCCGGCGCGAGGCCGGCGGCGACCGCTTCCGGCCGGACCCGGACGGCCTGCGCGGCATCGACCTCAACCGGGACCGCGTCGTGCTGCGGCTCTACGGCGGCTACCAGGCCTCGAACCACCGCCTGCGGGGCCAGCCGGTGCTCACGGACGACGACCGCCTGCGCAACCTGGTCGAGGTGGGCAACCTGCCGCGGTCGCTCCTGGCCTTCGTGCGGCACCACCCGATGGTCGTGCTGGGCCTGTCGCCGGTGCGCTGGTCCGATCGCCAGCTGCTCCAGGGACTGGTGGGTGACCAGCCCCTGCGACGCGGTAGCCTGGCGTTCGTGGCAGGCCGGGCCAACGAGAGCGAGCGGGCGTACTGGAACGCCGAGAGCGGACCGGCGGGCCGGTCGGGACAGGTGGGGGTGCACTCCCAGGCGGATCTGGCGGCAGCGCTGCTGGCGGGCTCGACGTGATCCCGCTCCTCCTGGCGCTCCTGGGCGGCTGCGACTCCCACTGCGGGTTCTTCGTCACCGCGTGGTGCCTGGACTGGGACGGCGATGGCTACCCGTACTTCTCCAAGGACGGCAAGCCCCGCGACTGCAACGACGAGCTCCCCGAGATCAACCCTGGCGCGGACGAGATCTGCGACTCGGGCATCGACAACGACTGCAACGGCCTGGCCGACGAGGACGACGTCGGCAACGTCCAATTCCTGATCACCTGCTACTGCGACGGCGACGGCGACGGCACCGGCTTTGCCGGCGAGGAGAGCGAGGGCTGCACGGCGTGCGGGAACCGCCCGGGGACAGACCGGTGCGAGCAGTGGTCCGAGGACCCCACGGACTGCAACGACGCCGATCCCTCCGAGGTCGGCCAGCTCACGTGGTACGAGGACGCCGACGGCGACGGCTTCGGCAAGGACGACGTGGTGGAGCAGTCCTGCGTGGCCCCCCCGGGCTTCGTGGGCGAGCCGGGTGACTGCGTGGACGAGCCGGAGCTGCGAGGCGCCGAAGAGGTCCACCCCGCGGCGCCCGAGATCTGCCTGGACAGCCTGGACAACAACTGCTCGGGAGACGAGGGCGACACCTGGTGTGGCTATGACCTCGGCCTCCAGTCTCTCGCCGACGGCGCCGTCCACATGGTGGGCCTCGACGAGTCCGACCGCTTCGGACACGGGGTCGCCATCGTGCAGCTGCCGACGGACAGCGGTGTCTCCTCGCCCGACGCCTGGCTCGCGGTCGGCGGACGCCTGATCGACCGCCTGGCCGACGAAGGCGAGCCCTCAGACCCGAGCGACGACATCCCCGCTCTCACCAACCCCGGCGCGGTGACCCTGTTCTCCGAGGCCCTCCCGCCGGTCCCGGAGCTGACCCTGTTCGGCGAGAACAACAGCGAGTACGCCGGAAGCACCCTGGCGCCTGGTGGCGACTTCGACGGCGACGGCCTCCCGGATCTGGTGGTCGGCGCCTACAACGGCCACGACGACGCCGGGGCCACCACGGGTCGAGCCTACGTGCTCCTGGGCACCGACCACACCGATGGCGGCTTCCTCGCAGACGGCGCCGTCACCATCTTGGGACCGTCGGTCGCCGCCGAGCTCGGAGACAGCCTCGACGGCGGCACCGACGTGAACGGCGACGGCTTCAGCGACGTCATCCTCGGCGCCCCCCTCGGGGATCACGAGACCGCCTGCACCACCAACCGCGGCGCCGCCTACGTGCTGCTGGGCGGGCCGGACTACGCCCCTGGCGACACCCGCGCCACCGCCGCGACCTGCAGCTGCAGCACCGACAACAGCACAGCTGCGTGCGCCTGCGACCTGGGCTGCGCGGCCGACACGGGGCGGCTCGGACTCGCCGGGGACCTGGTGCCCTTCTTCGGCACGGACACCAACGAACACGCCGGCCAGGGCGTGGCCTTCGTCGGCGACATGAACGGCGACGGCGCCCCGGACATGGCCATCGGGGCCAACCTCTACGGCGACGAGCAGATGGGTGCTGTCCACCTGGTCTGGGGCTGGGACAGCGAGGGTGTCGACCCCGGCGTGCCCGACACCCCCGCCGACGCCCCCCTCGACGACCGCGGTCGCACCCTGTACGGCACCGGGCTGAAGGCCGGCGCAGGGTCCCTCGTCAGCGGGGTCGGTGACATGGACGGCGACGGGTACGACGACTTCGCCGTCGCGGCCCCCAGCGCCTACAACGCCGATGGCTTCTTCCAGGCCGGCGTGGTCTACCTGGTCATGGGCGACCAGCTCCGGGACCTGCTGGAGACCACACCCGACGACGACGGCTACCCCCTCGACGAGTTTCCGAGGGTCGAAGGCTCGGAGCCCGAAGAGCAGCTCGGCACGAGCCTGGCGGGCATCGGCACCGGCGACGACGACTACGCCGATCTGGTCGCCGGCGCCCCGAACGCCAACGGCGGGCTGGGGGCGCCACGGGGCAACAACGGCCTGTTGCACCTGGTGCGCGGGCACCCGGGCATCGGCGAGCTCACCACCATCGTGCCGGACGACCCGTCCACGCCGATCGCGCCCACCCCGCCCAGCGCGACCTTCTACGGCGCCGCGGACACCTCCGGCTTCGGCTGGACCATGACCGGGCTGCTCGGCTGGGGTGACGACCCGTTCGTGGTGGTCGGCGCCGCCCCGGAGAGCAACGGCCACACCTCCGACGGATCGACCTACCTGCTGCCCTGGAGCTGGTTCGTGGCCTGCGACCAGGAGGGGGAGACCTGCCGGCTGCCGGAGTGAATCCGGCGGCCCGCAGGGGTCAGCGGAGGGTTCGCAGCAGCCGGATCCCGCTGGTCACCGCGACCGAGGTGAGCGCGACGCCCGAGAGCACGCTCGCCTGGTTCGCCCGCATCTGCCACGTGCTGTCCGGCGCTTCATAGGTCGGATCGCTGTAGGCCTTGCGCCACTGGGCGGTGATCAGCCCGTGGAAGACCCCGGCCACGGCGTAGGACACGACGGCCCCGCCCGCGCTGAGGCCCGTGATCCGCGCCAGCCGGACTCGCAGGCGCGGATAGGCCGGGGGCGCATCGCCGGCCTCCATGAGCGTCGGCGGTAGCAGCTCCCCGCTGCGCGCCTTGTACTGGAAGAACCAGGGCCGGTCGCTTGGGTAGGAGTCGGCCGGCATGCCGTCGACGTAGACCTGGCCGCCGCTGCTCTCCGGCAGGGCCACCCAGGCCTCGCCTCCACCCAGGGCCGCCGCTCTCCAGGCCTCCGAGAGCTGCGGGTCGAGCACGAAGGACCGCGCCACTGTCAGCGGCATGGGGTCGGACTCGGCGGCGCCGCGGAAGTGGCCGGCCGCCCGCTCGCTCTTGCCGAGCTCGTGAGCCCGCACTCCGTAGAGCAGGTGGAGCTCCACGGCGTCGTAGGGGCGCAGGCGAGCCTCGGCACAGACCAGCCCCGCCTCCACGATGGCCGCGCCGACCTGGAAGCCCTTGTCGTCCCCAGCCGTCAGGTCCCCCACGGCCCGGGAGGCCTCCTCGGCCAGATGGCTCACCGTGGGGCGCTCCCGTTCGTCCCAGGCCTCGCAGCCCGGGTCCGCGACCGCCGCGCCGACAGTGATGGCGAGCCAGAAGGCCACGGTCAGAGGTTACCTCCGCCGCAGCCGAGGTCCTTCGCGGTGTCCCCGTCTTCGAGCAGGTGCCGGCGCCGGTCGCGGGCCTCGATGCAGCCCCCCAGCGACTGGACCGCCCCCAGGAGGTCCCCGGGCGTGTGGAGTGGCCACAGGCGCACCGTCCTGTCCTCAGAGGCCGAGACGAGGTGCGAGTAGCCGGGGTGCACGCTGACCGTGTGCACCTGGTCCACGTGACCGGGCAGGAGGTACGGGGCCTGGCGGGTGCCGCCAGAGTCGGGCGGGGGGACGGCGTAGTTGCGGTCCACCACCTCGATCGCCACGCCGGAGTGGACGGTCTCGTTGGCCAGGGACAGCCGCTCGCTGCGCATGGGCAGGCCCTCCCCACCGCTCGTGGTGGGCCCGGGGCCCTGGAGCACGCCGTCCAGCGCGTAGGCCAGGCTCTCGCCGCCCTCCAGGCTGACGAAGAGTGCCTCGCCGTCCTCGGACCAGCCCAGTCCGGTGACCCGGCGTCCGTCCAGGACGGCCCCCTTCCCGTCCCGCAGGACCCGGCCGAGGCTACGCCCCTGCACGGGCCAGGTGCGCCAGGAGCCCGCATCGTCGACGCTGTGCAGGACCGTGCTCGCCCCAGCGGTGTCGAAGGCCAGAGCCCTGACGGGGGCCGGGTGGCCACGCAGCCTCTGCACCTCGAGGACCCGCTTGCCGGAGAGCCGCCAGAGCCACACCACCCCGTCGGCGCCGCCCGCAGCGATCGCCTTGCCGTCCGGCGACGGGACCAGGTCCCCGAGCCTCCCGCCGGTGGGGGTCTGGACCAGCACCTCGAGCTTCCCGGATCTCGTGGGACGGACCAGGGAGACCACGCCCTCCAGATCGGCGGCTGCGAGCACGCCACCCGCCCAGGCCAGGCTCACCAGGCGGCTGCCCGTGAGGTGGTGGCTCTCGATCCCGGCGAAGTCCGCGGCGACCCTGCCCAGCTCTCCCTGGGCCCCCGCGATCCAGATGGCACCGCCGCCCACAGCCAGGTCGTAGAGTCCACCCCCCATGACCAGCGCCTCGGTGCCGCTGAGGCCGTCTGGCTCCCAGGACTGCAGGGCCCCGTCGGCCGAGGCGGACACGACCCGCTGGCCGCCGCGGGACCACACCACGTCGAGCACGGCGGCGCTGTGCTCCGGTCGCCACTGCCAGCTGTCACCGGGTGTCCACAGCGCGGTGCCGCCTCGCTCGGCGCCGGCGGCGAGCCGGTGGCCCCCGGGCGCGAAGGCCAGGCTCCAGACCCGGCTGGGGAAGTGGGTGAAGGTCTGGGGTGGATCGGTCCCAGTCAGGTCCAGCAGCACGACCGAGCCGTCGTCGCCGGCCAGGGCGGCCAGGGTGCCGTCGTCGGACACCGCGAGATCCCGGATGCCCGCCTCCAGCTCGTGCCAGGTCCCGCCGTCCGCTTCGGGCACCAGCCCCCTCAGCTCCCCCGACGAAGTGCTGGCGAGGACCTGTCGGCCGGCCGGCAACACGGCGAGCTCCAGGGGCTCCCGGACGCCCGTCTGGACCGGGGTCCGGCTCCGGGCCGACTGGAGCAGCGCGAAGGCCTGGGCGCTCCACTGGGGGAAGCGCATGCCCTTCTTCACCTGGGCCATGAAGGGGCCGGCCCGGGTCGGGTCGTCCTGGAGCTTCTGGACGGCGAGCATGCGAAGGACGTCCCAGGCCTTGCCGGCGCTCTCCTCCGCGGTCTCTTGCGCGCCCAGCGCGGCCGCCCTCGCTGCGTAGGCATCCGCCTCGGCCTCCGCCGCGGCCCTGGCTGCCTTCATGGCGCGATCCTCCGCCTCGAGGGCCTGCTCCCGGGCGTGAATGGCCTCTTCGCGCTGCTCCTCCGCCTGCGCCTGTGCCACCTCGGCGGCCTCGGCCGCGTGCACGGCCAGATCCTTGGCCCGGGTGGCGTCGCCCGCCGCGACCTCGGCTTCCTGCTGGAGCCGCTCGGCCCTCTCCTGGAGCGCCACCGCCTCCGCGGCCCGCTCGTTGGCCCAGCCGGCGAAGGCCAGGGCCGCCACGATCAAGAGCACGGCCCCGAGCCTCCTGAGCCGGGCCCGCCGCGCCGCCGCCACCTCCCGCTTCTGCAACGCCGTGTCCCGCAGTGGCACCGCCAGCCAGTCGTGGCCCAGCTCGTAGGTGACCTGGTCCCCGTGCACGTTGCTCCGCAGGATCCGAGCGCGGGTCAGGGACTCCAGCACCGGCTTGAGGGGCCGGGACTCGGTCCAGGCCTCCTCGAGGGCGTCGAGCACCACCACCTTGCGGGCGCCGCTCAGGGTGATCATGTCGTGCTCGAGCAGGTGCCTCGTGGGCATCTCGTCGGGGCCCAGCCGGCCGAGCACCTTGTTCAGGTAGCCCTCGAGGATGCCCGTCGCGAGACGCCGGCTCGCCCGCTGCTCCGCGGACTCGTCGTCGTGGTCGTCGTCGTCCTTGTCCCGCAGCCGCAGGCGCAGGCGACGCGCCGCCGCCTCCATCTCCCGCTCTCGGGCCTCGACCAGCCCGGCCAGCGCATCCCCCCGGTCGTAGAGCACCCGGCAGACGATCTGCACGAAGGCGCTCTCCACCTCCCGGGCGTCGGCCTTCCACTGGCCCGGCAGCGCCATGCCCTCGACCAGGGGCTCGAGCACGTTGCCGTCCCAGAGCTGGGGGTCCTCCGCGCTGGCCGCGGTCTTCACCGCCGCCCGGGTGATCTCCGGGACCGTGAGCCGCGGCACCCGGAAGCCGTGGCGGGTGAGCCTCGGGAGGTCGTCGAGCAGGCCGTTCCAGCGGCCCAGGTAGTCCTCGCGCAGAGACAGCACCACGTGCAGCGAAAGCTCCCGACGGTGCTCCAGGTCGTCGAGCACCTGGACGAAGGCGTCGAGCACCTCGCGCTCGTGGTTCTCCAGGAGCTGCTCCAGCTGGTCGAGCACGATGAGGATGGGCCGGTCCGACCGGCGGAAGGCCCGGGCCAGAGCGCTCTCCAGGTCCGGCTGTTCGCCCAGGGAGAGCTCTTCGGCCAGGACCTCGGCGATGCGGGCCTCGGGCCCGGCGCCCCCCACCCGGTCCTCTGGCCAGCTGTCGACCACCACGCAGCGCAGGTCCCACTCGTCGTCCAGGAAGGGCACCACCCCGGCCTGGAGCAGCGAGGACTTGCCGGCGCCGGACGGGCCATAGACCGTCAGCACCCGACGGGAGAGCACGGCGTCGCCCAGGTCCTCCACGAGCACGCGCCGGCCGAAGAACAGCGCGCTGTCCTGGCTCCGGTAGGGCTGCGGGCCTGGGAAGGGGTTGCCCACGGAGGCCAAGCCTACCAACCGGGGGAATCCCCAGCGGACCGGTCAAGCCAGAGGCCGAACGGGTCGATCGAAGGGGTACCGATGTTCCCCGTGCGCCCTCCCCAGACCCCAGACGCCCCCGGGATGCCGTCCGAGGCGCACACCTACGCCCTGCTCGGCGCACTGTGCGGCGCGGGCCTGGCCCTGGCCGGGTGGACGGCGGACATGTTCGTCCACGGGCTGGCCCCGGGCCTGGAGGCTCTGGCGACCCTGCATCGCACGAACCCGCTGCACTGGGTCCTCGACCTGGCGGCCCCGGCCCTGGCGGTGTTCGGCTGGGTCTTCGGCCGAGAGCGCGAGGCCCTCGGCGACGCCGTGGCCAAGGCCCGCAAGCCGGTCTTCGACCTGGCGGGCCACGTGCTCAGCTACACCACCGAGCCGATCCTGGTCCTGGACCCCAGCGGAGACATCGTCACGGCGACCCCCGCGGTGCAGCGGCTGCTGGGCTGGGACGTGTCCCAGCTGACCGGCCAGCCCGCCGACGTGGTGCTGTGCGACTACTTCTCCGGGAGGTCGACGCCCAGGCCACTGGCCGCGCTGACCGGCGAGATCGTCTGCCTGGAGTGGCGCGGAGAGGCTCGCCGACCCAGCGGCCGCTGCGTGCCGATCGTGGCCCACAGCCTGCCCGGGGCCGCTCCCAGCGGCCTGCGCGTCGTCGCTCTGCACGACGCCACGGCGCTGGCGACCCAGTCCGAGGAGCTCCGGAACCTGAGGCAGGAGCGGGCAAGCCTGCGCCAGCAGGTGGCGGCGAGCCACCACAGCGCCGGGGGCGCCGGCCTCGCGTTCTTCGCCAAGCAGGTCCACGAGCTGCGCAATCCCCTGGCCGTGATCACCGCCCTGAGCGCCTTCGTGCTGGAGCAGGTGGAGCAGCGCGGCATCGACGACCTCACCCAGGACATGGCGGACATGGTGACGGCGGCCGACCGGCTGCACGCGCTGGTGGACCGGACCCTCGACCTCTCCAAGATCGAGGCGGGCCGCATGTCGGTGCTCCTGGAGCCGGTGGAGGTCCAGCCCCTGGTGGAAGAGCTCATCACCCAGCACCGGCCCGTGGCCGCCGAGCGGCGGAACGGCCTCGCCCTGGACGTCATCCCCGGGGTCGGGCGGGTGTTCGCCGACCCGATGCGGCTGCGCCAGGTGCTGGAGAACCTGCTCTCGAACGCCTGCAAGTTCACCAAGGACGGCCGCATCACCCTGCGGGTGGAGCGGGCGGCCTGCGACGGGCCGCTGGGCCCCCAGATCCTCTTCCACGTGACCGACACCGGCATCGGCATGACCACCGAGCAGACCAGCCGCGTGTTCAAGGCCTTCGAGCAGGGATCCAGCGAGACCCGGCGCGACTACGGCGGCACCGGCCTGGGTCTGGCTCTGGTGCACCGCTTCGTGGGCATGATGAGCGGCGAGGTAC
>CAYFPX010000008.1:0-544 GCA_964344945.1 uncultured Enterobacterales bacterium
GGCCTCGTCCAGGACCTCCAGCGCCAGGGCGGCGGAGGACTCCGACAGGCAGCGCTCCCTCGCGCCCACCCGGCGCTGACCGAGGGCCAGGCCCAGGCCCAGGCCCACGCTGCGCAGGCAGGTCACCCGGCCGCCCGAGCCCAGGACCTGGGTGCGGTCCCGGCCCGCGCAGCGCACGGCGACCCGGCCCCGCTCGACCGCGACGCTGGTGCCGCTGGGCCCGTGGGTGATGGCCAGGCGGGTGCCCTGCACCTCGACCCGGGGGACCTGGCCGAAGTCCGCTACCTCAGTGGCGGCGTGGCCGAGGCCAGCCCCTCGCGCGAGGGCCCCGTGCGATGATGCCGCGTGCTGTCTCCTGGCGAGAGCATCGGCAACTACGAGGTCCAGGAGCAGCTGGGGCGCGGCGGCATGGCCACCGTCTACCGGGCTCGCCACCGGACCCTCGGCTCGCTGTGCGCCATCAAGATCCTGCACATCGAGGACGCCGCCCAGTGCCTGCGCCTGGTCCAGGAGGGCCGCGTGCAGGCCCGGGTGCGCCACCCGA
>CAYFPX010000008.1:554-2620 GCA_964344945.1 uncultured Enterobacterales bacterium
GCGGGCCTGACCCACCCGAACATCGTCGCCGTGACCGACGTGGTGGAGGTCGATGGCAAGCCCGGCCTGGTGATGGAGCTCGTGGACGGTCCCAACCTGCAGCACCTGCTGGACCGGGGCCGTCTGCCACTCGACGAGGCGCTGTCGCTCTTCCGTGGGACCGTGGAGGGCATTGCAGCCGCCCATGCCGTCGGGCTGGTCCATCGGGATCTGAAGCCGTCGAACATCCTGTTGGCGCGGCGCGGGTCGGGCTGGTCGCCCAAGGTGGCGGACTTCGGCCTGGTCAAGTGGGTCGAGGAGAGCAGCGCGGTCCTGCACCAGACCCGCACCGGCATGGCGATGGGAACCCCGGGCTACATGGCCCCGGAGCAGTACCGGGACGCCGGCGGAGTGGACCACCGCGCCGATGTCTTCGCCCTCGGCGCGGTGCTGTACGTGCTCGTCACGGGGCAGCGGCCCTATGGCGGGGGAGACCTGCCGTCGGTGATGTACCGGGTTCTCCAGGGCGCCTACCCCGCGCCGGAGCTCCTCCGGCCCGACCTGCCGGAGCCCGTGAAGCTCGCCATCACCGGGGCCCTCACGACCGAGCTCGAGCGCCGGATTCCGGACTGCGAGACCCTGCTCGCGGTGCTCGACGGCGCCCCCTGGACCGCGCCCGAGACCCCGGGATTCCGCCAGACCTGGTGGGACCACACCGAGCCGTCCTCGCCCCCGGTGGGGGTGGCCGAGCCCGCGGGATCACTTCCCAGCCTGTCGCTGCGCCAGACCGCCGTGGAGGCTCCCCCGGCCCCCGCTCGACGGTCGCCGAAGTGGATGCCGGCGGGTGCAGTGCTGCTGCTCGCCCTCGCGGCGGCGGCCTGGTGGGGCCGCCCTGACGTGGCAGGCCCAGAGCCGGTCCCCGACACCCCGACGCAGGTCCTCCTCGAGCCAGACCCACCCGCCGACTCGTCGGTCCCGGAGCCGGAGCCGGTCGCGGAGCCGGAGCCGGAGCCGGTCGCGGAGCCGGAGCCGGAGCCGAAGCCCGTACCCGCCCCACGCGCGGCGGAGGCGGCGCCCCCCACGCCAGCGCCGGTCGCCCCGGTCGCGACCGAGACCCCCAAGGAATCACCGCCGCCCCCGGAGGCCGAGCCAGAGCCAGTGGATCCGCCCAGCGAGGCCACGCCCGCCCCCGCCCACGTGGCGGTGACCGGCGATGCGAAGGCGGTCTGGCTGAAGCAGGGCGACACCCTCCTGCCCGCCGGAGACGTGCCCGCGGGGACCTGGCAGGTCCTCGCCGACTTCGGCGGTGGTGCTGCCAACCCGGCCGGCGAGGTCTCGCTGCTGCCTGGAGAGCGCGTGACCCTGCGCTGCGTCGCGCTCTTCCAGCAGTGCGACCGCTGAGGGACTCCGTCAGAACCGCCAGGACACGACCGCCACCGCACCGAGGCCCACCGAGGCGGCCCCGGCGATCCACATCCCGCCGTAGGTCAGGCGGTTGACGGTGTAGAGCTGCTGGTCGTCTTCGTCGCTCTCGTACCGGGGCTCGGCGGTGAAGGTCTGGTGCCGGGTGTAGCTCACCGCGCCCAGGGTGACGGCGCCGACAGCCGCCGCCGCTGCCAGCCCGCCCCAGAGCCGGTGGCGCCCGGAGCTGGCCTCCTCGGGCGGAGGCACTTCGGGCGGGACATCGAGGGGCTGTGCCGTCGACGGTTCCTCCGCCGCCGGCTCGGGCTCGGCCGGAGTGGGCTCGGCCGGGGTCGGCGCGGCCTCGGGCTGGTGCGGCGGGGTGGGCCAGACATCCCGCGACCAGAGATAGGCGGTCCGCACCACCTGCCCGTCCGGGTGCACCCACTGGTAGATCACCGCCTGGCCCACCGGACGCTGGGTGCCGTCTCCGCCGTCGAGCCGCACCGAACCCCAGGCGGGGGTCTCGACGGCCTCCCAGCGGGCGACCTCACCACTGGTGGAGTCGTAGGCCTGGCGGGTGGGGTGACCTTCGGGGACCAGGCTCGTGGGCAGGGCGTAGTCGGGCGCCAGGCGCCGGGCGGCGCCGAAGGTGTCGGCGGCGAGGCGGAAGCGACCTGAGGCGA
>CAYFPX010000008.1:2630-8843 GCA_964344945.1 uncultured Enterobacterales bacterium
AAGGCTTCGGCGGCACTGGCCAGATCCTGCCCGGACAGGGCATGCAGGCCCTGGACCCGGTGGACCCGGGCGGACACCGAGGGCGAGAGGGGCTCGCCCACGCAGGGCAGCGCCTGGTCCAGAGCTGCGACGCCATCCAGGAAGGCCTGGCCATCGAGCGCGGCGTAGGCGCGCTCCGCGCGGTCCACGTGGTCGATCACGGCCCGCGCCGAGAGGGCTTCCGGGCAGTCCGCCCAGGCCGCCGGGGCCAGCCAGAGAGTGAGGAGCGAGACAACGGCCATGCGCCATCGTCGCACACCCGGTCCAGGGCACCCAGGCGCGACGAGCGCGCAGGTCCCCCTTCAGTGAGACGGCCCAGACGCAGGTCCCCTCCGAGTGAGACGGAAGTCGGGCCGATCGCTGTCGGTTGGCGCCTGATCGGGCCCATTCGACCCTCAGTTCGACCGCTGCGGGGGCACTCGGACCCCTTCCCGTCCCACTCGGAGGGGACCTGCGTCGCAGGCGTCTCACTCGGCGGGGACCTGCGTCGATGGGCGGCCCGGGATGTGCGCCCTCGACTCCCACCACCCGAGACCTGCTGGACCCCGAGGGCGCGGGCACCCATGCCACGGCCGGAACGCCCGAGTTCATGGCGCCGGAGATGATCCAGGGACAGGCCCGCGAGCAGGGCGGTGTCCGGGTCCTGCTGGTGCGGGGCCCGCCGGGCGCCGGCCGCACGCGCCTGCTGCACGAGATCGCTCGGAGGGCCCACGAGACCGGGGCGGCCCAGGTCGTCCACGCGGGCTCGACCCGGGCCTGGAGCCCGGACAGGGGCTGACCCAGGCCCTCGCCCTCGCCCTGGGACTGAGCGGCCTGGAGGGCCCCCAGACCCGGGCCCGCCTGGCGTCCCGGCTCCCGGCGCTGGCCGCCGAGGACCGGGACCTGGTGGCGGCCCTGTGGGCAGCCGAGCGGGGATCGTCTGGGCGCCCAGCGCCGGGCCCTCTCGGCGCTCGCGGTCCATGAGGCCCTGCTCGACCTGTCGTCGGCCGACGGGGAGAGCGTCTCGATCGGGCTGTGGCCCTGAGCCCTACTCACACGTGTAGACCCTCACGTCGTCCAGCCACAGCGACCCCAGCGCCCCCCACTGGAGCTCCAGCTGCAGCACGGGGTAGTCCTCGAGGTCGCCGCGCTGCAGATCGAAGGGACCGACAGCCACCTGCCGCCAGCTGCCCTGCACGTCGAGCGCCACACCCCCGTGGTGCAGCGGGGTACCGCTCACGGAAGCGGCCAGCCAGGTGTCCATGTGGAGCTTCTCCAGGTCGCCGCTCAGCGAGGACATCACGTCGAAGGCCACGTAGATGCTCGACCCGTCGTCATCGACCGCCGAGCGGTTGGCCAGGTCGACGTAGACGTAGCTGTTCTGGCCGCCGTCGGCGTTCATGCAGTCGTGGTCGACCCGCACACTGCGGCGGCCCTCGCTGAAGTCCCACGTGTCCATGCCCACGGAACCGGTCCCGCACGTCGTGTCGCCGTAGGTCCGGCTCCAGCCGGACCAACCCTCGGCGAAGGTGCCGTCCTCGTTCCCGTCCTCGAAGCCCCCGTTCAGCAGGAGGTTCGAGCCAGCGACGCCTTCGTCGACCAGGCCGTCGCCGTCGTTGTCGGCGCCGTCGCAGACCTCGTCGGGGATCGGGGCGGCGGTGTCCCCGGTGTCGGTGCCGGTCGGAGACGCCGTGCCCGTGTCCCCGGTGTCGGTGCCGGTCGGGGACGCCGTGCCCGTGTCCCCGGAGTCGGTGCCGGTGTCGGGACATGGGACACAGGCCGATCCGAGCACCGAGGAAGCGACGAGAAGGAGCGGGATGCGGACTGCGGACATGGGTCCTCCAGGGGACGGGGCCAGGAAGCGGCCAAGGCCGGAGGGAGGCCTCGGCCGGTCCCCGGATCAGACAGGCGCGGTGTGCCGCAGCCAGGGGGTCGAGCGCCGCAGTCGACAGCGGCCCCTGTCAGCACCCCCAGTCCAATGCGACACCGCGGTGAGCACCCCCACCCAGGTGCGACACTTCGGCTCTCCCAGGGGCCGATTCGGTGCTCAGAGGCAGGAATTCGGGCCCTGCAAGGGGCCCCAAGGACCGGAACTGTATGTGGCGGCCGCCGGAGCCCCAGCACCTCACCTCGATCGGCGGCTCGTGTTCCGCCACCCTCACGCCGGCCATCGACAGCGAGGCCGGGAGGCTGTCCGCTCTCCGCGCGACACGCCCCGGCGCGACGGCGACCGTCACCGGCGCCGATGGCACAGCCACCTTCACCCTCGACAACCCGGTCGCCCCGCTCACCGACGGCTGCGTCTTGATCACCCTCGACGACTGGCACGCCGTGGGTCACGGCCAGGTGGCCGCCGCCTGGTCACCCACCGGCGAGCGGCTCTGGGCCCACACCCTGGACTCCTTGCTCGGCGAAGGGCGAGCTCGGGCCTGGGCAGCAACCCCCTCCGGGTCGCTGACAGCGATGTCCGCACCCAGGATTCGGGGACCCGTCGGGGTCTCCCTCTCCCAGCGAGGTCAGCGTGTGCCCCCGAGCCCGAAGAGTGTCGCCGCCGGATAGTCCCCCCAGGAGGGAGGTTCCGACCCCGTGCACTGGCGCGTCTACCTGCAGCAACGAGCCCGCCGTACCGAGCGAGCCGTCGCGCTCGCGGCGGCCCTGCGCCGCGGCGAAGGGCCCCTTGAGATCTTCCAGTCCTGGCGCTTCGCCGACCAGCCCGCCCTGCGGGACCTGGCGCTCGCGCAGCTCGGCGAAGCCACGCTGCGCCCGGAGCCTGCCGTGATGGCCGCCCTGCCCGCCCCAGAAGACACGCTCTCCCCCCCGGGTTCCGACGACGGCGAGCTGTCCCTCGGCCTCCACCGCCGAAGGCTGCGCCAGCTCGGCCTGACCTGCGAGGGGGACCCGCTGGCCTGGGCCATCGACGAGCTGGACTTCCTGGGCAGCGAGATCGCCCGCAAGGAGCGCGAGGCCTGGATCGCCCGCCCCTTCCCCGACCAGCCCGAGAAAGACGCCGCCAGCCGCACCCTGTGGACCCAGTGGTTCGACGGAGACCTGTGGTCCGGCCGTGAGACCTGGGAGCACCTGTTCCTGGGACCCTGTGCGGCGGTGTTCCAGGGCGTGCTCGGCGTGCGCCACGTGCCGGCCGACGTGCGCGACCGGGTCCTCGACGACCTGCGAGAGGGCTTCTTCTTCCAGCTGCTCGGCAGCCGCGACGGCCTGCCCGGCTGGCTCGAGGTCGCGGTGCGCACGCTGGAGACCCACCCGGACGGCCCGGTCGACGGCCTGGCTGCCCTGCTGGGAGAGGCGGACCGCCGCCGGGTGGGCCGGTGCGTGAACCGCCGGGGCAGCTGGCCCCGCACGGCCGCTCGGATCTGGCCGGACCTGCCCCACGCCAAGGCCCGCGCGGCCGTCCTGGCCGCAGCCCTGGGCGACAGCCCGACCGACCTGGAGGCCTGGCTTGACCTGCACACGGTCACCCGGCTGCTGCGGGCCTGGGGCCAGGGGGTCGACCCCGAGGACCCGGGCTGGCGCATCGTCACCCAGAACCGGGGCGGCGCCCGGGGTCGCCTCCGGGCCGCCCTCGCCGCGGGGGATCCGGCCGGCCTGGCCGGGCCGCTGACCGCCCTGCCCGCTCTCTACGCCCGCACCCGACACGCCATCGAGCGCTATGCCTGGTCCTGGGCCTGGCAGCAGATCACCCTGGACTTCCCCTTCGACGCCGCGGAGCCGGTCACCCCGCCCTGCCAGCGGCTGCCCGACGGCCTGGCCCCACTGGGCGAGGCGGAGACTCCGACCCTGCGCTGCTGGCTGCTGCTGGTCCTGATGAAGGACCGCCAGTCCCACCTGCGCCGCTGGGCGCGCACCGGCGGCACAGGCGACCGGGACAGCGCCTGGGCACGCTTGCTCTCCGAGGCCCTGCCCGAAGCCCTGCAGGATCCGCGGCCGCCGGGCCGCCGGGCCCGCACCTACCAGCGGCTGCAGCTGGAGCTCGCCCTGAACCTGGACGACCACCTCGACGCCCTCATGCCCCAGCTCCACCAGCTGGCGGCGATCCAAGGCAAGAGCGGCCTCCGCGGCCGTTTCGCCGAGGTCCTCGCCGACACCTGGCGCCCCGAGGTCCCCCTTCCCAAGGGCGGCTACCCCGCCGCCCGCCGACACCTGGCCGCCGCGCTGGAGACCCTGGAGGACCCGTGCGCGTGACCGACGCCCACCTCACCGCCTACCTGCTCGACGTGCTGGAGCCGGGGCAGGAGCGCTCGCTGGAGGAGGCTCTGGACGCCTCGTCCGAGCTCCGGGCGCGCCTCGAGGTCGTGCGCAGCACCCTCGCCCCGGCGGTGGAGCAGGACCGGGCCTGGCACCTGCCCCCTCCCGGCGTGCTGCCGGTGGGATGGACCGTGCACACCGGCCGGGTGGCGGTGATGGGCGACGACACCCTGCAGCCCGGCGATCGCTTCCGGGTCCAGCTGCCGGACCTGCCGGACCTGCCGGATCGCTGGGTCGCCGCCCTGGTCCGCGAAGACACCTGGCAGGTGCTGTTCCCGGGCTCCTCGGCCGAGGTCGTGTCGGCGAGCCGCCTCCCGGTGGTCGACGGGGTGCCGGCCCTGGACCTCGTCGCCCAGCAGCGCCCAGGGCGCCAGCGCTGGGCGGTGGCCCTGCCCCCGATGTCTCTCCAGCCGGACTGGGCGGCCACCGGAGACACCCGCTGGGCCGCCCTGCAGCGCGGCATCTACGACGGCACGGTGCCGGTGGTCTCCCTGGACGTCCTCGTCGGCGGCTGACCGCGCACGGTTCTGGGGACCGCCGTGGGCGTGCCTCCGGGGTCCATCCCGGAGCCCCTCATGCTGTCGTTCCTCGCCATGCATCCCAGAGCCCGGCACCTGCTGCTGGCGCTCACCCTCTGGTCAGCGTTCACCAAGAGCAGCACGGCCCTCGCCTGCGAGGAACGGGTCGCTGCGGCGACCTTCGAGCAGGCCGCCGAGGAGGCGCTCGACGCCTTCGCCAACGGCGACGGGCCGGTCTTCGACGACGCGGTCGACGGCCTCCACGGCGGCCTGCGCTGCGCCGCCACGCCGTTCACACCCTCCCAGGCCGCGGCCCTGCACGTGGCCTTCGCCCTCGAAGCCTTCGGCGAGGGCGACGACGGCGTCCCGGTGCTGCACCTCCAGTCGGCCCTGCAGGCCGAACCGCACCTGAGCCTGCCCCCGGGCGTCGCACCCCCGGGGCACCCCCTGCGCCTGAGCCTCGAGGTCGCCCGCGCCCTCGGGTCAGGGCCCACCCGGGAGCTGGTCCTGTCCACCCCGGGCACCGCCCGAGTGGATGGCCTGCCCGCGTCGGAGGTCCCCTTCGGACGCCCGGTCCTGGTGCAGCGGCTGGACAGCGAGGGCCGGGTCGAGGACACCGTCCTGGTCGGCGTCGACGCCCCCCTGCCCAGCTGGGCCCAGCCGCCCGAGCTGGACCTCGCAGACCTGGCCGTCACCGTGGATCCGGTGCGCGTCGTACAGGTGTCCCGGGAGCCGCGAGCGTGGGTGCCCGTGGTCGCCGGCACAGGCCTGGCCCTGGTCGCCGGCATCACCTACGCCGCCCTGCGGGGCGGGTCCCTCGACGGCCCCTTCGAGAGCGACGACTACAACCTCGGCCTGAGCGCAGGCGCGGCCTGGGCCGGCGTGGCCCTGACCGGCGCCGGCGCCGTGACGGTGCTCCGGTGGTAGGCCCCGGGGACAAGCTCCGCCTGCTGGAGCGCATCGGCGAGGGCGGGACCGCTTCCGTCTACCGCGCCCTCTGGGGCTCCGAGGCCGGCCTGGAGCGCGAAGTCGCCGTGAAGGTGCTGGACGTCGGTGCCGAGGCCTACAAGGAGAGCCTGTTCGAGGAGGCGCGGGCCCTGGTCCGCGTCCGCCACCCCGCTGCGGTGCGGGTCTTCGGTCACACCGAGCTCGACGGGCGCTCGGCCCTCGTGATGGAGCTGCTCACCGGCTGCGACCTGGACCGACTCTCCCGCCGGGTGAGCGTGCCGCCGGGCATCTCCGTCCAGATCGTGGCCTCCCTCGCCTCGGTGCTCGACGACCTGCACGACCCCCGGGTCGAGGACCGCCGGGAGCCGCTGGTGCACCTGGACCTCAAGCCGGCCAACGTGGTGCTGTCCCGGTACGGGCGGGTCCGGCTGCTGGATCTGGGCATCGCCCGGGAGGTGGTCGGCGGTGG
>CAYFPX010000008.1:8853-12070 GCA_964344945.1 uncultured Enterobacterales bacterium
CTTCGGCGCCGCCAGGCCGCCCCGACGGGCCGAACAGGACGACCTGATCGAGGGCACCCCGGCCTACCTGGCGCCGGAGCGCCTGGACGGCCGCGAGGAAGGGGCGGCGGACGTCTACAGCCTGGGCTGCCTGCTCTACGAGCTGCTCCGCGGCCGGCGCCTCGCGCTCGGGTTCCACGGCGCCGCTCGCCACGAGGACCGGGTCGAGGGTCGCTTGCGCCAGGTGCACTCGGCGCTCCGCCCGCTCCTGCGCGAGATGTTGACCTGGGACCCGGACCGGCGTCCCAGCGCCGCCGACGTGCTGGTGGCGTGCGAGTCGCTGATCGCCGCCCGGGGCGTGCCCTCGCTGGAGGCCTGGGCCCGGGCCCACGCGGTCCAGGCGAGCCACGGGACCCTGCCGGGCCCCCTGACCGGGCGCCTGGTGTCGCAGCCCCGGAGCGCCCCGGTGCGCGCCGCGCGCTCTGGCCAGCAGCGCGCCGCGCGCTCTGGCCAGCAGCGCGCCGCGCCCCGACTCCCCAGCCGCCCGCCACGCCGCTGGTGGCGAGCCATCGCCGCGGTCGGGCTGTGCCTGGCCCCGGCTCTGCTCGGTGGCTTCGCCGCCGCCGAGGTCCCGCACGCCCCGCCCGAGACCCAGCTCCGGGAGCTCCCCACGGCCCAGGAGGTCCTGGTGGCCCTGCAGCGCCCGCGCTCCACGTCGCGGCGGAGTCCCGCCCCTGCGCCGGCCCCCGAGGATCCGGCACCCACGGAGCAGCTCGTGCCCCTGGAGGAGCCTGCACCCGCCCCCCGAGGCGCGCGGCTCCAGGTGACCGGAGACGCGTCGAAGGTCACCCTCCACCGGGGTGCACAGGCGCGCGGACCGGGCCACCTCTCCGCGGGAACCTGGACCGTCCGGGCCACCTTCCCGGGCCGCGGCACCCTGCCCGCGGGGACCATCGAGCTCGCTGACGGCGAGCATCGGACCCTGCACTGCCAGGCGCGCTTCGCTCGCTGCGATCTGCGGTGAGAGCGTCCGGCGCACCCCTCCCAGGACCCGAACCCGCAGGGCGGAGCCTCAGGTCAGGCTCCACCCTCGCAGCTTCGCCCAGTCCTCCCGCCGGACCTCCCAGAGCTCCACGGTGCCGTCGCCTTCGTGGAGATCCAGGTGGCCGAGCCCCAGGTACCGCGCCCCGGTCTTCTCCTTGATGCGCCGAGAGGCCGGGTTCGTCACGGAATTGGAGACGTGGATCCGCGGCACCTTGCACTCGAAGAAGAGGTGGTCCTGGAAGGCCACCACCGCCTCGGTCATCAGGCCCTGCCGGTGGAATTCCTCGGCCAGCCAGAAGCCTCGGTTGTCCCGCCCCTTGCCGGCGTCCCGCACCCAGTCCAGCAACCCGATCAGGGAGCCGTCGCCGTCCTTCAGGGTCAGCGCCCAGGCCAACCGGTCGCCCCTGGCCATGCCCGGCAACAGGACGTCCCGGAGGAAGCTCTCCGCGCCGTCCTGGGGATAGGGCCACGGGACCACCTTGGACAGGTTGCGGATGATCGCCCAGCGGCCGAAGCGCGCCTGCAGGGCCGGGGCGTCTTCGAGGGTGGGTGGCCGGAGCAGGAGCCGGCGCGTCTCGAGCACGGGGACCATGGGCCACCCTACCCCGTGCTAAGCAAGGAACCGTCCTTGTCAGCGGGGGTGGCCGATCCCGAGGCAGAGCCTGATCCTGCGGGTGCTCGAAGCGGACAGCGGCTGGCGGGTGTCCCTGTCCGAGCCGGGCGCGCGGCCGCAGACAGCGCCGGTCACCCCAGGGGATCGCGGCGCCGTGGAACAGGCCCACGCCGCGCTGTCGACCTACACCCCGGCGGTGGCGATCCCGGGCCTCGACGGGGCGATCACCGAGCGGGAGCACGCCCTCTCCTCGGCCCTGTCCCAGGCCGCCTTCGCCACGCCCGCCCTGGCCGCGGCGTGTGGCGCGGCCCTGGGGGCCGCCGACGGCGACCCCGTCGGACTCTGCATCGACGCTCCCGACCCGGCGGTCCGGAACCTGCCGTGGGAGCTGCTCGGCCTGCCGGGACAGAGCGTGCCCGGCGAAGGCCAGGCCCGGTGGGTGGTCGCCCGCCTGGGAGCGGGGTCGATGACCCTGCCGCCTCCCCCGGACCCCGGCGCGCTGCGGGTGGTGCTCTGGCTGCCCTCGCCGAAGGACACGGTGTCGCGCACCCGGGCCGCCGCGCTCCAGGACCACCTGCACGGCCAGGGCGTCCCCGTGGTCCGGCTCGAGGGCCTGGCCGTTGCGCCACCAGCGCCGGCGGCCGGCGCCACAGACCTGCTGCACGTGGTCTGCCACGGCACCGCCGACACGGAGCGAGTGCGCCTGCTGGTGGCCGGAGGGGACCGGGCCCCGGGCACCGTGGGTCACCTGCTCGCCGCGCGGCTCGGGGGCCTGGCGCTGGTGGTCCTCGATGTCTGCGAAGCCGCCGGCGTGACCCCGGAGGAGCTGGGGTGCCTGCCCGGGGCCCTGCTGGCCTGTGGCGCTCGGGCCTGCCTGGCACCCCTGCGGCGGATCTCGCTGGAGGCTCTGGACGCCAGCTCGGCCGGCCTCTACACAGCCCTGGGCCAGGGGGCCACCCTGGCGGAAGGGGTGCGCGAGGCCCGCCGTCGGATCCGCGCCCTGGCGATCCCACACCCGGACGGACGCTGGACCAGCCTGCAGCTCTGGGTCCGCCAGGCGGCCGAGCTCCACCAGGCACCGGGTCTCGGCCCGTCGTGGCACCCGAGTGGCTGGCCCGCCCCCGGGCGGGACGCCGCGGGCTGGCTCGAGGCCGCCCGCGACCGCGCGGAGCGCGACGGCACCGGCTTCGTCGGTCTGGAGCACCTGGTCCACACCAGCCACGACACCCCCCCAGAGGTCCGGCCCTTGCTGCGGCACCTCGCAGCCACCCAGACCACGGCCCTCGCCTCCCCCCCACCCCACCTCGTGCCGCACCCCACGCGCCCGCCGACCTGGGCACCGACCCCGCGGCTGGAGCGACTGGGCCAGCGCCTGCCCCGCCGCTTCTCCAGCCACGAGCTCGCCGAGGCGCTCCTGGAGGCCCTGACGGAGCGCCTGCCTCCCGGGAGCATCGATCGGGGGAGGACCGGGACCTGGGGACAGACCATGCGCTCGGGGCGGAACCCGACCATCGGGGCCCCACCGCGACCGGCGACCTGCCTCGAGGTGGTCGGCGGACCGGAGGACGGCCGTCGGATCAC
>CAYFPX010000008.1:12080-23081 GCA_964344945.1 uncultured Enterobacterales bacterium
ACGTTGTTTTGAAAAAAAAAACCGCGTGCATTTCGCGCGCGGCCGATCCCTGATAGATAGGCGCTGAGTCGGGGACCGGGGGAGGGGGGTCGGAGGACCTTGCCGGCGGGCGCGACCCTCGGCCGGGCCGCGGGCGGCCCGGAGGACCCGGGGCTGTACCGCACCAGCCTGCTCGTGGACAAGCGCCTCTCCCGCACCCACCTGCGCTGGGAGGGACCGGGCCGCATCACCTGGTTGCGACCCGACGTGCGCGGTGCCCAGGGCGAGGCCGTGGTGCACGCCGGGGAGGGCCTGCAGCCCAGCGCAGGGACCCATCTGCGCGGCCGGGCATGAGCCTGCGCGTCCGCCACGGGACCCCCCAGGACGCGCTGGCCATCGGCACCCTGCACGTCAACGCCTGGCGGGCGGCCTATGCCGGGGTGGTCGGCCCCGACCTCCTGGAGCGGCTGCGCCCCGAGCGACGAGCGGCCGTGTGGGCGGAGCGCATGGCCGATCCGGACTGCGACGTGCTGGTCGCCTGCCTCGACGGGCGCGTCGCGGGCTTCGCCAGCGTGAGCTGGGGCGGGTCCGAGGTGGCCGAGCTGGAGGCTCTCTACGTCGCGCCGGACCGCATCGGCACCGGCCTCGGCGGCCTCCTCCACGACCGCGCACGGGCCCGAGCGCTGCAGCGGGGGGCTCGGGGACTGGTGCTCTGGGTGCTGGCGGCCAACCCGCGGGCCCGGGCCTTCTACGAGCGCCGCGGATGGGTCCGGGACGGCCGCGAGAGAGCGGAGCGCATGGGCGCGACGGCACCGCTGCAGGTGGCGTATCGCTGGCCGCCCGAGCGGGTGCCGCCCGACCCCCTGGAGCTGGCCATCACCTGCTACCAGCGCTCGGCCTGGCGGCAGGACACCACCACCTGCGTCGACACGCCAGACCTCTTCCGGACCCGCACGCTCAGCCATCCCGGCCGGCAGCACAACAAGGTCCGGGGCTTCCGCAGCGATCCGGCCGAAGCCGACGCCCGCATCGCCGAGATCCTGGCGGATCACGCCGCCCGCGGCAGCGCGATGGAGTGGGTGGTCACGCCTCGCTGCCGGCCCCACGACCTGGTCGAGCGCCTCCTCGCCGCAGGCTGCACAGACAGCGGCGAGTACTGGGCGCTGGTGCGCGACACCGCGACCCCCTTCCCGCCGAGCGAAGGCGTGCGCACCCGCACCATCGGCCTCGATGAGGTGGACGCCTTCGCGGTCCTCTGTCGAACGGCCTGGGGCTTGCCCGAGCAGTGGGCCATCGACATCGCGAGCGAGACACGGCGGCTGATGCGCACGCCGGTCGAGCCGATGCGCTGGTCTGTGGCGACCCTCGCGGGCCGTCCGGTGGGCACGAGCGCCATGCAGTGGCGGCCGGAGGCCGGCTACCTGATGGGCGCTGCGGTGCTCCCGGACGCCCGGGGTCAGGGTGTGTATCGGGCCCTGCTCGAGCACCGGCGTCGGGAGCTGGTCGCCCTGGGGGTCCCCCGCATGACCCTGATCGGCATGGCCTCCACCTCGGGCCCCATCTGCGAGCGACAGGGCTTCGAGCGCGTCGGTTCGCTGAGGGGCCTGGCCTTCGACCCCTGACAGGCGCCCCGCCTGGTCGGAGGCCCGACCCGGCCTGATCTGGGGACGGCTCCCTCCCTGCCTCCGAGCGCCACCCGGAGTCCCGATGGCCACCCTCCGCATGCAGCGACAGCTCGGCTCCCGCCGCTCCGTGCCCCGTCACCGCCAGGCGAGGGCCCGCACCCTGGCCCGAGAGGCCGAGGAGGCGCGGCTGAGCGGCGACCTCCCTCGGGCCCGGCAGAAGATCCGTCGCGCCCGGTCCATCGACGCCGAGGTGGCCGAGGTGGCCGCGGTCGTCGAGCGGGTGGTGCGGGACCGGAACTGGGTGTGGCGGCACCTCGCGGCCGCCGACACCGCACTCCTCCGCGGGGACTACCCCTGCGCCCTGGCTCGCATCGACCTGATCGAGACGCGCTTCGGGGACCTGGTGGCGGCTCGCGGCGTGCGACGGGAGGCCCTCAAGCTGCAGCGCCGGGCCCTGCTCCGGGAGGCCTGGCGGGCCCAGGAGAATGGCCACACGGCCATCGCGCGCGTCCTGAGGACCCGCGCCCAGGCCATCGAGCTCCGCTGAGGCTTCAGCCCGCGGCCGCTTCCTGGAGATTTCGCGCCCGGGACTCGAGTCCTTCCTCCCAGAACGACCTCCCGGTCGGGTCGTCCTCGTCGTAGGCCGCCCGGAAGCTCGGCTCCGACCAGCGGGCACAGAACCAGGCGTCGAACCGCAGGGACCGCAGGGCGAAGAGCAGCTCGAACAGCCCCTCCTCCTGGTCGGACAGGGGCTGGATGGCACGGTAGCGGCGCGTCAGGCCGGCGGTCTGACGGGCCCAGCGGGTGCGCCCATCGAGGTCTCCCGGCACCTCCTCGTGCACCAGGCTGCTGTGGCCCAGGAGGAACAGGTCCGCAGCGACCGGCCCGTTGAACAGGTCGTCGAAGTCGATGAGGGCCGGACCAGCGCCGGTCCAGATGAGGTTGTTGGGCCCGGGGTCCCCGTGGATCCGCTGGAAGGGCAGACCGGCCGCCTCCCTGGACAGGGCCTCGGCGATGCGCCGGGCCTGGGCCTCGTGGGCGGCCCTGAGCGCTTCGGGCAGCAGGCCGAACCGCGCCACCGACCGCAGGATGCACCCCACGTGGCCCACCGGGTCGAAGCGCGGCCGGTGCTCGGCCTCCCGCCGCCGGCCCACCCGGTGCATCGCCGCGATCAGCGCCACCCAGGCGTCGACCTGGGCCGCGGTCGCGCGCTCCGGGGCCTGTTCGTCGCCCCCTCCGAGGGCCTCGAACACCACGGCCGGCGCCCCCGCGAGCTGCCGGACCCCTCCCAGCGGCCTCGGCACCGCCAGCCCCTCGGCGTGCAGCTCCGCCAGGAAGTCCAGCTCGTCCTGGATGGCCGCCGGGGACCAGCGGCACGGGCGGTAGACCTTGAGCACCAGGTCGCTGGACCGGAACACGCGATTCTCGGCCGCCTGCAGCAACCGGGCGCCGGAGCCTTCGAAGCCCCACCCGCGCAGGGCTGCGTCGCAGTCCGCCGGACCCAGGGCGAGGAAGGGCTCCGCCAGTTCCCGCGGCGTGACGGCCAGCTCCTGGTCCCAGCCATCCCGAGCGCTCACCGACCCACCACCTCCCGCGGCAGCACCACCTCGTAGACCCGCCCGCCCTTCGTCTCGAGCGTCAGGGCCACCTCGGTGCCCGCGTCTCCCTGGATCCGCGCCCACAGCGTCTCGGCGTCCAGGCGCGTCACGTCCTCGCCGTCGATGGCCAGCACCAGGTGCCCCGCCGCGACCCCGGCCTCGGCCGCGGCACTGCCCGGCGCCACGCTGGCCACCCGGTTGGCCCCCTCCCCGATGCCCAGGAAGACCCCGGCGAAGCCCTGGGGGTACTCGGGCAGGGACAGGAGCACGGTGGTGGCCTCACCGGCGCCGCCGCTCACCGCCACCTGGGGGCCTTCGGTGTGCAGGGCGCCGTCCGTGCGCAGGGCGTGCAGGACACAGCTGCCGGGCGCGACGACCAGGGTGAAGCGCCCCTCCCGATCGGTGGTGGACAGGCGATCGCAGCCCCGGACCTCGACCCCGACCTCGGGGTTGCCGGCGGAGTTCACCACCAGGCCCTGGATGGTCAGGCCGCTGCGGCCGGTGGGCTCGGGCACGGGTGGGGTGGCGGTGCGCACGACGACGGGCTCGTCGCCGGGCAGGCCCTCGGACGTGGCGATGAGCATGGGTCGCATCGGCGTGGACTCACACTGGGCCACGGCGATCGCGACGAGGGCCCCAAGCAGGACCAGGAGCAACAGCAGCCGGCGCAGCCAGCGGATGCCTACAGCTCCCCGTGTCCCGTGGACTCCAGGTCGCTCTTCGGCGGCCGGTAGCCCGGCACCGACTGGGAGCGCTCCGAGGCGTACTCGACCGGGGCCACATCGACCATGGGCTGGTCGCTGCGCACGTACAGCGCACGCTCGCCGTTCCACAGGGTCACCGCGGTGCCCGCGGGGAAGCGCCGGGCCTTCTCGCCGGGCATCATCGCGATCTGGTCGCTGCCGGGCACATCCGCGGTGCCGCGCATGATCGGCCCGGGGGTGACCATCAGGCCGCCGTCGGCCATGCACTTCACCGAGCCTTCCTTCATCCGGGCCCGCTGACCGGGCACCAGGGTGCCCTTGAGGACCCACTCGCCGGCCCGCCGGGACCAGACCTCGGCCCGACCCTCGACCTCGATGAGATCAGCGGTCAGGGAGTCGCCGACCTCGCCGGTCTGGTCGACCGCGCCGGTGGCCGTCGACTCGCCGCCGTCGGGCAGGGGCAAGGTGAAGTCGTCGCCGGGGTGCCGGGCCAGGGGCCCCGGGTCGTCGACGCCGACCGGGAGCTCGTCGACGCCGTTGACCATGGGGTCGGCGGTGGCCGGGTCGAGGGACAGCTCGGGCAGGCCGTCGGAGGCCGGATCGAGGGGGAGCTCCTCGAGGCTCGCCGTGGTCTCCCGGTGGAGGTCGGGCAGCTTGGCCGTGACCGACTCCAGGTCCTGGTCCGGGATGATCCGCGGGGCCGAGATGGTGTCGTCGAGGCCCAGGAAGAGGTTGGGGGCGTCCTGGGTGGTGGAGCGGTCCAGGCGGTCCGGATCGATGCGGTTGAGCTCGGAGAGGGGCTGCCGCCGCTCGGGCACCTCCTCGGTCTCCGGGGGCTCGGTGGCGATGGACAGACCGATGGGCGGGGGCTCGTCTGGGGAGTGGGGCAGCTCGGCGGTGGGCTCGTGGTAGACGGCCTTGGTGTCGACGCCGAGCAGGGCGTCCTCCAGGAGCCCGGTGACCGAGTCGAGGGTGTCTTCCTGGTCGGCCGCGGCCGTGGCGGCGGCGAGGTCCTGGATCGGGACCTCCAGCGACAGGGTCGCGAGCACCTGGCCGGTCGCGGGGTCCAGCACCTGCATGCGCAGGGGCGGGTCGCCCAGGCGCCACTGGCCCAGCACATCGCCCGCTTGCTCCAGCCGGAACAGGAGTTCAGCCACGTCGTCCTCTGGCGCCCCCGAAGAGGCAGCATAGCCCGGTCTGGATCACGACGTGACCCACAGCCAGGCGGCCACGACGCCCATCACGGCGAGGCCCGCGCTGAAGCTGGGCGCCAGCCCGGCCACCAGGGCGGGCACCAGCCCGGCCCCGGTGCTCCGATGCAGGCCCACCCCGCGCAGGATTCCTGCCGCCGGGCTGGCCAGGGCGATGCCGAAGCCGGGGATGGCCATGAGGGCATCGATCGAAGCGGCGTAGCCGGTGACCTGGATCACCCGGGACCACTCCCGCTGGCCGGTCAGCATGAGCAGCACCAGCCAGCTGACCCCGGCGATGGCCAGCAGCCGCAGGTGCAGCACCGCCGGCAGCGCCACCAGCGCCAGCACCACCAGGGGCCGGCCCAGCTCAGGGCGGGCCAGCACCAGCCCCAGGCTGCCCAGCCCCAGCCCCAGGGTGCCGACCACCACCCCGTAGGCCAGCGGGCCCCGGCCCTGGTCCGGCAGGTCCTGGAAGAAGCGCCAGGGATCGAGCAGGCTGCGCCGCCAGGTGTGGGCCAGGGCCGCCACCCAGCCGAGATCGCCTCGGGCCTCCCAGGGCACCGGCACCGACCACAGGTCCCCCCCCACGACCGGCCCTCGGTGGGGGCAGCCGGGCTCCTCGCAGCCGAAGGCCGCGCAGGCGGTGCACAGGTGGTCCCCGCACCGCTGGCACACGGCCTGGGCCTCGGCCGTGTCGTGCCGGGCGCAGACGGCACGCCCACCCACGGTGGCCGTGGGGGTCACGCCGGCAGCCGCCGCCCGAGGCGCTGGCCGACCCGGACCATCTCGCCGGCCTCGGCCTCCCAGGCGACCTTGCCCGGCTCGAAGAGCAGGACCACCGTCGAGCCCATGTTGAAGCGCCCCAGCTCGTCGCCCCGCTCGACGGGGATCGGCGGGGTGAACTGGCGGCTGTGGGCCCCCTGGCCGGCGTTGGTCACCAGGTCGCAGAAGGCCGTGGTCATGCGCCCCACGCCGTAGGCGCCGACCAGGACCGTCGCCACCCGGCCCAGCTGCTGGTCCCGGGTCTCGACCACCAGCCGCTCGTTGACGGCGAAGAGGTCCCGGATCCGCGAGACCGCCGCGGGAAACACGGGCCACAGGTGCCCCGGGAGGTAGCGGTAGCCGACGATCTGGCCCTCGGTGCCGTGGTGGACCCGGTGGTAGTCCCGGGGCGAGAGGTACAACACCGCGTACTCGCCCTGGTTCCAGGCGGGATCGCCGCCCACCAGCCGCTGGATGTCCAGGTCCATGCCCGCGGACAGGGGCAGCTTGCCGTCGGCCACCCGGCCAAAGGTCGACAGCCGGGCGTCGGCCGGTGAGACCACCGCGTCGGGGGCCGGGTCGATGGGCCGGGCGCCGGGGTTCAGGGCCCGGGTGAAGAAGTCCGCCAGGGTCGGGTAGTCCTGCGGCGAGCCCTCCATCTCCGAGGTGTCGACGCTGTAGTAGCGGATGTACCAGCGGATCACAGCCTGGTGCAGCGCCTTGGAGACCCCCAGGCGAGAGAGCACGCCCTGGACCCGGCTGGCGGTGCGACGGGGCACGACGCTGAGCAGGGAGATGGCGAGGCCGTCGTTCATCGCCGCCGGTCTAACCCGCATCGGTCACGAGAATCCTTCTGCGGCCGCGGATCCAGGGCGCTGGCGGCCCGTTCTCGCTACGGATTCTCGTGACCGATGCGGGCTAGCTCACCGGGTGTCCTGGATAGACTCCCGGGCATGGGCAGCAGCACCGGCCGACTCTTTCGCGTGACCACCTGGGGCGAGTCCCACGGGGGCGCCCTGGGCGCCGTGGTCGAGGGCTGTCCGCCGGGCCTGACCCTCGACCTCGCCGGCATCCAGCGGGACCTGGACCGTCGCCGCCCGGGCCAGTCCAGCCTGGTCACCCAGCGCAAGGAGCCCGACCGGGTCCAGGTGCTCTCCGGTCTCTTCGAGGGCCGCACCCTCGGCACGCCCCTGTCCCTGGTGGTGTTCAACAAGGACGCCGACCCCAGCGCCTACGCCCCCTTCAAGGACCTCTACCGGCCGAGCCACGCGGACTTCACCACCGACGCCCGGTACGGCCTGCGCAATTGGCAGGGCGGCGGACGCGCCAGCGCCCGGGAGACCGTGGCCCGAGTCGCGGCCGGCGCCGTGGCGAAGCAGGTCCTGCGCGAGGGGCTCGGGGTGGAGATCCTGGGCTGGGTCGACCGGGTCGGGGACCTGGTCGCAGACTGCGACCCGGCGTGCGTGACCGCCGCGGCGGTCGAGGCCAACCCGGTCCGCTGCCCGGACCCGGCCCTGGCTGCCGAGATGGCGTCCTTGATCAAGGCGGTCCGCGCCGACGGCGACACCATCGGCGGCGTGGTGCGCTGCGTCGCTCGGGGGGTGCCCGCGGGTCTGGGAGACCCGGTCTTCGACAAGCTCGAGGCGGAGCTGGCCAAGGCGATGCTCTCCCTGCCGGCGGCCAAGGGCTTCGAGTCCGGCGCCGGCTTCGGCGCCGTGTCCATGCGCGGCTCGACCCACAACGACCCCTTCGAGCCCGACGGCGCCGGCGGCGTGCGCACCCGCACGAACCACTCGGGGGGCATCCAGGGCGGCATCTCCAACGGCATGCCGATCACGCTGAGCGTGGCCTTCAAGCCGGTGGCGACGATCTTCCAGGAGCAGGACACGGTCGACAGCGAGGGCCGCGCCGCCCGCATCAAGCCCCGGGGCCGCCACGACCCGTGCGTGGTGCCCCGCGCCGTGCCGATGGTCGAAGCGGGGGTGGCGCTGGTGCTCGTGGACCACTGGCTGCGCCATCGGGGACAGAACACGCCCCTGACCTGAGGGCTGAGGGTGCCAGTCCGAGCTGAGGGCCATGAGGGAGCAACGTCCGTACTTCGGACGTTCTGGGCCTCTGAGTGACTGAGAGGTGGTGAAGGTCCGAAGTACGGACGTTCGCCGCCTCTCATGGGCCCGACCGGCAGACAGACGCTGACGCGTCGGTCGACCTGACCAACCACGCGCGAGATCCGCGACCTGGGCTCGGTCCGGGTCTCACCGCACGCTCCTGGCCCTGCTACCCTCCGCGGGTCGGCTCTCCGGGGGTGCCGGCGCAGGCTGACCGTCCATGCTCTTCCTCCTCACCACACTCCTGACCGCCCCTCCGGCCTTCGCCCAGGAGGAGAAGGCCACGGTCATCGACCAGCACCAGGCCTTCACCCTGCAGGCCGGCTGGTTCTGGATCGACGAGCGGGAGCACATCGACTCCACCTGGACCATCAACGGCCGCGCCGCCTGGGGCCCCGTCCCCCGGCTCGGCCTCGAGCTGACCCTCGGCTACCTCCAGGGTCGCCAGCGCACGACCCAGCGGGTCTACAGCGGCTTCACGCCCCGCCTCTCGGCCCTGTTCATCCCCCTGCCCGACGCGCCCGTCCAGCCGTTCCTGGCCCTGGATGTCGGCATGTTCTACCAACAGACCTGGCGGGACCTGACCAACCCCGACATGGACTTCCTCGCCGGCGCCGGGGTGGGGGCCTTCGCACCGGTCTTCGGCCCCCTCGCCCTGCGGGCCGACCTGCGGGGACTCGTGAACAGCGGCCTGGAGGTCGACGGCACGCGCCAGGACCCCTACTTCAACTTCGAGCTGACCATCGGCCTGGCCCTGCGCCTGACCAGCAAGACCCGGGACAAGGACGGCGACGGCGTCTACAACCGCCTGGACGGCTGCCCCGACGAGCCAGAGGACCGCGACGGCTGGCAGGACGGCGACGGCTGCCCCGACATCGACAACGACGACGACCGGGTCCCGGACCTGCGAGACCAGTGCCCCTCGGTGCCCGAGGACTTCGACGAGTGGCAGGACCAGGACGGCTGCCCCGAAGACGACAACGACGGCGACGGCCTGCCCGACGACAAGGACCAGTGCCCCAACGCGGCGGAGGACCAGGACGGCTTCGGAGACATCGACGGCTGCCCGGAGAACGACAACGACGCCGACGGCGTGGACGACCTCGAGGACCGCTGCCCCGGCCAGCCCGAGGACCACGACGGCTTCCAGGACGCCGACGGCTGCCCCGACGAGGACAACGACAGCGACGGCATCCTGGACGTGGCCGACCGCTGCCCGGACCAGAACGAGGACCGGGACGGCTTCATGGACGAAGACGGCTGCCCCGACCCGGACAACGATCACGACGGCATCCCCGACCTCCAGGACCGCTGCCCCCTCGATCCCGAAGACATCGACGGCTTCGAGGACGAGGACGGCTGCATCGACTCGGACAACGACGGCGACGGCATCCCCGACGTGATCGAGGACTGCCCGATGGAGCCCGAGACCTACAACGGGTACCAGGACCGGGACGGCTGCCCCGACGAGCTGCCCCCCGAGGTCAAGCAGTTCACCGGCGTCATCCAGGGCATCTACTTCGAGGTGGACTCGGACCGGATCAAGTCCGAGAGCTTCTCGATCCTGGACCGCGCGGCCCAGGTGCTGAAGGACTACCCGGGCATCCGCATGCGCATCGAGGGTCACACGGACTCCGACGGCGGCGACGACTACAACCTGGAGCTGTCCCAGCGGCGGGCGATGGCGGTCGGCCAGTACCTGATCAACGCCGGGGTGGAGCCCGACCGGCTCGAGTGGCAGGGCTTCGGCGAGACCCGGCCCATCGCGTCGAACCAGACCGCCGAGGGCAAGGCCCAGAACCGGCGGGTGGAGTTCCACGTGATCAATCCGGAGCCGCTGGTGGTGCCGCAGTAGAGACCCGCGGCTCGCGCAGGTCCCCCCTGAGTGGGACGCATTCGACGCAGGTCCCGTCGAAGTGGGACGGAAGACGCCCGATCGGGCGTCCCGGAGGCGGTCCAGGAGCGAAGATCTGGTCAGATCGAGGGGCCAGCCGCCCCTGAGGCCCGGATTCGTCTCACCGAGTGGGGACCTGCGTCAGTGGTGTCTCACTCGGGAGGGACCTGCGTCGGAGAGCAGCTCACGAGCGCGTGATCGAACATCGCAGGGCTCACCCCCTCGTCGGCAAACCGCACCGTGCAGTCCCCGCCGTCCACCCCCCGGACCGCGACCACGTCCAGGTCGTAGCCAACCAGGCGCATGGTCGGGCCGTCGTCCTCCAGGCGGGTCAGGCCCGCGGCCTCGAGCAGCTCGGCGAAGGCGACCGCGTCGTCGCTGAGCCAGGTGGGGTCGTGGTTCACGTCGCCGCCGAGCAGGAGCAGGGTGTCGGCGGGCAGGGCCTCCAGAGCCGCCTGGATCGACTGGAGCTGCTCGACCCGACAGGCGAAGTCGTCGGGGTCGATGCCCGCGCCGGTGTGCACCACCGTCAACACCGCGGGCTGGCCCAGGAGCTCCCCGGCCAGGGTCGCGGCCCGGCCCGGTCGTGAGCACTCGGTGTCCAGGTCGACCACGCCCTCGTCGTCGGGGGTGAACACTGCCGGGTCCCAGGCGATGCAGTTGTCCGGGTAGTCGGTGGCGCAGGCGACCCGGTGGCCGCCGGGCAGGACCCGGTCGAGGGGGTCGCCGGGCTCGCCGCACGCGTAAGGCGCGGCCTGGATCTCGTCGGGACGGTCGTCGGCCTGGCACCACTCGTCGTGCCAGATCTCCTGGAGGAAGGCGATGTCCGGCAGGTCCTCGGCCAACGCCGCAGCCAGGTGCTGTTCGCTCTCCAGCAGGCAGAGGTTGTTCTCGTACCACTCCTCGCAGACCACCCGGTGCTCGGACTCCTCGAGCAGGTCCAGGCTTGGCGTGGTGCCCGCGTTCTGGGTGACGATGGAGACCTGGGGGAGCGGCGCGATCCCGCTGTCGTCGGTCCCGGAGCCCAGGCACGCCAGCTGAAGGAGGATCACCCCGGACACTGCTCCCGTGCGAGCTCGCCGAGCATCTCGACCGCCGCCTCGACCAAGGCCGAGCGCAGCTCGGCCGCCTGGTCGGC
>CAYFPX010000008.1:23091-25750 GCA_964344945.1 uncultured Enterobacterales bacterium
ACCCGATCATCCCACGGCAGGGAGCAGTTGAGCCGCAGGTGCCGGTCGTAGCCGCCGGTGGGGCTGAACATCGGGCCGGGGGCGACGGAGATGCCGGCATCCCAGGCGGCCTCGAAGATGGCCATGGCGTCGCAGCCCTGGGGCAGCTCCACCCACAGGAAAACGCGACGGCCCCCCACCCCCCCGCGGACGAAGGTCCGTACTCCGGACCTTTGTGCGCGTAGACGGCGTCTGGGGCGACGAACGTCCGGAGTACGGACCTTCGGCCGCGGGGGTCTCCCGGGGCGCGGGGCCGCGGGGGTCTCCCGGGGCGCGGGGCCGCGGGGGGCTCCCGGGGCGCGGGGCCGCGGGGGTCTCCCGGGGCACGGGGCCGCCCGCTCAGAACGGCGTGATCTCCGAGATCGGCCTCGCGTCCAGCGTGTACCCGCTCAACACCCCCACCAGCAGCTCATCGCTCCGCTCGAGCTTCTTCAGCTCGCCGGCCACCAGGTTCAGGGTGCCGTCTTCCTCGGTCTTGTAGGTGAAGGCCGGCCCCACGTCGTGGGCGCTCCACCGGGTGGTGTCCGGGTCCCACAGGCCGAGGATCTGCGTGTAGGCGTGGTCCTCGTACTCCTGCTCGTAGGTCCAGCCCTCGCGGCCGACGAAGTCCTGGATGTCAGCATCGATCTCGGCGGTCAGGTCCTTCCAGGCCAGGCCCAGGTACAGGTCGTCGAGGATCGGCGTGGGGTTGGTGGCACCCCACTCCTCGGGGTCGAGGTTGTCGCAGTCGGTCTCGGTCATCGACAGGCTGACGGCGAAGCCGGCCCACTGCTCGTCGTCGAGCTGCGCCAGGCCCTCGACGGAGATCGCGCCGATCCAGGTGCACATCAGCCCCGGACCCAGCAGGTAGATGGCGACGTAGGCCGGGACCTTGCCGGAGTTGTTCCCGTAGAACTGGAACTCGCCGATGGTCTCACCGTCGTAGTAGCCCCAGACCTCGAGGGCGTAGTCCTGGGGGTGGAAGTACCCGTCGTCCACCCAGTCGCCGGTGTCGGGGTCCTCCCACCAGGGATCGCCGGTGAGTCCAGGGCAGCCGACGAGCAGGGACAGGAGCAGGGCCATCCCCTCGGTCATACCTCGACGGTCGAAGCCGTCGCTACACTGCCGTGGTGGAACCGGCCTACGGCGACATCGCCCGACAGGTCCTGCGGGCGCTGCGCGGCCCCAGGAGCCAGGTCGCCTGGTCCCGCCGCCTCGGGTACCGCTCGAACGTGGCCTACGCCTGGGAGTCCGGCCGCCGCTGGCCCACCGCGTCCGAGGCGATGCGGGCCGCCAGCCGCACCGGCATCGACGTCCGGGCCTCGCTGATCGCCTTCTACGGCAGCGAGCCCCGCTGGCTGCCCCAGGACCCGACCACCCCGGCGGCCCTGGCCCTGTTCATGGACGACCTGCGCGGCTCCCACCCGATCTCCGCCCTGGCCCGGGAGTCCGGCCTGAGCCGGTACGCCCTCACCCGCTGGCTCTCGGGACAGACCCAGCCTCGCCTGCCGGACTTCTTCCACTACGTCGAGGCGGCCAGCCTGCGGCTCGTTGACTTCGTGACCTCGTTCGTGGCGCCCGAAGCCGTGCCAGCGATCACCCCGATCTGGAACCGGCTCGAAGCCCGCCGGCGAGGCGCCTTCGAGCTGCCCTGGACCCAGGCGGTGATCCGCGCCTTCGAGCTCCAGGACTACCGGGCCCTGCCGGCCCACGACACGGAGTGGGTGGCCCAGCGACTGGGCATCGACACGGCCGAGGCCGCCCGCTGCATCGACCACCTGGTGGACACCGGACAGCTCCGCTGGGAGGGCGAGCACCTCGCCCTGGACGCCCTGGCCGTCGACACGCGCCGGCGCCCCGATGTCGGGCGCCGCCTCAAGCAGCACTGGACCCAGGTCGCGGGCTCGCGCATCGACGCCGGCGCGCCGGGTCAGTTCTCGTACAACGTCTTCACCGTGTCGCGGGCCGACTTCGAGCGCATTCGCGAGCTCCACCTGCAGTACTACCAGGAGCTGCGCAACGTGGTCGCCGCCAGCGAGCCGGGGGAGTGCGTGGCCATCGCCAACGTCCAGCTCTTCGCCCTCGATGGCGAGCCGGAACCTCCTCCCGAGTAGGATCGAGCTGGCACTCCACATGGACGGTGGTGTGAACGAGCTCCTCCTCAAAGGCCTCTCCGACGGCGCACGCCTGCTGCTGCTGGTGGCCGCCCACCAGGAGATGGTCCCCGTGGAGCTGTTGAGCCGCACGCCGGTCGGCGAGGACCCGGAGGAGACCGCCGATGCCCTGCTCGATCGCGGCCTGCTCGCCCGCACGGACGTCGACGGCCTGCTGGCGCTGAGCCCGGTGGGCTACGCCCTGCGCGACCCCATCTCCAGCCACTGGCCGGCGCTGCACGAGGCCCTGCGGCCCCGCATGGTCGACCGCCTGTGCGAGGTGTTCGAGCTCGACTCGGACCACCCCCTGCGCGCCGCGCTCCACGCCATCGATCGCGCGGACTTCGTGCCCGACGAGGTGCGCTTCCTCGCCGACCTGGACCTGCCGGTGCCCCTGGGGGTCGAAGAGCTGACCATGAGTGCGCCCCACGCGGTGATCGCGATCCTGCAGGCCATCGACCCCCGCCCCGGGGAGGACGTCTTGATCT
>CAYFPX010000008.1:25760-29422 GCA_964344945.1 uncultured Enterobacterales bacterium
CCTGGCCGCGCACTGCGTCGGCCCCCATGGCCGCGCCCTCGCCCTGGAGCCGCTGCCCCCGGTCGTGGAGCACGTCAACGCCGCCCTGAACAGCTACCCGGGCCTCCAGGCCGACGCGCGCTTCCAGCGGGACGTGACCCTGGGCGCCGAGAGTGAGGGGCCCTGGCAGGCCATCGTGCTCAACGGCAGCGTGCCCAAGCTGCCCTGGCCCCTGGTGCACCAGCTCGACGAGCGCGGGGGCCGGCTGCTGTTCTTCCTCCACGAGCCCCGCGAAGACGGCCAGGCCTGCTACGTGCTGCGCCGCAACGGCGCGGAGGTCTCCGTGGAGTCCGGCGGGCGCTTCCAGTTCACACCGGTCTACGGCCGCTACGGCTGGGACCGGATCGAGGACCTGGTGACGGCGATGGAGTGAGCGTCACCCCATCTTGAAGTAGGTGGGGAGCTTCTTCAGCAGGTCCACGTCGCTGGTCTTGATCTTGCCGCGGGCGATGTCCAGCGGGCCCGGGTTCTTGCCCTTCAGGACCATCTTCTCGAAGAGGCCCGGGTCGCACTTGAGCACACAGTCCGCGCTGTCGACCTGCTTGCCGGGCACCACGTCGCAGCCGTCGGGGCGCAGGGTGGCGGTCCACTTCTCGGCGCCGACGGAGAAGTAGTAGGTCGTGGTCCTGGTGACCCGGCCGGTCTGGTAGCGGGAGGGCATGCCCTCGAAGATCTGGCGGACGACGGACATGGGGTGCTCCTGGAAGGTGGTCTACGATCGGGCGTGCCTTCAGCCGACCTCGACTGCTTGTTCGTGCACGCTCCGAAGGCAGACAACCACTACCTCCCTCTCGGTGACTTCTTCAACATCACGTACCTGCCGATGGGCCTGCCGGCGCTGGCGAACGCGCTCCGGGCCGACGGTTGGAGGACCGGGATCGTGCACCTCGGCCTGCAGTGGCTGGTGGATCCCGAGACGAACATCGTGCAGCTGATGGACGGTCGTCGGATCCGGGCCATCGGCCTGAGCCTGTACTGGCACTACCAGTCCTACGACGCCATCGAAGCGGCCCGGGCGCTGAAGGCGGCCCACCCCGAGGCCTTCGTCTTCCTGGGCGGGGTGACGGCCAGCTACTTCGCGGCGGAGATCGTCCGGGAGCACCCCTTCGTCGACGCGGTGGTGAAGGGGCACGGCGAAGGGCCGGTCCGCGCCCTGATCGCGGCCCTGGCCGCCGGTGAGGACCCCGCGGGGGTGGGCGGCCTGGTGTTGCTGCGCGACGGCGAGGTGGTGGAGACCACTGGCCCAACCCCGGTGACGACGCTGGCAGAGCTGCGCTACGGCGACCTCTCCGCCCTGAAGGACGCCGAGACCTACGCCCGCACCTTCGGCTTCCCCCTGGCCTACGGCCGGGAATACGACGCCGAGACCAACCGCACGATGCTCTCGATGGGCCGGGCCTTCTTCCCGCTGATGACCGGCCGGGGCTGCCCCTACAAGTGCACTTTCTGCGGCGGCAACCAGGAGACCCTGGCCCGGATCAACGGCACGGCCAAGGTGACCTGGCGGAGCCACGACCGGGTGCTCGACGACATCCGGGCCGCCTTGGACCACGGCTACCGGACCATGTCCCTCTGCTTCGATCCCATCCCACAGAAGGACGCCTGGTACCGCACGCTCTTCGAGCGCATCCGCCGGGACCGGCTCGACGTGGACTTCTACTTCGAGTGCTGGGGCCTGCCGACCCGGGACTTCGTGCGGGACTTCCGCCGCACCTTCCCGAACCCCGAGAGCTACCTGGCGATCAGCCCGGACGCCGGCGACGAGCAGGTCCGGCGCCTGAACAAGCAGCCCTTCTACACCGACGAGGCGATGTTCCAGGCTCTGGACTGGCTCCGGGAGGAACGGGTCTCCGCAGACGTCTTCTTCACCCTGGCCCTGCCCGGGGAGACCGTGCAGAGCGCCCGGAGGACCGCCGTGCTCAAGGCCCGGATCGCCGCGGACTACCCCAACGCCCGGCGGATCATGACCTGGACCGTGCAGCTGGAGCCGGGCTCCCCCCAGTTCGAGCGCCCCCAGGACTACGCCATGGTCACGGATCGCACCTGCTTCCGGGACTTCTACAACGCCCACGGTGGCGACCGGGCCGACACCTACAGCAGTCTGGGCTTCAAGATCGCGGGGTACTTCGGCGACGAGCGGGACCGCGGGGACATCGCCGCGTTCGAGCGACACCTCCAGCACCTGAAGTGCATGGAGTTCTGCTTCCTGGCCAAGGATCCCCGCCGGTTCAACGACCCGGCGAGGGGCCGGGCCCACTGCTTCGAGCGGCGCCAGCGCCTGGCCGCCCACCGAGGCACCGCCGCGCCCCAGCTGCCGATCGGGCCCGATGTCACCTACTTCGACGCCCTGGCCGAGGAGCGCGCCCTCCGGAGTCCTCGGCCCCGGCACGGGTGGGTCTGATGGTCCACCTCGTCGACTGCACCCTGCGGGAGGGCGACCAGGCCCCCGGCGTGGCCTTCCGGCCCGACGAGAAGCTCGCCATCGCCCGGCTGCTGGACCAGGCCGGGGTGGCCCTGGCCGACGCCGGCATGCCGGCGGTGGGCGAGGACGACCGGGCCTTCCTGCGCCAGGCGGTCGACGCCTGCGAGCACATGGTCGTGGGTGCCTCGGTCCGCTGTCGCCCGGACATGGTCGACCTGGCCCTGGGCTGCGGGGTCGGGGCGGTCTTCGTGATCTGCCCGATCAGCCGCCTGCACCTGGAGCGCCGGCTGGGCACGGACCTGGACGGCCTGCTCGATGCCCTGGGGTCCTGTGCCGAGCGCATCCGGGCGGCCGGCGCCACCCTGGAGCTGGTGGCCGAAGACGCCACCCGCGCAGAGCTGGCGGACCTGGACCGGCTGGTGCAGGCCGGCGCGGCCCATGGCGCGGCGCGGGTCTACGTGGCCGACACGGTCGGCGCGATGAGCCCGGGCCAGTACGCCGCTCGGGTCGAGCACGTGGTCACCGTGGCGGACGGCGAGCTGGCGGTCGGCCTGCACTGCCACGACGACTTCGGCCTGGCCACGGCCAACACCATCGCCGGGGTCGAAGCCGGCGCCCGCTGGCCCACCGCCTGCGTCAACGGCCTCGGCGAGCGGGCGGGCAACGCCGACCTGGGCGCGGTGGCCCTGGCCTGCTCGGAGCTGCTGGGCCTGGAGACCGGCTTCCGGCCCGCCCTGCTCCGACAGCTGGCCCGCGCCGTCGAGCTCGCCAGCGGCCAGCTCATCCCGCCCCGGGCGCCGCTGGTGGGCCAGAACGCCTTCCGGCACGAGTCGGGCATCCACGTCGACGGCCTGCTCAAGGACCCCCGGACCTACGAGGTCCTCGACCCGGCGATCGTGGGCGCCGAGCGCACCCTGGTCCTGGGGCGCCACAGCGGTCGCCGTCACCTGCGGGCGGTGCTCGCCAGCGCCGGGCTCACCCTCTCCGATGCCGCGCTGGACCAGCTCCAGGCCCACCTCCGCCAGCAGAGTCGGGGGGCGCCCCGGCACGCCACCGACGCGCTGCGTCAGGCCCTGGAGAAGCACGTCGAGGGGAGCGTCGGGCTGAGCGTGGGGCAGCTGGTGGCTCTGGCGCGGCTGATGGACTGACCGCCAGGGGGCCCTTCGTCGAGGGGGGAAACGTCCGTACTTCGGACGTTCTG
>CAYFPX010000008.1:29522-57376 GCA_964344945.1 uncultured Enterobacterales bacterium
GCCCTCTGAGTCACTGAGAGGGGGCGAAGGTCCGAAGTACGGACGTTCGTCCGCCTCAAGACCCCTCCTGCCTGGCATGAGAGGGGGGAAACGTCCGTACTTCGGACGTTCTGGCCCTCTGAGTCACTGAGAGGGGGCGAAGGTCCGAAGTACGGACGTTCGTCCGCCCCACGGACGTTCGTCCGCCCCACGGACGTTCGTCCGCCCCGTGACTCCCCGGCTGTCACAGTCCACAGCTTCCGTGCGAACCTCAAGGTGTGACCTCGCTGTCCTTCCTGCTGCTCGCCTGCGTCGAGCCGGAGCCAGCGCCGGTGGACCCGGTGCCGGGCGAGGGTGCCGCCACGTGGAACCCGGCGCTGTCGGTCGAGCAGGCGCCCCCGGAGATCCAGCGGCCGAGTGCCAGCGCTGAGCCCCGGGCGCCCTCGCCCCTGGGCCAGGAGCTGCTGCTCGACGCGGGCTTCGAGTACGTCTACGGCCCGACCTGGGCTGTCACCACCGGCACCTGCGACAAGGCCGACGGGACCGACACCTACGCCCCACGCACCGGGCTCCTGTCCTGGTGGGGCGGCCGGGATCACTGCGAGACCGCCCAGACCCTGGACCTCCTGGCCCGCGGGCTCAGCGCCGACGAGCTCGACCAGGGCGAGCTGGGCTTCACCCTGTCCGGCTGGCTGAAGAACGGCTCACCCCCCGGGGACTTCGAGTCCCGGGACTTCGACGACCAGGTGGTCCTGAGGCTCGAGGCCCTCGACGACGACGGCACCCTGCTCCGGGCCTGGGAGACCCTGGGCGCAGGGGACGATGTCTGGATCCAGCGCGGCGTGCAGGGCCTGCTGCCGGCGGGCACCCGCACCCTGACCGTCGCGGTGGACGGCACCTGGCGCCGGGGCGAGATCCACGACAGCCTGGCCGACGACCTGTCCCTGGTGCTCACCCGGGAGTCCTCGACCACCGCGTCGCTGACCAAGGGCCCGATGGCCACCGAGGCCCGCACCGACGGCACGGTGGTGCTGTGGGAGACCGACCACCCGTTCACCACCGTCTCGCTGTCCTGGTGGACCGACGCGGGGAGCACCTGGACCCCCGTGGAGACCACCCAGGTGGACGACGACCGCTTCGTGCACCGGGCGTCGATCGCCGGCGTGGACCCGGACACCGCGGTCACCTACCAGACCGAGCAGGGCGGCCAGCTGGGCGAGGCCTTCACCTTCCGCACCCTGCCCCAGCCCGGCGACACCGTGCGGCTCGCGTTCTTCGCCGACAACCAGCTCGGCCCGGGCCAGCTCACCACCCACCTCGACCTCATGGGCCCGGAGGACCCGGACGTGATCGTGGCGGTCGGCGACATCGTCCAGGAGGGCTGGCGCCTGGCGGACTGGGACCTGCTCTGGTTCGAGCCCCTGGACGACAGCGGCCTGACCCGGACCCGACCGATCATCGTGGTCCGCGGCAACCACGACGGCGAGTACCCGGAGACCTACGCCTACACCCAGGTCCCCGGCGACAACGGCGCCTGGTTCGCCCAGACCGTCGGCGACCTGTTCCTGGTGGTGCTGGACAGCGAAGCCCCCACCGACGGCGAGCAGCTGACCTTCCTCGAGGAAGCGCTGACCAGCGACGAGGCCCAGGACGCCTCGTTCATCGCCGTGACCTTCCACCGCACCGCCTGGTCCAACACCCGCGACCTGGCCTGGGGCCACCACCTCGACGACGCCCGCACCGACTGGGAGCCGGTCTTCGAGGCCCACGGGGTCGACCTGGTCATCACCGGCCACCACCACAGCTACCAGCGGGGCACCCAGCGCGGTGTGACCTACCTGGTGGTCGGCGGCGCCGGGAACTTCCTCGACGCCGGGCACTGGGACCAGTTCGACTTCATCGAGATCGAGGAGATCGTGCACCACCACGGGATGCTCGACGTCTCGCCGACGGCGCTCAGCTGGACCGCGGTGCACGAGAACGGCAGCGTGCTGGACGCGTTCACGTTGATGGCGGAGTAGCGGACTACCAGCCCCCACCACCCCCGGAGCTGCGGCCCCCTCCGAAGGACCCGCCTCCACCCGAGCTGCCGCCACCGCCGAAGGAGCTGCCGCCCCCGGAGGAGAAGCTCGACGAGCTGGACGACCCGAAGCTCGACGACCCGAAGGACGAGCTGCTGCTCCAGGAGCTCCGGCTCGACGACGACGACGACCGCCGCAGAGACGCCGCCGCCGCCACCGCTTCGGCGGCCGCAGCCCGACGCCTGCGCTCCGCCTCTTCGTGCTCCCACCGAGCCTCCCGGGCCGCGGTTCGCCAGGTGCGGTGCCGGCGCTCCACCATGCCGGCGAGCACCGCGTAGTCCACGATGCCCTCGGCCACCGGCGGGGTCCAGGGCTCGAAGACGACGCTGCCGCCGTAGCGCTGCACGTCCCCGACCGCCTTGGCCATCACCGCCTCCGACTCGGCCACGAGCGCCGCGAAGCGCACCTTGTCCGCGTCGAGCCGGTCCACCTGGGCCTGGGCCTCGTCGGCCATCTCCCGGGCGAGCTGGAAGGCCGCCAGGGCCTGCTGGATGGCCCGGTGGGCTTCGAGCAGGCGCTGGTCGTGGGTGAGCCGCGCCGCGGTCGCCACGTGTCGCTCGCCGGAGTGCAGCTCGGCGAAGCCGGCCCGGACGTGGTCCTGGGCCCCCTCGGCCTTGGCGTGCTCGGCGGTGGCGGCGTCGGCGCGGGCCCGGGCAGCCTTCAGGGCCTTGTTGGCGGCGTCCGCCTCGCTGTGGACCTGGCGCTGCAGCTCCGCGAGGCCGGCGACCGCGGCCTTCAGGGTCTCGGCCTGGGCCTGGACCCGCTTGTAGAGCTCCTCGGCCACCATGGCCCTGCGTACGACCGCGTCGGTGTCCTTGTCCCCCTGGCCGGCCACCACCACACCCCGGAGCTCGGCGTCGGCCATGGCGGCGCGGGAGAAGGCCACCCGGGGGTCGTCGTCGGCCAGCAGGACACAGGAGGGCACGTCCGGCGAGCGGGACAGGCGCACCGCCGTGACGCGCTCCAGGGACTCCTCCAGGGTCGTGACGCGGTCGCCGATGACCGCCTCCTGGCCCTCCAGCTCGTCCAGCCGCCCCAGCCACGACAGGGGGTCCTCGGTCCGGACGGCGTCGAGGCGGCCGTAGAAGGTGGCGTCGCTGGCGTCGTCGCCGAAGAGCGGGTGGTCGTCGAGCCAGCCCTCGGGCACATCCGCCGCCGCGACCCGCTCGAAGAGCCCGTCGATGCCAGCATGGGGGAAGAGCTCGGCGGAGACCACGAAGCGCTTGTCGGCGGCCTCCCGGAGCCGGTCGTGGCGGGCCTTGACGGCCTTGAAGCGGTCGGCGAGCTCCGCCATGAAGTCCGCCGGCACCACCTGGATCACCCGGGTCTCGCCGGCGAAGAGTTCGTCGTCGTTGAGCTGGCCCGTGTCGTAGTCGAAGGGGGCGTCCAGGGCGGCATCGGCCTGGTCGAGCTTGCGGGTCGAGAGGCTCAGACCACCCTGGGCGATCCCGTCGCAGACCCCCAGGTGGTGCTCCAGGGCCTTGATGCCGGCGTAGATGTCGTCGAGCTCCTGCTGGAGCGAGGCGCGCTCCTCGGCGGTGCGCCCGCCGGCGTCCTCCAGCACCGCCAGGGCCTCGCGATCGTGCAGCTCCAGGTCCACGTAGCGGGCAGCGGCGTTGGCGAGCTTCTCCCGCCTGTCGTCCCGGTTGACGGCGTAGAAGGCCCGCCTGCGGACGACGTGGATGCGCAGGAAGCCGATCAGGAAGAGCAGCAAGACCACCGCAGCACAGGCCGTGACCGTGCGCAGCACCTTGGCCTGCTCCGCTCGCACGCGCGCTTCGACCGCGAGCTGCACCACCTCTCCCAGCGAGGTCCGAGCGTCTGTGACCTCCCGGTGGGTCTCGACCAGTGCCTCGAGGTCGGTCGAGGAGGCCACCGGCTGGGCCCGGTCGTAGATGGCCCGGGCCTCGGCGAGGCCGGAGGCGTCGAGCTTCTCGCCGTGGGCGAGCACATTCCCCAGCTGCCCCAGCGCGTCCTCGAGGTCCGACTGGTGGCGCTCGAGGGTGCGGACCTCCCGCAACAGCTCCTGCTCCCCCCGGGCGACCAGCTCCGCGGTGGCGTGCAGGTCGTCGGGCTCGGCCCGGGAGAGCGCGAGCTCTCCCGTCGCGAGCAGGGCCTCGGCCTCGGCGGTGTCGAGGCCCAGCTCCTCCGCCCGCTCGAGGCCCTGCTCCAGGTCGTTGTTGGCCGCCGTCAGCCGCTTCTGGGCACGCGCCAGCACCTTCTCCGGATCCGTCCGGTCCCAGAGCATCTGGTCCACCTGGCGCATCACGTCCTCGATCCCGCGCTGGGGATCCTGGGGCGTGGTCTTGACCTGGTTCAGGAAGAGCCGTGTGTACCGCTCGTGATCCCGGCTGGGCAGGAACTGCGCCGGCCCGTGGATGAACTCGGAGCCGGTGTTGAGGAAGAACTTGCAGACGGTGCCGGGGGCCCGGCGGGCCGGCGGCTTGTCGCAGTCCGCCCCCCAGGCCACGGTGAAGACCGTGTAGCGGGACAGGTCGAAGCCCGTGCCCTCACCGCCCCACGCGGCCATCAGCTCGTCGGTCGCCTCCTGGAGCCGGACCATGCCCTCGCCGGCGCCAGGCAGCGCCGCGCCGTCGATCAGCACCACGTAGAAGGGCGTGCGGAGCGTCTCGGCCCGCTCCTGGAGCTCCTCGAGCCCCTGGGCGCTGATGCCCTTGGGGCGCCAGTCCTCGGGGTGGGTATAGACGTGGCGGCCGTCCTCGAACGGAACGGGCACGGTCGCTGCCAGCGCCGCACCGAGGGTGAGCAGACCGAGCATCGGGCCCTCCAGGCAGGTCCCCGAGGCTACGCCATGCGGCGCGCACCCAGGCTGCAACACACAGCGAAGAGGGGCGCGAAGCAGGGGATCCGCGAGCGCATCCCGCTGGCGCAGGAGGCGGAGGGGGATCCCTCGACTTCGGGCTCTACGCGCTCATCGAGGAGCCGTCGCCCGGAGGGTCACTCGGTGGCGTCCTCGGGCCAGTGGATCTCGACCTCGCACTTCTCGGCAGAGAAGTCGCCTTCGATCATGCCTTCGTCGTCGTCGTCCCCCGACTCGCGGAGCTCGATGCGGGTCAGGGTGACGTCCCAGGCGTCGTCGCCGGACTCCGTGAATTCGGCTTCGCCGTCGTCGGCGACCAGGTAGGTCACCTCGTCCTCCCAGTCGACGTCTTCGTCGCCGGTGCAGTCGTCGCCGAGGGCGTCGAGCGCGGTCTGATCGTACTCGGGCGAGAGGTGGATCAGGGACAGGCTGAACCCACCGACGCCGCCCAGCTCCTTGCTGCCGTCCTCGATGGGACCGCCGGCGGACATGGCGATGGTCATCGCCCACTCGTCGTAGTAGCGACTGCCCTGCAGGGTCTCGTAGTCGGAGCGGTACTGGTCGCAGGCCTCCTGGTCCTCGGAGGGGTTCGTGTCCCAGGTCCCGTAGTCCAGGTCGTAGGTGTCCTGCTGGTAGGTCTGGTAGTCGTCGCAGGAGCTGCGGCTGTCGGTGAGCAGGAAGGCCTCCGACTCGGCCTGGCCACCCCCGAGGCTGTCCGGCAGGTTCAGGGTCTCCACGATCCACAGCGCGCTGCGCAGGGTCGGCTCCTCGCTCATGTCGGTGTAGTCGAGGGAGACCGCGCACCCGGTGAGGGGCAGCGCGGCGAGAGCGATCAGCAGGTTCGAGGTGCGCATGCCAGCGCTGTATCCCGCGTGCGGGGTAGCCTGACAGGGCATGTCGTCGCTCACCGCACGCCTGCTGCGCCGCGCCGCCACCGGCGAGACCCTGCCGGGCAGCGCCTTCTTCGAGATCCAGCCCGACCTGGTGCTGGGCCACGACGCCACGATCGCCTTGATCGTGAAGCGCATCGCCGAGCAGGGCGGGCAGCTGCACGACCCCGGCCGGCTCTTCCTGGTCGCCGACCACTTCGCGCCCCCGTCGACCGTGGACCGGGCGAACATCCTGAGGACCTTCCTGGACTTCGCCGAGCGCTCGGTCTTCGGCACCGACGCCCACCGCGGCGAATTCCCGATGACGCAGGGCATCTGCCACCAGGTGCTGGTGGAGAGCCCCCGCTGCCGGCCCGGCTCGGTGATCGTGGGGGCCGACAGCCACACCACCATGGCCGGAGCCCTGGGCACCTTCGCCTGCGGGCTCGGCTCGACCGACATCCTGGCGGTGCTGCTGACCGGGCGCACCTGGGTCCGGGAGCCCGAAGCGGTGCGCATCCACTTCCACGGCCAGCTGGATCCAGTCCTGCGGGGCAAGGACCTGGCCCTGTGGATGATGGGGCACTTCGGCGAGGGCGGCGGGCGCTACCGGGCCCTGGAGTTCTCGGGCGCCGAGGTGCCGATGGACGGCCGGCTGACCCTGACCAACATGGCGGTGGACTGCGGCGCCATGAACGGGCTGTGGCTGCCCGACGCCACCACCCAGGCCTTCTACGCCCACCACGGCGGGACCTGGCCCGAGGACCTGGACCTCACCGAAGGCCCCCGGGACACCTACACCGCCCACGTCGAGGTGGACCTGGACACCCTGTCCCCGCGCATCGCGAAGCCCTGGAGCCCGGCCAGCGTGTGTGGGGTCGACGAGGTCGCCGGCGAGCGGGTCCACCAGGTCTTCATCGGCTCCTGCGCGGGGGGCCGCCTCGAGGAGCTGGGCGACGCCGCTCGCCTGCTCGCGGGCAAGCGCATCCCGCCGCTGATGAAGCTCGTCGTCACCCCCGCCAGCACCGCCGTCTACCGGGAGGCCATGGCCCGAGGCTGGCTGCAGACCCTGCTCGACGCCGGGGCGGTGATCACCAACGCCTCCTGCGGGGCCTGTGGCGGCATCGACAAGGGCCTGGTCGCGGCCGGCGAGGTCTGCGTGTCCACCTCGAACCGCAACTTCCGCGGCCGCATGGGCGACCCCGACGCCCGGGTCTTCCTGGCGAGCGGCCTGACCGCCGCGGCCTGTGCCCTCACCGGACGCATCACCGACCCCCGGGAGGTGCTGTCGTGATCGCCGGCACAGCCCTGGTGTTCGGCGACGACGTGAACACGGACCTGCTGCACCCCAGCTACTTCTACAGCCTGGACGACCACACGGTGCGCCAGGGCTTCCTGGGCCAGGTGGCGGGCAAGGAGCACACCCGCGGCGAGGACCGGGCAAGGATCGTGGTCGCCGGGTCGAACTTCGGCTGTGGCTCGAGCCGGGAGACCACGATGCACGCCCTGCGCATGGCCGGCGTGAAGGCCCTGGTGGCGGAGAGCTTCGGCCGGATCTTCCTGCGCAACGCGACCGCCCTGGGGCTCCCGGTCTTCGAGGTCGCGGGGGCCGCCGGCTTCGCCGAGGACGGCCAGGACCTGCGCCTGGGGGAAGGCGTGCTCTACAACGACGCCACCGGCAGGGTCCTGGACCTTCCGCCCCTGGATCCCTACCTCCAGGGCCTGGTGGACGCCGGGGGACTGGTGGCCTGGCTCCAGCGACGGGGTCGGATCGAGTAGAGTCGGCCATCGCCAGGGGGCCTCGGCACGCGCCCCACGCGGGGAGTCCATGCCCTTCACGATCAGCCTCTTCGCCGCCGCGCTGCTCGCAGGCCCGGCCCACGCAGCGGCCCTCGACGACCAGCTCTCGCTGGCCCTGCAGGCCCTCACCGACGGCGACTTCCCCGCTGCCGAGGCCGCCTTGGACGAGGCCGAGCAGGCGGCCACCGAGGACCCGTCCATCGTGAACGCCGACGCCCTGGCGGCGATCTACTACTACCGCGGCATCATGACCTACTACGGCGGCGGCGAGGTCGAGGACGCCGTGGATCACTGGCGCTCGGCCCTGGAGAAGGCCGACCTGTGGTGGGACAGCGGCCTGGTGGCGGATCGAGAGGGGGAGAACCTGTACACCGCGATCCGCGACGAGGTCCGCAGCCGCCCCCAGGTCCCCGCCGGGGTGACCCCGAACGCCTCGGTCGCCACCGTCTACATCGACGGCGGCATCACCGAAGAGGGCGACAGTGTCCTCGAAGGCACCCACCTGGTCCAGGTGCGCTGCGCCGACGGCTCGATCGCAGCCTTCTGGCACACCTACGGCGTGGCGCCGCAGTTCCACATCGTCTGTCCCGAGGTGGTGGTCGAGGCGACCACCTCGCGGTTCCGCTCGGTGGGCAGCAAGGTCACCGGCAAGATCAAGGGCATGGTCCCGGACCGGGTCCGGCAGCTCTCCGACGACGACCTGGTGGCGCTGGCCCGGAACGATCCGGAGCCGCGGGTGCGGTACGAGGCGCTCGAGGAGCTCCAGAAGCGCGGGGCCGAGGGCCTGGTCGACGTGGCCATCCACGTGGCGGTCGTCGACGCCGACGCGGGCAACCGCCGGCTGGCCCTCTCCATCCTGGAGCAGAGCGGCACCGAGCCGGCGGCTTCGGCCATCGCGACGGTCTTCGGCTCCGACCCCGACCCCGACGTGCGTCGCAAGGCCGCGATCATCCTGCGCAAGCGGTGGCCCTGCCGCCAGATCGACATGTTCGCTCGCCGCCTGACCGAGGAGAAGCACCCGAGCGTGTTCAGCGAGCTCACTCTGTGCCTGGCGACCTGTGACCGGCCCGAGGACCGGGCGGCGCTCTACGAGCAGCTGAAGTCCAACGTCGATCCCCGGGCCCGGGGCAGCGTGGCGTACGCCCTGGGCAAGGCCAACCCCAAGGCCGAGGACACCGAGCCCCTGATCGCCGCGCTCGACGACCCCATCGACGACCCGGCGGTCCGGGCGGCCTGGGCGCTGGTGGAGGTGGGGGACCAGGCCCAGGTGGGGCTGCTCCGGACCAAGGCGCGCACCGCCCCCAAGAAGCGGGCCCAGGAATTCGAGCGCGCGGCCGAGGCGCTGGCCGAGCGGAGCCCGTCTCCGGGATCGGCGCCCGACGCGGCGCCGGCCGCCCCCGTCGCGGTCGACGGCTTCACCCCGCCCACCCGCGACGACGTCCCACCCAACACGCCCTCGACCCTCACCTCGGTGAAGGCGGATCACCGCTGGGAGGCCGTGGCGCGGCTCGAGTACGTGCCGACGGCGATCCCGACCATCCTCTGGGTGCTGTTCACCGACGGCGACTTCGAGGTCCGGTTCAAGGCCTGGCGAGTGGTCCGGGCCCGGGCCCGGAGCTCGGCGACCGACGCCGCCGAGCTGGCCCCGGCGATCGCGTGGCTGGCGGTGAACGGTGAGGACAGGATCCGGAAGGAGGCCATGGCGCTGCAGGAGGCGCTGCGGCCGGAGGAGCCCTGAGCTCGTCCCGCTGCCCCGGGCCCCCATCGCGGCGTCCGGGAGCCCGGTTAGGCTCCCGCCCCCGTGACCCCTGATCCCCGCGAGGCACAGCTGCTGGCCCTGTTGGGATCGCGCATCCCGACCGAGCAGCCCTTCGGGCCCGACACCGACCTGGTGGCGGACACGGCGATGGACAGCGTGGCCCTGCTCGAGCTGATCGCCGAGCTCGAGGAGCAGTACGCGGTGAGCCTGGACGAGGAGACCCTGCACGGCATCCTGACGGCCCGCGACCTGGCCCAGGCCATCCTGGCCCGGATCGAGGCCTGAGCCGTGTCAGGGTCGTCGTGGGTTGCGAGGACCCTGGAGCAGGCGATCGGGGACCTGGCCGAGCACCACCCCGCGAACGGCTACACCTTCGAAGACGACCTGGGCCAGCAGACACGCCTGCCCTACGGCGACCTGGTCGCCGAGGGGCGCCGCCTGGGCGGGGTCCTCCAGGCCCGGGGGCTCGCTCGGGGCGACCGGCTGGTGCTGGTGCTGCCCCGCAGCGAACCCTTCGTCACGGCGTTCACGGCCGCCGTGCTGAGCGGCATCGTGGCCGTCCCGGTCAGCCACCCGATGGGCTTCGGGGGCACCGAGCCCTATCTTCGGCTGCTCTCCGGGCAGCTCCAGGCCTGTGGCGCCAGGGCCGTGCTCGCCGAGCGGCGACTGCTGCCCATGCTGGCGCCCCTGGTCGAGCGGCACCCGGGGCTGGACCTGTTCTGCCACGAGGACCTCGACGGCGACGCGGCTCTCACCCCCGCCCGGGCGACCCTGGACGACCTCTGCATCGTGCAGTTCACCAGCGGCTCCACCGGCACCCGGCGCGGGGTGGAGATCCGCCACGGCAACGTGGCCGCGAACGTGCACAGCGTCGCCTGGGCGATGACCGAGCGGCACCTGGAGCCCGGGGTCACCCCCACGGCCTCCTGGCTGCCGCTGTTCCACGACCTGGGCCTGGTGGGCGCTGTGCTCTGCCCCTTCTACCTGGGCAACCCGGTCCACATGCTCACCGCCCTGAGCTTCCTGAAGAAGCCCGTGCGGTGGCTGCAGGCGATCTCCGAGGTCCGCGCCGGGGTCGCCCTGGCGCCGAACTTCGCCTACGAGCAGTGCGCCCGCCGGGTGAAGCCGGCGCAGCTCGAGGGCCTGGACCTGGGCTGCTGGAAGCTCGCGGGCTGCGGCGCCGAGCCGATCCGCCCCGACGCCCTGCGCCGGTTCGCCCGGCTGCTGGCCCCCGCCGGCTTCGACGCCCGCGCCCTGGCCCCGGCCTATGGCATGGCCGAGGCGACCCTGGCGATCGCCTTCGACGGGCCCATGCGGGGGCTCGAGGTGGACCGGGTCGACCCCGAGGCCCTGCAGACCGAGGGTCGGGCGGTGCCGGCGGCCGACGACGCGCCGGGCATCGAGATCCCGTCTTGCGGCCGCCCGCTGCTGGCCATGGAGGTCTCCGTCTTCGAGCCTGCCAGCGGGGCTGGTGCCGAGCCTCTCCCCGAGCGCCGGGTGGGCGAGCTGCGCATCCGCGGGCCGTCGGTCACCCGGGGCTACTGGGGTGCCCCGGACCACGACCCCGAGGTCTTCACCGACGGCTGGCTGCGCACGGGCGACGAGGGGTATGTGGCCGAGGGCCGGGTGTTCGTGAGCGGCCGGCTCAAGGACACGCTGATCGTGCGGGGCCGGAGCTACCGCCCCCAGGACGTGGAGTGGGCCGCGGCCGGGGTTGACGGGGTCCTGGATCGCCGGGTGGCCGCCGTCGCCGTGCAGGACCCGGACCAGGGCGAGCGGGCGGTGCTGCTGGTGGAGAGCCTGGCGACGGCCAGGGCGAGCCAGGGCCGCATCGCCCGGGCGGTGAAGCGCCGGGTCTTCGAAGCCCTGGGGCTGGCTGGGGTGGAGGTGGTGCTGGTGCGCAAGGGCTCGCTGCCGACCACATCGAGCGGGAAGCTGCAGCGGTCCCGAGCGCGGGAGTTGTATGTGGGGGGCTTGCTGGGGTGAGCTCCGCCTACGCCGCTGCCACCACCAGCGCCTGCACCTCGTAGAGCACCCCACTCTCACCCGTCGCCTGGGGCCCCCCGACCACCCAGGGCCACGCATCCTGCTCGATCGCCTGCCAGCCAGGGCCCATCAGCCCCTGCAGGTGCCCGGTCGGGATCATGCGCCGTGAGCGTGTTCTCGTGGGCGACGGACACCGCCGCGGTGGGGGTCGTGCTCACGCTGCCCGCCGTGGTGGAGCCGCAGCCCGCCAGCAGCCCGATGACGAGGGGCGCACCACCCCTCAGACCCTGCACTGGTTCACGGTCCAGGAGAAGAGCGAGCCCTTGATGGAGGTGACCTCGTCGTCGGTCAGCCGATCGTCGCCGTGCTCTCCGGTGTTGCGGCCGGAGCCCCGGTGCATCAGGGCGTCGGGGTCGTCGTTGCCGTGCTCGTCGTCGTCGTGGTGGCCGGCGTCGGTGAGGATGTGGCCGATCTCGTGGGCGAAGGTGTCGTCCCGTGCGGTGGCGCCGCTGACAGCGGCCATCAGCGGGTAGTTGTCCTCGAAGTAGAACGGCGCATTGGCGATCCCGAACAGGCGCTCTCGGGTGAAGTCCTTGACCCACAGTCCGCCGATCACGGTGGTGGGGAGTCCGCCCATGGTGTGCCTCGCGCTCGCGGGGTCGAGCGGGGGCAGTCTACGGTGTTGACGAGGCAGTGACTACCGCGTCCGTGGTCCGTCCCTCTCCGCACACCCATTCGGGCCGACTACTCCGCCGCCGGCTCGCCGCCTTCGGCCTCCTCGGCGATCCCATCCGCGATCGCCACCGCGCACTCCCGCAGCGTCCCCCCCGAGGTCACCAGCTCCGTCGGAATCCTCGCCTGGGTCAGCTCCCCGAGCGCCACGCTGAATTCCACCGCCATCAAGCTGTCGAAGCCCATGTCGGCGAGGCTGGTGTCCGGGTCGACCCGCCCGGGCTCCAGGCCCAGGAACTCGGCGACGAAGTGCAGCAGGAAGCGGGTGGCGAGCCGCGGACGCTGGCTCGCGGGAGCCCGCCGCAGGGCCTCGATGGCGGCCCGGACCTCGGGGGACAGCCCGGGCCCGACCGCCCCTTCGGCCTGGCCGGCGAGGCGGGAGAAGCGCGGCGGCGGCTGCACGGTGCGCTGGATGCGGGTCCAGTCGAAGCCCGCAGAGACGCCCTGGATCGTGTGCTCGTCGAGCAGGGTGGCCAGGTTGCCCAGGGCCTCGTCGAAGGCCACGGGCTCGATGCCCCGGGCCTGGAGCCGCTGGATGAGCTCCGGGTCGTCGGCCGCTACGCCCAGGTCCCCCACCAGGCCGAGCTCGAAGGCCAGGGCGGGCAGCCCCATGGCCCGGCGGTGGTGAGCGAGGCCGTCGAGGAAGCCGTTGGCCGCGCTGTAGGCCCCCTGGCCCGGGTTGCCCACCAGGGTCGAGATCGACGAGAAGAGCACGAAGTGCCGGAGGGGGTCGCTGAGGGTCAGGTCGTGCAGCGAGGTCGCGGCGTGGACCTTGGTGCCGTAGACCCGCTCCAGCGTGCTGTCCTCGAGGGTGGACAGGGGACCGTCGGCCCAGACCGACGCCAGGTGGTAGACGGCCGTGAGCGGCGGGCCGTCGGCCCGGACCTCGGCCAGGACTCCGGCCAGCTGGTCGCGGTCGCAGGCGTCGGCGGCGACCACCCGGACCCGGGCATCGCCGCGCAGCCGCTCCACGGCCTCGACGGCCTCGACGGTCGAGGCGCCCGAGCGCCCCAGCAGCACCAGGTCCTGCGTGCCCCGGGCGACCAGCCAGCGGGCCAGGGAGAGCCCCAGCCCTCCGAGACCGCCCACGATCAGGGCGGCGCCGTCTTCCTCGGCGGCGGACCGGGTGCCGGGACGGATCGCGGGAATCTCGGGCCGGCGCAGGTCCAGGGCCACCTTGCCGATGTGCTCGCCTCGACCCAGGTGGCGGAAGGCCTCGTCGGCCTGCTCCGCTGGGAAGATCGTCGTGGGCAGCGCCGGCAGCTCCCCGGATGCCAACAGCGGCACCAGCTCCTGCAGGCTGCGGTAGAGGATGTGCTCGCCCTCGGCCAGGTCCAGGTCGAAGGCGATCAGGGTGCGGTTGCCGTCCAGCAGACCCAGCGACAGGGGCTCCCCCCGCAGGATCTCCGCCTTGCCGATGTGGCAGAGGCGGCCGAAGGGCGCCAGGGCACCCAGGGCGACACCCAGGGCCTCCCGGGTGAAGGCGCCCAGGGCGACGTCGACCCCGCGGCCCCCAGTCGCCGCCAGGACCTGGTCCCCGAAGGCCAGGCTGCGGGAGTCCACGACGTGATCCACGCCCTGCTCCTGGAGCCAGGCCCGCTTCTCCGCGGTGCCAGCCGCCGCGACGACCCGAGCACCGATCCGCCGAGCGATGGCCACCGCAGCCAGCCCCACCCCGCCGGCGGCGCTGTGGATCAGCACCGCGTCCCCGGCCCCGAGCCGCGCGGATCCCACCAGGCAGTGCCAGGCGGTCAGGTGGTTCACCAGGCCCACGAAGGCCGTCGGATCCGAGCCGTCCGGCAGCGAGAAGACCGTCGGCGCCCGCTCCCGGAGTCCGTCCCGGCGGCCCACGGTCATCGGGCAGCGCACGAACGAGGCCAGGGCCCCCGGCGCGATGCCGAACACCGCCTCGCCCACCTCGAGTGCGCCGACCTCGGACCCGACCCGCACGACCTCGCCGACGAACTCCAGCCCCAGGGTCCGCCCGGAGTACGACCGGTCCATGTAGACCAGCGGCAGGCGGTGCTGGGCCTTCATCACGTCCTTGAAGTTCAGGCCCGCGAGCCAGACCCGACACTCCACCTCGTCCGGGGCCAGGGCCGCACGCCGACACTCCTCGAACTGGACCATCTGCAGGCCGGCCTGGCCCGGCGCGAGCCGAAGGGCGGCGTCGCCCGGCAGGTCGACCGCCGGACCGCGGTCCGCCCAGCGGCGGGTGACCAGTCGGTGACGCAGCACCCCACCCTCCCTGCAGGCGAGCTCGCACTCGTCGGTGTCGCGAAGCAGGGCCTCGCAGACCGCGGCCACCTCGCTCGCCGGGCCATCGACCCGGCGGACCGGTAGCCCGAGCAGCTCGTTCGGCAGCACCCGGAACAGGCCCCAGAGCGCCCGGTGACAAGGGTCCACCGGCCCGTCACGGCGATTGATGCGGAAGCCCCGGTCCGTCCACAGCGCGACCCGAGCCGGCCGGACCTCGGCCCTGGCCAGCTCCCGGCACAGGCGGGTCGCCACAGCGACCTGGCGGCCCGCGGGGTCCTCGCCGCCGGACAACCAGCCGTGCTGCGCCAGGGGCCGCACCCCCGGATCAGACGGCAGGGCCGAGGCGCAGCAGACCACCACCGACCGGCCCGCCCAGGTCTCGGGCGCCGGCGGACACTCGGGGCCCAGGACCTGCACCGTGACCCGCTGGCCCCGCTCGATCAGCGCGGCGGCCAGCGCCGCCCCCGCGCCGTCGGGGGCCTCGAGCAGCAGCCAGTCCTCGACGGCGGGCTCGACGGGCTCCTCCACCGGGGCCTCTTCGGTGACCTCGGCCTCCCACCGCTCCAGGTAGAGCCGGGCTGTGCCCTCGGCCAGGTTCGACGCCCGCAGCCGCTGGTAGTGGAGGCCGTCCAGGACAGCGACCGGCTCGCCCTCGGGGGTCGCCAGCACGAGGTGCCCCACCAGCAGGTCGTCGCCGATGCGCTCGAAGCGGCCGTGCAGGCGAGCCCTGGGACCCAGGGGCCCGGCCAGCCGGAGGCGGTCCAGGGCGAAGGGCACGAAGGGCGCCCGGTCCCCCAGGCTGCCAAGCGCGGCCTGCAGGGTCTGGAGGGCGCCGTCGAGCAGGGTCGGGTGCACCAGGAAGCCGGCGCAGTCCGCCTCGGTCTCCAGCTCTGCCAGCACGTGGCCATCGCCCCGCCAGAGCTGCCGCACGGTGCGGAAGGTGGGGCCGTAGTGGAAGCCGGCGGCCTCGAGGTGATCGTACAGCCCCTCCAGGTCCACCGGATCGACGCAGATCTGCTGGAGCGTGGGCCAGTCCAGGGTGTTCGGGGCGGGTCCCGGGCCACCGCGCACGGCTCGCCCCGTCACGTGCAGGACCCAGTCCGTCTCGTCCTCCGGGGGAGAGGAGTGGATGCGCAGGTCCCCCGTCGCGGGCTCGATCGCCAGCATCAGCAGGGAGCGCTCCCGGGGGTCGAGCATCTGGAGCAGGCGCACGTCGACCAGCTCGACCGGCGTGCCGTGGACCTCGCGGGCCATCGCGGCTGCGCCTTCGATGAACCCCGCCCCCGGAAAGATCACGCGCCCCCCGAGCTGGTGGTCCTCGAGGTAGGGCGCCATGGCCACGGTCACCCCGGACTGCCAGCCCACCCGGGGCCCGGTGTCCCGGGTCTGGAGGAAGGGGTGCTCGTCGGTGCCGTGGAGGAAGCGGTGGGTGGTGGGCTTCAGCGCGCTGTGGCGCTGGCGCTCCCAGGGGTAGCGAGGCAGGTCCAGCAGGCGTGGATCCGCAGGGCCCGAGGGCTCCGGGGCCTGGTCGCCTCGCACGAAGAGCCGCGCCCGGGCCCGGGCCAGGGCCCGGCCATCGGGCAGCTGTCGGCGCAGGGACGCCAGGGCGGTGACGCGCTCGCCGACCGAGGCGTAGCCCTCGACCACCGACGGCAGCACGGTCGGGTGGGGCCCCAGCTCCAGGAAGACCCGGTGGCCCGCGTCGCGCAGCTGCTCGACCGCCCGATCCAGGCGCACCGGCTCCGCGCAGGCCCGCCACCAGTGCTCCGCGCCGTCGGGCACGGCGTCGAGCCGGGCGCCGCTCCAGGTGGAGAAGAAGGCGCACGACGGCGGACGGGTGCGGACCTCGGCGGTCAGCGCCCGGAATTCCTGCCCAAAGGCCTCGATGGCGGGGTGGTGGTAGGGCACGGCGACCGGCACGAAGGTGCAGCGGGCCCCCGCGCCTTCGAGCTGTTGGGCCAGGGACGCCAGCGAGGCGCGGGGTCCCGCGGCCAGCCCCAGCCGGTGGCTGTTCCAGGTGGCGAGCCGCACGTCGAGCTCGGGCCGGTCCAGGCGCGGGGCGAGCTCGGCGAGGTCCCCGGCCACAGCCATCATCGTGCCCTGGCCCTCGAGCCGGGAGAGCACCTGGGCCCGAGCCGCGATGATGCGCAGCGCGTCGGGGAGGTCGATCACGCCGGCGGCCCAGGCCGCCGCGACCTCGCCCACGCTGTGGCCGACCGCCGCCACCGGCGCCACCCCGAGGGCCCGCCAGGTGCGGGTGAGGGCCACCTGGACCACCAGGTTCGCGGGCTGGGCCCACCGAGGCGAGCGCATCGGGGTGCCCGAGGCGTGGTCCGGTTCTCGGCGGAGCGCGGAGGTGGGGTCGAAGACCTGCCGCAGATCGTCGCCGCTCAGCGCCCGGTAGATCGCCGAACACTCGGCGAGGGTCTCCCGGCCGAGCGGGGTGGCCATCAGCGCCTCGGCCATTCCCCAGGTCTGGGCCCCCATGCCCGTGTAGACGAAGACCGGTCCGTCGGAGTCCCGCGCCGCGGTGCCGACCAGGGCGTCGTCGGTGGTCTGGCCGGCCGCCAGGGCCCGCAGGCCGGCGAGCAGCTCCTGGCGATCCTCGGCAACCACCGCCCCCCGGAAGCGCTGGGCCTCCCGGGTGCCGTGCACCGCCCGCGCCAGGTCGGCCGCCCCGAGCTCGGGCCGGGCCTCGAGCCAGTCGGCGTAGGCCCCCGCAAGCGCCGCCCGGGACCACTCGCTGCGGGCCATCACCGGGACCACCACCGGGCCGCTCTCCGGGCCCGCAGGCTCGGGGGTGGGATCCGGCGGCGGCGCCTCCAGCAGCATCGCCGCGTTGGTCCCGCCATAGCCGAAGGAGTTCACCAGCGCGTGCTGGGGACCGCCCCCAGGGAAGTCGACCAGGCGATCGGCGATGGCCAGCGCCCCGGAGCTCAGGTCGATCTCCGGGTTGAGGGCCTGGAAGTGCACCACCGGGGGCACCTGGCCGTGGCGCAGGGACAGGCAGGCCTTGAGCAGTCCGGCGACCCCCGCTGCAGCTTCGAGGTGGCCCAGGTTGGACTTCACCGAGCTCACCCAGCACGGCGGACGGTCCCCGCGCCCGGCCGCCAGGACCCGATCCAGGGCCCGGATCTCCATCGGGTCACCCACGGGCGTGCCGGTGCCGTGGGCCTCGACGAAGTCGACGGCCGCCGGCGACACCCCGGACCGGGCGAAGAGCCCCTCGAGCACCGCCACCTGGGCGTCGACACTGGGCACGGTGATCCCGGGGGTGCGGCCGTCGTTGTTGCAGCCGCTCGCCCGGATCAGCCCATAGATGCGCCGCCCGGCGGCCCGGGCGACCGAGAGGGGCTCGAGGACCAACGCGGTCGCACCCTCGCTGCGCACGTAGCCACCGGCCTTGGCGTCGAAGGACCTGCAGCGGGCCTCGGGGTTCAGGAAGCCCCCCTTGTCCAGCACGATCATCGGCTCGGGCCGCAGCAGCAGGTTCACGCCACCCACCACCGCCCGACGGCTCTCCCCCGTCCACAGGGACTGACAGGCCAGGTGTGCGGCCACGAGAGAGCCGGAGCACGCCGTGTCCACGCACAAGGCCGGGCCGCGCAGGTCGAAGAAGTGGGCGAGCCGGGCCGCGAGCATGGTCTGGCTCGACGAGCGGCTCAGGGGTCCGTCGAGGGCGGACAGCGACATCGGCCCCATGCGGTGGAGCAGGCTGTCGTTGAGGAACATGCCGATGAACACGCCGACGGCCTGGCCCGCCGTGTCGGCAGGGCGCAGTCCGGCGTCTTCGAAGGCCTCCCAGGCACTCTCCAGCAGCAGCCAGTGGCGGGGGTCGATCATCGACGCCTCGGCGGGCGGCAGCCCCCAGAAAGCGGCGTCGAAGGTGTCGATGGGTTGCGAGAGGAAGCCCGCCTCCTGCACCCGGCTCTTGCCCGGTTGGCGCTGGTCCGGGTCGTAGAAGCGCCGGTTGTTCCAGCGGTCGGCCGGGACCGGGCCGATGCAGTCGCCGCCCTCGACGAGCATCTGCCAGAAGGCGTCGGCCGAGGCGATGTCCCCGGGCAGGCGACAGCCCACGCCGACCACGGCGATCGGCTCTTGATCCGACCGGTCCCCCTCCCCGTGGATCCCCGTGGCCATCGGCTCTCCTCTCCTCCCGAGCGGTCTGGCCTAACCCAAGCGACTCAAGGTGTGGGCTGCAGCCAGTCCCGCAGCTGATCCGGGCTCGCGTCCAGAGCGCCGGGCTCGCAGCGGGGGCGGGCGGCCACCAACACGGTCGGCGAGGCGCTGCCCCGGGCCTCGGCGAGCTCGACCCGCACACCGTCGTCGGACCAGGCCCAGGCCGCGGTGCGCACCACCCGGCCCGATGGTCCGGCGAAGCGAGCGGCCGAGGGCCGGTCGTCGACGAAGTCCAGCTCGGCGCTGGCATAGGGCCCGCCTGCGCCTTGGCGGGCCCGCACGTGCAGGGTCCCGTCGACCACACGCTCGACCTCCCACTGTTCCCCCAGGGGCCGGGCGAGCAGCTGGCCCAGGGACAGGCTGCCCGCCAGGCGCTGGCTGCCCCCGACCGCCAGGGGCCGACCCATCGACGCGGTCTGGAACCAGGTCCCGTCGCCGTCGTGGAGGACCACCTGGGCGCGGCTCGCGGGCTGGTCCACCGTGCGCCCGAGGCTGCGGCCGGCGTGCAGCAGCAGCTCCCAGCGGACCTCGGACCCGCCCTCGGTGACGGCCAGGTCCACGGTGCAGAGCTGGTCGGCGGGCAGGGCCCGAGCCGCGTCGAAGCGGGCGAGGGGATCGCTCTGGCCCCAGGCCGGGCCGGGCACCAGGGTGCACAGCACCGCCGTGGCCATCAGCCCCCGAGACAGGGCCCCGCGGGAGGCTCGCAGCGCCGGCAGGCCCGAGGCGAGCATCGCGGTGAGCACCGCTGTGGGCACCACCACCAGGAACCCGCCGCGAGCGAGGTGGAACTGGGCGTCGTACCCCACGGCGAAGCCCGGCGGAGGCGGCATCGGGATGCCACCGAGGGTGGCCGTGAGCGCCGCGACCCCGTAGGCCAGCAACACCCCCAGCCCCGCGCCCAGGAGCCCCAGCAGCGCCCCCTCCAGCAGGAAGAGCCCGAAGACCTGGCGCCCGGTCAGCCCGATCACCCGCAAGAGCGCGATCTCCGCTCTGCGCTGGGCCACCACCGCCGCCACGGCGTGGCTGAGACCCAGGCCCGCCACCGCCAGGATCAGCGCCTGGAAGACCCCGAACAGCCGGTCGTAGAGCGCCTTGACGCCCCGGTAGTAGTGGGCCTGCTGGTGCCAGGCCCGCACGCCGTAGCCGGGGTGCTCGGCCAGCACCTCGCGGGTGATCGAGACCGCCTGGTCGGTGAGGTCCGTGTCGTGCAAGGCGAGGATCAGGGCATCGGCCTGGTCGGCCCCGGTGAGGTCCAGGGCCGGCTGCAGCGGGAACCGCGCGACCGTGCGGTCCAGGAGCCTCACCCCGGTGCGGGTCACCCCGACCACCAGGAAGTCCGCGCCGTTGGTGAGGCCCTGGTCGGTGGTGGTGAGCACCGTCACCAGCTCTCCGGGGCCCACCCCGATGCGCTCCGCCAGGGCCGCGCCGAGCAGCACGCCGTCGTCGGGTGCGCTCGCCAGGCCCTGGCCCTCGGCCGGCCCGGACAGCGGCGCCACCGCCGCGTCGGAGGCCGGATCCGTCGCCAGTCCCAGGAAGACCCCACTGCGACCGCCGGCCATCACCATGCCGGTCAGGTCCCGCCGGATCGTGGTGGCGAGCACCCGGTCCCCCAGCCGGTCCCCCAGGGCTCGCTCCAGGGCCTGGAGCTCGGTCACCGGGCGCCGGTGCCGCTCGGGCTCGGCGCTGTCGAACCAGTCCTCGGCCGCCACCTGCAGGTGCCCCTGACCGCTGCGGGCGAAGACCTCGGCCAGGGCGTCGTAGCTGTGGCGGGTGAAGCCGAAGAACAGCAGCGCCACGGCGACCGCGACGCCCAGCCCCAGGGCCAGCAGGCCCGTCCGCCGGGGGGAGTGGCCCAGGTTGCGGCCCGCCAGCCAGAGCAGCCTCATGCCACCTGCCCGTCTGCGATGCGCAGCACCCGATCCGCCCGCTCCGCCACCCGGGCGTCGTGGCTGGCCACCACGAGCGAGGCCTGGCCCGTCACCGCGAACAGCAGGTCCAGGACCCGCTCGCCAGCGACGAGGTCGAGGGCGGCGGTGGGCTCGTCGGCGAAGAGGATCACCGGGTCGTTGACCAGCGCCCGCGCGATGGCCACCCGCTGGCGCTCGCCGCCGGAGAGCCGGTCGACTCTGCGCCCGGCGAGCTCCGCAAGTCCGACCTGGTCCAGCCTCGCCTCGGCCCGCGCCCGGGCCTTCGACCAGCTGGCCCCGGCGAAGAGCGCTGGCAGCGCCACGTTGTCCAGGGCGTCCAGGGAGCCCACCAGCGGGTAGGTCTGGTGCACGAAGCCCACGTGCGCCAGCCGGAAGGCACTGCGGGCCCGATCCGGCTGGTCCGAGAGGCAGCGGTCCCGGTGCCAGACCCCGCCCGTGCTCGGCGGGTCCAACAGGGCGGCCACCTGGAGCAGGGTGCTCTTGCCCGAGCCCGAGGGCCCGATCACCGCGGTGGAGACCCCCGGCTCGAAGTGGACCGTGCAGGGACGGAGCGCCGGGACGGCGACCTCGCCGAGTCGCCAGGTCCGCGAAGCATCGAGCAGGGCGTAGCTCATGATCGGTGCGCAGGATTATGTCGACCCCCTCCCCCCGGCCACAGGCACCCGATGCTCCCCCACCAGGACGTGCTGGCCGCCGCTCGCGCCCTGGCCCGCGACAGGCCGGACGAGCCGGTGGTGGCGATGGCCGACAGCCGTGGGCGGATCCGGCAGGCCCTCACCCGGGCCGAGGTCTGGCGACGGGCCGAGGCCTTCGCCGAGCAGCTCCTGGCGTCGGGGGACCTGGACCCCGGGGATCGGGCGGTGCTGGTCTTCCCCCCGGGCCTGGACTTCGTCGTCGCCCTGCTCGGGGGCCTGGCCGCGCGGATCGTGCCGGTGCCCGCCTACCCGCCGGACCCCTTCCACCTGGACCGGGACCTGGCGGCGTTCCAGCGCCTGCTCGACGACGCGGGCACCCGGGTGGTGCTGAGCAACGGGCGCTACCGGCGAGCCCGGCGGCTCCAGAGTGCCCGGGACCTGCTGCGCAGCGACGGCGCGGCCTGGCCCGACGACCTGGTCTGGCACCACCTGGGGGGCCGCGGCGGGGGCCGCGGCGCGGAGCGGCTGGCGGGGCTCGCGGCCCCCGGCGCCGACGACATCGCCCTGCTCCAGTACACCTCGGGCAGCACCTCGGCGCCTCGCGGAGTCGCCCTGACCCACGGCAACCTGGCCCACCAGCTGCGCTTCAACCGCGAGCAGCTCGGCATGGGGACCGACGCCCACGCCGTGATGTGGCTGCCGCCGTACCACGACTTCGGGCTGATCAGCGGCATCCTCAGCGCCCTGGCGGGCAACTGCCGGCTGAGCATGCTTGCGCCCCAGGACTTCATCCGCGAGCCGGCCTCGTGGATGGCCCTGCTCCACCACGCCGGCGCCACCCACACCGCCGCACCGGACTTCGGCTACCGGCACGTGGTCCGCAAGACCACGCCCGCTCAGCGGGCCGGTTGGGACCTCAGCCGGCTCCAGGTGGCGATGAGCGCGGCCGAGCCCGTGCGGCCGGACACCATGGACCGCTTCCTGGCCGCCTTCGCTGCCAGCGGCCTGCGGCCCGAGGCCCTGTGCCCCGCCTACGGCCTGGCCGAGCACGCGGTGGGGGTGACCGTGGGTGGTCGGGGACGGCTCCAGCTGGACCGGACAGCCCTGGAGACCGCGGGCCGGATCGAGGCCACGCCGGACCCGGAGGGCACCCGGCTGCTGGGGTGTGGTCGGCCCGTCGAAGACGTCCAGGTGCGCATCGTGGACCCCGAGACCCGGCGGCCCCTGGCGGGCGACCGGGTCGGGGAGATCTGGGTCGACTCGCCGAGCAAGGCCGTGGCCTACTGGGGCCGCCCCGATGACACCCGCGAGCGCCTCCAGGCCCGCCTCGCCGGGAGCGAGTCCCCAGGCAACTGGCTGCGCACCGGCGACCTGGGCTTCCTGCACGACGGCGAGCTCTTCGTGTGCGGGCGCCTGAAGGACCTGATCATCGTCGCGGGCCGCAACCTGGCGCCCCAGGACCTCGAGGACTGCGTGCGCGGGGTGGACCCGCTGGTGCGGCCCGGAGGCGTGGCGGCGTTCTCCATCCCGACGGCCTCGGGAGAGGGCGTGGGTCTGCTCATCGAGGTCCGGGACCCCCAGGCCGGCCCGACGGCGCTGCGGGACCTGGCGGGGCAGGCCCGGGCCGCCGTGCTGCGCCACCACCCGCTGCCGTCCCTGGCGATCGTCCTCGGCGCCCCGGGCAGCGTGAGCAAGACCACCAGCGGCAAGGTCCAGCGGGGCCGCTGCGGCCAGCGCTACCGCGACGGCTCGTTGCTCGCCGAGGCGCTGCTGCACGACCTGCAGGAGCGGAGCGACGTGGCCCCGGCGGTAGGAACCGAGCCCGAGCTCTCCGAGGTGCTGACCCTGGCCGAGCACACCCTGGGCCTGGCGGCGGGCCAGCTCTCCCCGGACCGGGCCTTCGCGGTCCAGGGCATGGGCTCCATCACCGCCGTCGAGTTCGCCGCGCGGCTGTCCGAGGCCCTGGGGCGCGACGTGCCGGTGGCCCTGCTCTTCGACCACCCGACCCCTCGCGGGCTGACCGCCGCGCTGGCCGGCCGGGCCGACACCCGCGTCGGGGTGGGCACGGGGCCGGTGGCTCCGATCGCGGTGATCGGCCTCTCCTGCCGCTTCCCCGGGGGCGCGACCGACCCGGAGGCCTTCTGGCAGCTCCTGGAGAGCGGCCGCGACGCCGTCGGCGAGGTGCCCGCCTGGCGCTGGTCCACCGACCGCTGGTACGACCCCGACCCCGCGGCACCCGGACGCACGGTCTCCCGCTGGGGCGGCTTCGTCGACGGCCTGCGGGACTTCGACGCCGCGCACTTCGGCGTCTCCCCGAGCGAGGCCGCTTCGGTCGACCCCCAGGAGCGCCTGCTGCTGGAGACCAGCTGGGAGGCCCTGGAGCGGGCGGGGCTGGACCCCCGCGCTCTGGCAGGCAGCCCCACCGGCGTGTTCGTCGGCCTGACGGGCGGCGAGTACCAGGCGCAGCTGCTCCAGGACCCCGCGGACCTGCGGGGCTGGTCCCTGATGAACGCGACCCCGAGCGGGGTGGTGGGCCGGCTGAGCTACGCCCTCGGCCTGGAGGGCCCGAACCTGGCCCTGGACACCGCCTGCTCGTCCTCGCTGGTGGCGCTCCACCAGGCCTGCCAGGCGCTGCGAGCGGGGGAGTGCACCCTGGCCCTGGCGGGCGGGGTCAATGCGCTGCTGGACCCCCGGGGCTTCGTGGCCCTGTCGAAGGCCGGGGCCCTGAGCCCCACCGGCCGCTGCCGGCCCTTCGCCGAGGGTGCCGACGGCTACGTGAGGGCCGAGGGGTGCGGGGTCCTGGTGCTCAAGCCCCTGGACCGGGCCCTCGCCGACGGCGACCCGATCCAGGCTGTGATCCGCGGCTCCGCGGTCAACCAGGACGGCCGCTCCAACGGCTTCACCGCACCCAGTGGCCTGGCCCAGCAGGCGCTGATCGGGTCGGCCCTGGCGGCGTCGGACCTGGACCCGGCCGAGCTGGACTACGTCGAGTGCCACGGCACCGGCACGCCGCTGGGGGACCCGATCGAGCTCCGGGCCCTGGGTGCGGTGATGGCCGAGCGCTCGGCGCCGCTGCTGGTGGGCTCGGTCAAGAGCCAGATCGGCCACGCCGAAGCCGCCGCCGGGGTGGCCGGGGTGATCAAGACCGTGCTGGCGCTCCAGGCGGGTCGCCTGCCGGGCAGCCTGCACGCGGGCGAGCTCAGCTCCCGCATCCCCTGGACGGAGCTGCCGGTGGAGGTGGTCCGGGAGACCCGGGCCTGGCTTGCGAGCGGGCGGCCTCGTCGGGCGGGGGTGAGCAGCTTCGGCCTCAGCGGGACCAACGCGCACGTGGTGCTGGAGCAGGCGCCCCCGAGCGCAACCCCGCCGGCGGTCCGGCCGACCACGGTCTTCCAGCGCACCCGGGCCTGGATCCCTCGGCGTCCGGCCGTGGCGGCGCCCGGGAGCGTGGGCCCCTTCCAGACGCCGGTGCGAGTCGCCGGCGTGGGCTGGGTGCAGGACGCCCTGCTCGGCGAGGACCAGGACTGGTTGAACCAGCACCGGGTGGCGGGAGAGGCCCTGCTGCCCTTCACCTGGTTCCTCACCTGGCTCGCCGCCCTGGGCCGGCTGTGGGCGGGACAGGAGGCCGTCACGGTCCGGGACCTGCAGCTGGAGCGGTCCTGCCCCTGGCGGCCGCCCCTGCACCTCCAGGCCCAGGTGGATCCGGCGGGTCAGGCGCGCATCCTGCTGCGGGAGGGCGACGACTGGCTGGGGCTGGTGACGGCCCGCTTCTCGGCCGGCCTGCCCCCAGAGGCGTCGGTCGGCGCCGGACAGGGCACGGCCATCGACCCGGCGGCGCTCTACGAGACCCTCGCCGACCGGGGCCTGGCCTACGGCCCCCCGTTCCGGCGGGTCGAGGGCGGGGTGCTGCCGGGGCCCGGCGTGGCCGCGGTCACCTTGGCCCCGCTGGCCCCTCTCGCCGGTCTCGGGGTGCACCCGGCGCTGCTCGACGCCGGCCTGCACCCCGCCGCCCTGGTCCTGGGGGAGCAGGTCGCCGCCGCGCTGCCCACCGGGGCCGAGGCCTATGGGGAGTGGCGGCCGGGCGGTCCGGTGGGCGCCGGCCACCTGCGTCGCCAGGCCCACGTTCCCGCCGGCGAGGCCGCCCTCGACCTCACTCTGGTCGGTGGGTGCGGGCCGGTGGCTGTGCTCCAGGGCCTGCGCCTCGCCCCGCTGCACCGCCAGCGGACCCGGGTGCTGGCGCTGCACTGGGAGCCGGTTCCGGTGCCGCAGGAGGCCGCGCTGCCCGGCGCGGTCCAGCTGGTCGGCGCCGGTCCCCGCGCAGACTCGCTCGCTTCGCACCTGGCCCGGGCTGGGGTGGTGGTCCAGCGCACCCAGGCGCCGGGTCCGGAGGGCGCGGACACCGTCTGGCTGCCCGGCCCGGGGGACACCGCCTCGCTGCTCGCCGCGGCCCAGCGCCTGGTGCGCAGCCTGGCCAGCGGGTCTCGCGGGCCCCGGCTGATCGCGGTGACCGGGGGCGCGCTGGCGAGCGTCGCACCGGATCCCGCGGCGGCCGCGCTGTGGGCGGCGCTGCGCTCCGTCGGCCAGGAGCTCCCGGGGACCTGGCGTCTGCGGGACGTGAGCGGCCCGTGGGGCAGCGTGTCCCCGGCACAGCTCCTCGGCGACGACCCGGAGCTCGCCTTCCGCAGCGACCGCGCCTGGCGGCCGACCCATCGGCCTGCGGGGCCCCTGCCTCCACCGCCGGGACCCGGGCGCCGCCAACGGGTCCGTCATGCGGGCGACGGTCGGCTCGCCGGCGTGGGGCTCGAGGAGGGCCCGCTGGGGGTGCCCGGCCCTGGCCAGGTGCGGATCCAGGTCCGGGCCGCTTCGCTGAACTTCCGGGACGTGCTCGCGACCCTGGGCCAGGTCCCCGGGGCGCCCCAGCGCGGGCTGGGGGGGGAGTGCGCCGGGGTGATCGACGCCGTCGGAGAGGGGGTCCAGGGGCTCGCACCCGGCGATCGTGTCGTGGGGCTGGGGCCCGGCTGTCTGGCCTCGTCGGTGGTGCTCGATGCGCGGGAGGTCCGGCCCGCGCCCTCGGGGCTCCGCTGGACCGAGCTCGCCACCCTGCCGCTGGCGGGCGTCACCGCCTGGCACGCCCTGGTCGCGCTCGGCGGGCTCCGGGCGGGCCAGCGGGTCCTGATCCACGCCGCTGCTGGGGGCGTGGGTCTGGCGGCGGTGCAGCTCGCCCAGGCCCTGGGGGCGGAGGTCCTGGCCACTGCCCACCCGGACAAGTGGCCGGTGCTCCGGGCCCGCGGCATCCAGCACCTTGCCAGCTCCCGGGACACCGCCTTTGCCGAGACCTTCACCCGGGCCTTCGGGGAGCGCCCGGTGGACCTGGTGCTCGACGCCCTGCACGGCGCCCAGGTCGACGCTGGCCTCCGCCTGGTGCGGCCCGGTGGTCGCTTCATCGAGCTGGGTCGTCGCGACGTGCGGGATCCGGCCGAGGTCCTGGCCCACCACGGCGTGCACTACACCGCCTTCGACCTGGCGCTGGCGTCTCCGGAGGCCCGGGGCGCGCTGCTGGCGCGCGTGCTCGCAGAGGTCGACGCCGGGCGCTTCGCCCCCCTGCCCCACCGGACCTTCCCCCTGGGGGCCGCCCCCGAGGCCCTGCGCTGGCTCGCCGAGGCCCGACACGTGGGCCGGGTGGTGCTCGCGGCCCCCGCACCGGGCGGCACGGCGCTGATCACCGGCGGCCGCGGGGCCCTGGGGCAGCGGGTCGCGCGGTGGCTCGCCGAGCGACGCGGGGTGACCCGTCTGGTCCTGGTGGGGCGCACGGCGCCGGGGGAGGCCCCGGCCTGGCAAGCAGCCGTGGAGGAAGCGGGGTGCGCGGTCGAGCACCGGATCGCGGACGTGACGGACCCGGACGCCGTCGCCGCGCTGGTGGCCTCGGTGCAGGAGGAGCTGCGCTGGGTCGTGCACGCCGCCGGGGTGTTGGAGGACGGCCTGGCGGTGAGGCAGTCCGCCGTCGCCCGGGCGCGGGTCCTGGCGCCCAAGCTCGACGCGGTGCGCCTGCTCGATGCCGCCACCGCGGACCTGGACCTCGCGGGCTTCGTCGCCTTCGGCTCCGCGGCGGCCTGGTTCGGCTCTCCGGGCCAGAGCGCGTACGCTGCTGGCAACGCCGCCATGGCGGCGGTGGTCGCCGGCCGGCGGGCGCGGGGCCAGCTCGCCTGGACCGTGGCCTGGGGCCCCTGGGAGGGCGGGGGCATGGCGGGCGGCCGCAAGGTCCAGCGCCAGCTGCGCCGGCTGGGCATCGGCACCCTCCAGCCCCAGGACGGCCTCGCCCGGCTCGACGAGCTGCTCTGGAGCGCAGCGGAGGACCTGGCCGTGGTCGCCCGCACCGCCCGGGCACCCGCCGCGCGGCCAGCCCGCTTCCACCGCCCGGACCAGCCTCTGGCGGCCCAGATCCGAGCCATCGTCGCCGGGGTGCTCGGTCTGGACCCGGACGCCCTCGACGACCGGCTGCCGCTGGAGGAGCTGGGGGTGGACTCCCTGGTCGGGATCGAGCTGCGCAATGCGCTGGAGGTCCTGGACACCCGGCGGCCGGATCCGGCGCTGAGCCTGTCGGAGACCACGCTGTCGGAGCTGGTGGAGGCGCTGGCGCCGCGCGCCTGAGCGGCGGCGAGCACCTACGCGCAGGCATGCGCCCGCAGCTGAGAGGCGACGAACGTCCGTACTTCGGACTTTCTGACCCTCTCAGTCACTGAGAGGCGACGAACGTCCGAAGTACGGACCTTGTGCCCCTCTCAGACATGCGCCCGCAGCTGAGAGGCGACGAACGTCCGTACTTCGGACT
>CAYFPX010000008.1:57476-83931 GCA_964344945.1 uncultured Enterobacterales bacterium
CCCTCTCAGACATGCGCCCGCAGCTGAGAGGCGACGAACGTCCGTACTTCGGACTTTCTGCCCCTCTCAGTCACTGAGAGCCAGCAAACGTCCGAAGTACGGACGTCTTCCCCACCTCAGGCCCTCGGCGCGATGGCGCGAGCAGCGACGCCGTCGGACCTCGCGGCGGTCGACCAGTCCCAGGCCCAGGGAAGTATGCTGCCCCCCTCCCGATCCTGGGCCTCGAACCCGTTCCTTCGGAGAACCCGATGTCGATGAGCGCCGGATCCGGGCTGGCCGCCGCCGCCCAGATGATGCGAGACATGGAGAACGACATGCGGGCCCGGAGGGGCCTGCGCCGCGAGGCGCTCCGCGGGCGGATGCGCGAGCGGGCTCAGCAGGAGGGCCACGCCATCGCGCGGCGGCCGCGCGCGGACTTCGAGTGCTTCCACCTGTGCGCCGACTGCGGCTACCTCGACCACCCCGAGGAGAGCGCCTGCCCGGCCTGCGACGGGGAGTGGCTGGACCTGGGGTCCCACGGGACCGCCGACGCCCTCCGGCAGGAAGAAGAAGCCCGACGTCGAGAGGCGCCGCGGCGCTTCAAGATCATCGTCGCGGCCCTGCTGGCACCCCTGGTCGCGACGCCCCTGCTCTTCGCCGGCGCCATGGAAGGCCTCCACGCCTGGGTCCCAGCGCTGCCCGGGAACTCGGGGGACCTGAAGACCTTCACCTTCGGGGCGTTCTTCCTGCTGCTGCTCGCCGCCCCGGCGCTCTACCAGGTGCTGCTCCGGCCGGTCACCTGGTGGCTGCTGCGCCGCGAGGGCCGCAAGCCCTACCGGTGGCGCCTGCCCCTCCCGGTGCCCGCCGCGGAGGCCGTGCCCTCAGACACCGTGTCGGGCCCGCTCGCCGTCGACGGAGAGCCCCTGGTGAGCCCGGTCTCCGGCCGCCCCTGCGTGGCCTACCAGCTCTGCGTGCGCTTCGACACCCCGCGAGACTTCCGGCCCCCCGAGTGGGTGCTCCAGGAGACCCACGCCGCGAATTGCCGGCTGGGCGAGCACGTCTTCGAAGGCCGGCACCTGTTGCTCAGCGCCCCCCTCGAGGAGATCGAAGTGCCGGACGACGAGGCGCTGGGTCAGCTGCTCCGCGCCCGAGGCCTCTTCAAGAACGACGGCGACTTCGAGGTCTTCGAAGCCATCGTCGCACCCGGGGCTCAGGTCGAGGCCCGGTGCTTCGTCGACACCGACACGGTGATGCTGGCCCCGCAGGGCGCCCCGCCACACGGGGACACCGCCCCGCGCTGAGGACGCCTCACCCCGCCCCACCGAAGAACGCCTCGAAGGGCAGGTCACAGCCCAGGCCCTCCAGCTCCGCCAGGCAGTGCGCCCGGATCGCCGCGAGCTGCTCGTCGTCGTACAGCTCCCCGGCCGCGCCCACCCGCCCCTCACGGATCATCGGCGGCGAGGGCTGTCGCAGCACCGGATTGATCGGGCTGAACCGCGCGTCGTTGGCCTTCATCCACGGGAAGGACGACCGCTCCAGGACCGCCTCGGCTTCCTCCACATCCAGCCCGACGCCCAGGAACTCCGCGAGCCGAGCCGCGACCCCCGGCAGGTCCGCCTTCATCTCCCGGAACGTCACCAGCAGCACGTTCGGGGCATCCCGCACCGCCCACCAGCCGGCGACGTGCGCCGCCCAGGACCCCATCAGGAATTCCGAGTGCAGGAAGGCGTCGAGCCACTGCTCCGGAGTCAGTGGACCCGCGAACATGGCGTCGAGCACCCCGCGGGTGAAGTGGTAGCCGCTGACCACCGCGTCCCGCGGATCCCGCAGCACCACGACGTACCGGCCCTCCGATGACCAGGGGACCTGGTCCTGGCGGAGGTGGGTCTTGACGATCTGCAGGCCGTCGCGGCTGCGCACGGGGCGCTCCAGGCTCGCCAGGATCGGGCCCGGGGCATCGGGCCAGGGCACCAGCTGGTGGATGTGGTCGAAGTCGACCCCACCACGCCACGCGGTCTGCAGCGCCAGCTGGAGCATCCAGTTGCTGCCGCTCTTGGACCAGGTGCACACGAAGACATCGCCCGGCTGCACGGCGTAGCGGTGGAGACGGCCGGGGCGGGCGGTGACGTGTCGGCGCACCAGCCCCCGCTTCACCACCCCGCCCAGCCCGACCTGCCCCAGCGCCCAGAGACACCGCACCTGGATCCGGTCGAAGAGGCGCAGTGGCGCCAGGGCAGGCAGGGGGCGCGAGCGGTCCTTCACCCGCCAGCGCACCCGCACCGAGCGCGGCCAGACCAGCGCCAGCGGCAGCCAGAGCAGGGCCAGCAGGTGCCAGAGCTGCACGCTCAGGGCGGCCACCAGGTCGGCGGGGTGTCGCAGGTGGGCCCAGTGGAAGCCCCGGTCTCGCAGGACCTGCGCCGCCCCGGACCAGGGGTGCGGCCCGTGGAGCCGGTAGTGGCTCGCCAGGACCGTGCCGAAGAGCACGCTCCAGAGCAGGCGCGGCTGGCCCAGCAGGCGGCCCAGGCGAGGCTGGCAGCCGATCAGGGCCGCGAGCTCCAGCTGGTAGGGCAGGAACTCGACCACGCTGGTCTGCCGCTCGACCACCAGCGGCTTGAGCGCCCGGGTCCGGGCCGCGTCCCGGGCGATGGCGTCGAGCAGGGAGGCCCCGCTCGGCACCCGGAGCCGACCGGAGACCACCCCGGCGAACCAACGGGCCTGCAGCTCCGTGACCGGCGGGATCGCGCCGATGTCCGGCCGCCCGAAGCCGATGAACCCGCAGCGGGGCAGGTCCGGATGCACGATGGTCTTGTACAGCCGGGTCCAGTCCCAGCCCGCCGAGGACAGGGGCAGGAAGGGGAAGTCGATGCGGAAGCCGGTGCCGTAGAGCACCGCGTCAACCTCGCAGCAGGTGCCGTCGGCGAAGACCGCCTGGGAGCCCTCGAAGCGCACGAGCCGACCCCGCAGGTGGACCGAGGGCCGCCGCAGGGTGTCGAGGATGGTGTCCGACTTCAGCAGGACCTGCTGGTGGTAGCGACCGCCGCTGGCCCGCCGAAGGCGCCGGCGAAGGGCCCCAGCACCCCCTGGCAGCAACCCCAGCCGCACGTCCATCAGCCCGCCGAAGAGCTCCTCGACACGCTCGTAGACCACCCTGGGCAGCATGTAGGTCGAGCGGCTGTGGAGGTGGTCGGCGGGCAGGCCGCCGGCCCGGAAGGCCTTGGGGAAGACCAGAGGACCGCGCCGCAGGCTCAGGTGGACCTCGGGACAGACCTCGGCCAGCTCCGCCAGGATGTCCGTCGCGCTCTCGCCACCGCCGACCACGAGCACCCGCTGGCCGGCGTAGGGGGCGGCGTCGAGCACCGTGCTCGTGTGGGCGACCGGGCCGGAGAAGGCCCCGGCGATGTCGGGCATCGCGGGCACCCGGGACAGGCCTGTGCACACCGCGAGGTGGGTGAAGCCCTGCTCCCCGGCGGGGGTCCGCACCACCCAACCATCCGGGTCGGGCCGGGCCTCGAGGACCGGCTGACCGAACCGCAGGTGGGGGCGCAGGCCGAAGTGGTCGGCGTAGGCCTCGAGGTAGGCGAGGAAGGCCTGGTGGTGCAGGAAGTGAGGTCCTTCGCCGGGCAGGGGGAAGTCCGAGAAGGCCGTCACGTCCCGGCTGCTGGTGAGCTCGGTGTCCCGGGCGACGCTGGGGCCGTCCGCGCGCAGACGCCAGTTGCCGCCCAGGTCCTCGTCGGCCTCGAAGAGCACCGCCTCGACCCCCTCCTCGAGGGCGGACTTCAGGGTGACGAGTCCCGCCAGCCCTCCTCCGACGACGGCCAGTCGCGGCATGCCTCAGGCCTCCAGGGACCGGAGCCAGCGGCGGTAGTCGGCAGTGCGGGAGGCCAGGGCCTCCAGGTCCACGCCCAGCTCCGCGAGGCTGCGGTCCACCAGCGGTGGCTCGCTGGCGTGGCCCGGGAGGCCAGTCGCCGGCGGCTCCTCCCGGTCCAGCAGCTCCCGGTACACCCGGCCCACCGCAGCGGCCGGGTCGTCGGCGTAGGCGGAGAACGCCAGGGCGAGCCGACGCGGCAGCCCCGTCTCGCTGTACCAGGCCTGCTCGGTCTCGCCGTAGGCGACCTGGGTGTCCAGGCCGTGGGCCACGATCCAGGGCCAGGGCAGCGGCCCCAGCAGGGCCTCGGTGGGGCTGACCCGGTGGAAGTTGAACAGGCTCTGGAGCCGCGCCGCGGGCTCCCGCACCACGGTCAGGAAGCGGCCGTCCGGGTAGTGAGCTGCCAGCGACGCAGCGGCTGCGAGGAAGTGGCCCTTGACCATGAGCCGGTGGTCTCCAGCGCCATGGAGCAGCAGGGTCTTGCGGCCGAGGCGGTCGACGAAGGCCGCGAAGTCGTCCCAGTAGGCCCCGTTGTCCGCCGTCCGACGGCTGTGGGAGAAGGCCCGCGCGAAGGGGTCAGGCCCCAGGCACCGGACCAGGTCGATGTGGTGACCGAGCCCGAACAGCACCTCGAGGGTGTCGGTGCGGAAGGGGTCCACCTCGTGGCGGCGCCGGAAGTCCTCGGAGACCTGGGCCTCGACGAAGGCGCGGACCCGGGCCGGGTCGACCCGCCGGCCCAGGGGACCCCGGCCCAGCCGCCAGAGCCACAGCCACGGGTGGCGGATCTCCAGCATCGCGGGGGCGACGTGGGCCGGATCGTCCTCCAGGGCACGGGCCAGGCGGGTGCTGCCGCTGCGAGCGGCGCTCAGCAGGATCAGCGGGGAGGCGACCCCGGTGGCGTCCAGAGCGCGACCGTAGAGCAGCTCGTCGAGCTGCCAGCAGAGTCCGCGCAGGGGGGCCAGGGCCAGCCGGGCCAGGAGCTCCAGCAACAGGGCGGCTCGGGCGGCCGGGGGCAGGCCCGGCGCGGGCGGTGCGGCTCGCAGCACCCACCCCAGCTGGGCGAAGCAGCGCCGCAGCGACGGCAGGGTCGGCGGTCGCGGGAGCCCCAGGCGGAGCAGGCCGTAGACGGGCCAGGCCGGCAGCCCGAGCACCAGGGCCACCGCGAGCTTCCCGAGCCGGCGCAGCAGCGAGGGGAGGGCCGCGGGCCGCGCCTCAGCAGGCACGGGCCTCCAGCGCCGCCCGGGCCTGGACCACGAGCTCGCTGGTGACCCGGTGGGCCTCGGCGGCGGCCTCAGCGGCGTCGTCGACGATGGTCATCGGCTCGCCGATGGCCACCCCCACCGGGATCCGCCCCCGCCACAGCAGCTTCCACATGTGGGCGGGCATCGGCTCCAGCTTCCGCCACTCCAGGCCCGGCGGGTAGGCCAGGCCGATGCACAGGACCTCGAAGCCCTTCGCGGCCGAGAACGAGCCCCGGTGAAAGGGGGCCACCTCGTCGCCCGGCTGCATGAGGCCCTCGGGGAACACGATCATGCGGTCGCCGCCCCGGAGCACCGCCTCGATGCTGCGCAGCGCCGACGCCCGGCTGCCGCCGCCCTCCTTGTTGATGAAGACCGTGCCGCGGGCCCGGGCCAGGCGGCCGAAGATCGGCCAGCGTGAGACCCGGTCCTTGCCCAGACTGCGGGCGCGGACGTACCGCTCGACCACGGCGGTGTCCATGCCCATCTTGTGGTTCGCCACGATGAGCAGCGGGCCGGTGTCCGCCGGTGGCGGAGCCCCCACGACGGCCGGCTCGAAGCCCCAGAGCCAGAAGGCGCCCAGCACGCCCCGGTGGAGCAGGACGTCGAGCAGCTCGGAGCGGTGGCGTCCGGCCAGCAGCAACGCGAGCAGGGCGAAGGGCGCGACGGCCAGGGCGATCCCGTGGAAGACCAGCACCCGGGCCAGCACCCGCAGCTTCGTCGTCGACCGTGTGAACATGGGGTCTCGCGAGGCCCGGACCGCGGGCAACGTAGCACGCGCCTCCGAGCGCCACAGGCTATGGACGCCGCCCACCCGCTCGTGCCGGCCAGGTCCCCATGCCTCACGCCCACATCGTCGCCACCGGCTCCGCTGTGCCGGACGTGCTGACCACCGAGCGCTTCCTCCAGGTCGACGCCGAGGCCCGGCGCCTGCACGGGCAGTCCCGGCAGACCATCGAGCGCATCGCCAGCCTGGTCCGCGGCACCGGCATCCAGGCCCGCCACACCTTCCACCCGGCCCTGCTGCCGCCAGGCAGCACCCCGCGGGTCGCGGTCGACGACATCTACACCGACACGGAATTCGACCCGGACCTGTGGCAGCGCATGCGGGCCTGGCGCCAGGTGGTGCCCGCCCTGGCGGTCGAAGCCGTGAGCGAGGCCCTGACCGCCTGGGGCGGCCCGGTCGACCGGATCAGCCACATCCTCACCACCAGCACCAGCGGCTGGAGCGAGCCGGGGCTCGCCTGTGAGCTCATCGACACCTTCGGGCTGCGACACGACTGCCAGAAGGCCGAGCTCAACTTCAACGGCTGCTTCTGCGGTGCGACCTGCCTGCGGCTGGCCCGGGACATCGTCCGCGCCGGCGAGGCGGACCACGTCCTGGTGGTCGCCGCCGAGTCCCCGTCGACCCACTACAGCCCGGTGGAGACGGACATCTCCACCCTGGTGGCGCACTGCCTCTTCTCCGACGGCGCGGCCGCGCTGATCCTGGGTCCCGAGGGCGCCTGGCGCATGGACAGCGCGGGCATGCACCTGGTGCCAGGCTCCCGGGAGCTGCTGCAGATGGTCCCGCCGATGTCCCCGGACCAGGTGACCTACCGCATGTACCTGGATCGGGCGGTCGGGCCCAGGCTCGGGGCATGGCTGGGCACCGGAGAGCCCGGACCGCGCCTGCTGGCCCGCCTGGGGTCGGGGCTGGAGGCCCCACCTGCGATGGCGGTGCACCCCGGCGGCCCGAACATCCTCCAGCACGTCGGCGCCGCGCTGGAGGCCTCGGGCTACCCCAGCGACGTCCTGACGCGGTCCTACACCTCGCTGCAACACCACGGCAACCTGGGCGCGGCGGCCCTGCCCTTCCTGCTGGCCGAGCACCTGGGCGAGGTCGAGGGCCCGGCCCTGGGGACCCTGGCCTTCGGGCCCGGGGTGACAGTGGAGTGGGCCCGCTACCTGCGGGTGTGAGGGGTCGACCGCGGAGGAAGGTCCGTACACCGGACGTTCGGCCGCGCAGACGCCGTCTGGGCCCACCATCGTCCGGAGTACGGACCTTCGTCCGCTGGTGCGGGTGCGGGGGGGGGGGGGGGGGGGGGGGGGGTGGGGGGGGGGGGGGGGGGTGAGGCTACGGGGCCAGCAGCACCAGGCCCCGCACCACGAAGGCCACCCCGAAGAACCCCAGGATCCCCGCCGCCAGCCCTCGCTGCCGAGCCTCGAGCAGCCCCCGCAGCCGCGCCAGCAGGGGCCGCGCTCGCTCACCGCCCGCGACCCGCAGCAGGATCGGCAGCCACACCGCCGTGCAGAACACCCCCGTGACCGCGACCACCAGCGGTGCGCCCTGGCCCAGGGGCAGGCCGGCCCGGGTCAGGGCCTCCACAGCGGACAGGTAGACCCCCAGGTTCTTGACGTTGAAGGTCGCCACCAGGGCGCCCAGGCCCAGGACCTGGGACACGCTGGCGTGGTCGAGACCCGCCAGCATGCGGCCACGCCGCTCACCCGGAGGCCGCCGCCAGGTGCGCAGGGCCACCAGCAGCAAGACCACGCCCAGGCCCAGGGAGAGACCGGCGGCCACCCCCGCCCCACGGTCGGGCCCCGCGGCGAGCAACCGCGTCCCCAGCACGAGCGTGCCCTGACCGAAGGCCAGGTACACCGCGAACATGCCCGCCAGGTAGGCCACGGCCTTGGGCAGTCCCCGCTCGGCCGTGAGCAGGACCAGGACCAACAGGGACTGCCCCACCATCAACCCCCCGGTGGCGGCGATGACGAAGGCCTCGACGACGGAGGGGTCCATGGGCTGGGGCTAACGTCGGTAGACTCCCGCCGTGCTCCTGGCCCGCCGCCTCGCCGCCCTGCTCCTGGCGCTCGGCACGACCGGGAGCGCCCGGGCCGCCGAGCCCGAAGGGCACGAGGAGCGGCTGGAGCCTGGCGGCGTGGTCGTGGCGGCCTACAACCACGACCTGGGCGTGGGCGGCGGCTTCGTGCTCAACCTGGCCCGGGTCGACCCGGACCGGGTCCCCTACCGCTGGCGCCTGCGGGCGGTGCTCCTGGCCTTCTCGTCCCTGGAGGACACCGGCTGGCAAGGCACCCTGCAGAACGCGGCCCTGGTCGCCGACCTGCCCGCCCAGGGTCGCGGACCTCGCGTGACGCTCCACGGCTTCGCCCGCCGCCAGGCGAACGCCGGCTGGTACGGGCTGGGCAACGCCTCGGCGCACCTGCGGCCCTGGGAGTCGCTGGACCCCGAGCAGGAGCCTCGGGCCTGGGCCGAAGCCCGGCGGGCGAACCACTACGGACACAGCCAGGCCTCGCTGCTGGCCACCGCCCGCCTGCCCCTGACCGGAGAGTGGCAGGCCTTCGCCGCCGGGGCCCTCACCACGAACCGGTTCGACGTCTACGCCGGCAGCCAGCTGGAGGCGGACCTGGCCGGCGCCTCGGGGGCCGACGCGGCGGCGCGGGTCGCCTGGGCGGTGCCTCACAGCACCCTGGAAGCCACGGCCGGGGCTGCCTGGGACCTCCGGGACCACGAGACCTCGCCCCGCCTGGGCGGCACGGCCGAGGCGTCGGTGCGCGCCGGGGTGGGGGTGCGCCGCAGCGGCGCCTGGTGGGGCGGCAACCTGACCGCGCGAGCCTACCTGCCGGTCACCACGAGCACCGTCGCAGCAGCGCGACTGGTGCTCGACACCCTCGGCGGCGACGTGCCCTTCTACGCCCTGGCTCGCTACGGCGGCCTGGAGCCCGGTCACGGCCCCGGGGGCGGGCGCTCCTTGCGAGGCCTCAACCTGATGCGCCTCCACGGCCGCCACAAGATCCTGCTCAACGCCGAGCTGCGCCCCACCCTGTGGGCGGGCCCCCTGGGCCCCCAGCCGGGCCAGCTGGGCCTGACGGCCTTCGTCGACACCGGCCGGGTCTGGGCCTCGCTGCCGGCGGATCCGGCGCTGGACGGCGAGGCGGGCTTCCACACCGGGGCCGGCGGTGGGGTCTGGTTCCGGTGGGGGGAGAGCTTCCTGCTGCGCTGCGAGGTGGGGGTGAGCGCGGAGGGGGTGGCGGGGTACGTGGACGTGGATCACGTGTTCTGACCGCGGGCGAGCGCCTTATGATCCCGGGCCGCACCACCACCGGACTCGACCATGCTCGCGCTCCTGCTCGCCGCCTGCGCCACGGACGTGCCGCCCGCGGACCCGCCGCCCGCCGCTCCCCAGGAACAGACCCAGCCCAAGGCCGTGGCCGAGGGTCCCGCGCCCTGGGACACGTCCTGGGCGCGGTTCGTCGACAGCCCCAACGCCGAGCTGGCGAAGGCCGCGGGGGTCACGGGCGCAGCGGGCACGGACGAGGCGCTGAAGAAGCACGCGGCCGCCTACTCCGCCCGGAAGTCGAGCCAGGAGCAGTTCTGGGAGATCCTCGCGGCGAGCACCGACAACTACGCGGCGGTGCTGGGCCTGGTCCGCGAGGCCGGCCTGCCCGACGCCATCGCCGCCATCCCCTTCCTCGAGTCCGGCTACCGCACGGACGCGCTCGACCGCATCGCGTGCGCCGGCGGCGCCTGGCAGATGCAGCCCGAGCTGGCCTTCCGCCTGGGCTTGAAGGTGGAGGGATGTCAGCTGACGGGCACCGAGGAGACCTGGGCGCCGACCACGCCGATCCCACCGCTGGATGTCCTGAAGAACGCCGCCTACGTCGCGGACGGGAAGTGCCGCCTCACGTCCTGCGCCGTGGACGAGCGCAACGACCTGCTCCGCCAGACCAAGGCCGCCCTGGCCTGGTTCGAGGAGGTCCTGGCCGACCCGGAGATCGCCGCCTCCGGGGCGGCGGTCCAGCTGGCCATCTCGACCTGGCTCGCGGGCTTCGACAGCTCCGAGTACCGGGACGGACGCACGTCCAAGCTGGAGATCCGCCACGCCTACAGGGCCTGGCTCGCGGACAAGGGAGTCACCCGTGACCCGGCCTTCCTCGGCCAGCAGGTCCTCTGCCCGCCGGGCACCCTGGCTTCGAAGTGCGAGGGAACCACCCTCGACGCCTACACCCAGCACTACGCCTACAAGGTGCTCGGCATCCAGGTCCTGGCGGCCTGCTACTACGGTCGGAACCACGCCGAGACCCACCCGGTCTTCGCCGACTACGCGGACCTGCCGGAGTGCCCCCGGTTCGAGGACGAGCCCACCATCCGACCCCTGGATCGCGAGGCCCTGGACCCGGCGGCGAAGGAGCGAAGGCGCCCCCTGCCTCCAGCGCCGAGAAGCCCCCCGCTGCCGACTGACCTCCCGCCCGAAGCCCCCTACGACTTCGACGTCGTCGTGGTCGGCGGCGGTCCGGCGGGCATGTCCGCCGCCGTCCGCGCCCGCTGGATCAAGTCCTACCGGACCGTGCCGTGCTCGGTGGCGGTCTTCGAAGGCGGTCGCCTGGGCGGCCTCGCCACCTGGCGGACCTGCTCGCTGACCGGCCCGGGCTGGCGCTACCTCGGCGACGGGCTGGTCCGGGAGATCCGCACGGACTTCGAGCGCTACCACCTGCCGGTGGTGCCGGAGCGGGTCCGGCGGGTGACCCGGCGAGGCGGCGGCCTGTTGGTCGAGGGCGAGCAGACCTCCTTGCGCTGCCTGGCCGTGGTGATCGCCACCGGCATGCGAGGCCTGGTGAACGAGGCCGACTTCATCGGCCGCGGCGTCTTCATCACCTACATGGGCTACGCCTACTTCCCCAGGCTGCTGGACCGGGTCGCCGAAGCCAGCGGCGGCGGGCTCGTGGTGGTCGGCAACCGCAAGAGCGTGAACCTGGCGCCGCTGATCACCGAGCGGGTGCCCGAGCCCACCTGGCTCCTGGAGGAGCCGGACGGAGCGCTGCCCGACCTGCCGGGCACGGTGCTGCGGGGCCGCCCGGCGGAGCTCCTGGGCGACGGCAGCCGGACCGCCGGCTTCGACGCCGGAGACGCCCTGGACCCTGCGGCGCCGGACGACGAACCGGCGGCCACCGCCGGGGTCTCCGGCGTGCGCTGGAGCGGTCCCGACGGCACGGGCGGTGCCCTCCCCTGCTCCGCCGTCCTGCTCGACTACAACGCCTTCGAGCTGCGGACCGCCCTGCCCTGGGACGACCTGGACCTGGCGCGGGAGGAGGGGGGGTTCGTGACCGTCGACCGCTGGTGCGCCACCAGCGAGCCCGGGGTCTTCGCCGCAGGCGACGTGACCGGTCGCTGGGCGTCGACCGCCGTGGCCCTCGGCGACGGCGTCAACGCCGGCTTCGGCGCCGTGCGCCACGTGCACCGGGCCAAGTTCGGCCAGGACCTGAACCTGTTCGCCTACCAGGCCACGGACCGGGTGCTGGGGTCCGACGAGCGGGACATCCCACCCCTGGACCCGGCGCTGATCCCGGTGCTGCTGGCCCCCCCCGAGGCCTGGCGGCGGCCCCTGGCTGCCACGCCCGGAGCCGCCGCGATCGCCCGGGCCGTGGACGGCGCGCGCTCCCTGGCGGACATCGCCGCGGCCACACACCAGCCGCTCTCCGGCGTCACGGCCTGGGTCGATCAGCTGCTCGAGCTCAAGCTCGGCACGGTGCACACGACCGCCGGGAGCTGAGGGCGACCCCGCCCGCAGTCACACCCGCTCGATCACCGTCGGCTCGCTCGCCTCGTCCACGGTCGAGTCCTCGATCTCCACGATCATCGCGTCGTCCAGCAGCTCCAGGTCACTGGTCGCCAGCTCCGGCAGGTCCTCGTCCACCACCGCCCGACGCACGCTGCTCGGCTCCAGGTCCCCCAGCAGCTGCCGCAGCCGCCGGAGCTGGACCGGCTTGCGCAGGTAGATGGCGTCCGGCCAGAGCTCCCGGGCGAGCTTGACCTCGTCGTCGATGATCGACCGGGTCGCCGAGGTCACGATGACCGGGATGTCCAGGCCGTCGACCCAGCTCAGGGCTTCGAGGAAGGCGACCGCGGCGCCCTCACCGCCGTCGAGGCACACCAGCGCGCCCACCCAGGCGCCACTCCCCAGGGCTGCGATGGCCAGGCTCGGGTCCGGCTGGGCCACGACGCCTACCCGCTCGGGCGCGAAGGCCTCCTCGAGCTGCAGGCGCAGCTGGGTGTCGTCGTCCAACAGGAGCAGGTTCACGGGCTTTCCCCGGGGCGTGCCGTCCCCGCCCACAGCCTACCGGAGCCCGGCACCGGATAGGCTCGACGGGCATGAAGGACCGCCTCACCGACGCCATTCGCCGGGGCATGGCGCCCTGGTCCACGACGGAGCGCGAGGACCTCACGCGGGACCTGGTGGCGTGGCAGCGGGCCCGCATCCCCGCCTGGGACGCCCTGTGCCGGCGCCGGGGCTTCTCCTGGACCGGCGCGTGGACAGACGTGCCGGCCCTGCCCACCGCGGCCTTCAAGCACTTCCCCCTGCACACCGGCGGCCAGGTGGTCGCCGAGTTCCGCACCAGCGGCACCAGCGGCGCGACCCCCGGCGTCGCCCGCTTCACCGCCGACGGCCTGGCGGTGATGGCCGAGAGCATCCGCCAGAGCGCCCGCTCCTTGCTGCTCCCGGACGACCGCGCGACCCGCATCCTGGTGCTGGCGCCCCCACCCAGGGCTGCTCCCCACATGATCATGGCGGCGGGCATGGCCCAGCTGGTCGAGGAGTTCAGCCAGCCCGAGGGTGGGTTCCTGATCGGCCCGGGCGGCCTCGACGTCCCGTCTCTGGTCGCCCACTGCCAGGCGGGGGTCCCGCTCACCCTCATCGGCGCCAGCTTCGGCTTCGTGCACCTGCTCGACGGCCTGGCGGCCAAGGGCCTGCGGCTGCCCCTGCCCGCGGGCTCGCGCATCATGGACGCCGGCGGCTTCAAGGGCCGCTCCCGGGTCGTCACCCGGGAGGACCTGGTCACGGCCCTGGGGGAGACCTTCGCGGTGCCCCCCGACCGAGTCGTGAACCTGCTGGGCATGACCGAGCTGGCCAGCCAGTTCTACGACAACGTGCTGCGGGACGGCGTCGCCACCCCCCGGTTCAAGGTCAACCCGCCCTGGACCGACACCCTCGTGGTGCACCCGGAGACCCTGGAGCCCCTGCCCCCGGGGGAGACCGGCCTGCTGCGACACCTGGACCTGGCGAACCTGGACCGGCCCTGCGTCGTGCAGACCGACGACCTGGGGCGACGGGTCCCCGGCGGCTTCGAGGTCCACGGCCGCGCCACCCCGGACGGCTCCCGCGGCTGCTCGATCACCATCGACGAGCTGCTGTCGGCGTGACACCCCTCGCCGGCTGGTGGCTGCCCCCGGACCTGCGCGACGCCGTGCGCGACGAGACGGTGCAGGACCTGGGCGGCGTCTCCGTGCGGCTGCCGGTCCTGGCCCCCGACGACCTGGCCCGTGTCGGCCGCACCCTGCGGTCGCGGCCGCCCCGCCAGCGCTCGATCTGGGACCTCACCCAGCTGCTGGGCGCCCTGTCGGCCCGGTGGCTCGACGACGACTTCGCTCCCCGCAGGGTCGCCCTGGACACCCTGCCCTCCGTCACCGGCTTCTCCCCGGAGATGGTCCGGGAGTCGGTGGACCTGGAGATGCGGGCCAGCGCCACGGCCCACCTGTGGCGGGCCCTGGCCAGCGAGCTCGGCGACCCCACGGTGCTCGACGGCTTCCGCTGGTCCGCCGCCCGCAGCAGCGGATCCCACGCCCTGGGCCCGGACCTGGTGGGTGCGGTGTTCAGCAGCAACATCCCCGCTCTGCCCCACCTGACCGTCATGCGGGCCCTGCTGGTCAAGGGGGCTTTCCTGGGCCGCTCCAGCATCGGGGAGCCCACCTTCCTGCCCGCCTACCTGGAGAGCCTGCACGCCCTGGCGCCCGACGTGGCCGCCGCCTGCGGGGTGCTGTGGTGGCCCCGTGACGACACGGCCCTGGAGCGGGCCTTCCTGGACCCGCTGGACCACCTGGTGGGCTGGGGTGGCCAGGCCGCCGAAGCCCACTACCGGACCGCCGCAGGACCGGACCTGCCCGTCACCTTCCACGGCCACCGCCTCGGGGTCGCCGTGATCGGCCCCGACGCCGACCTGGACCGGGTCGCCGCCGGCCTGGCCCGGGACATCAGCGTCTTCGACCAGCACGCCTGCCTCTCCCCCCACTGCGCGATCGTCGTGGGCCGGGATCCAGCCGAGCTGGGCGAGGCCCTGGTGCCCGCCCTGGAGGCCGAGCGAGCCCGGCTGCCCCCGCGCAGGGCCGACCCCGGCACCCAGGCCGCCATCACCCAGCAGAGGGGAGTGGCGGAGCTGTCCGAAGCCATGGACCAGGGCCGGCTGTGGACACCGCCCGACGGCTCCCACGCGTGGACGATCGTGCAGACCACCGGCGACGGGCTGCCGGTGTCTCCCCTCGGCCGCTACCTGACCCTGGTCCCCGCGCGCGATCTCCCTCACGCCTTGACCCAGCTCGAAGGCCTCGCCGGACTGTTCCAGAACGCGGCCGTCGCATGGGAGGGAAACCCCGGTTACACCTTGCGAATAGCCCTCGCACGGCTGGGCGCGAGCCGCATCTGTCCGCCGGGACACATGGCAACGCCATCCATGATGTGGCATCACGACGGTGTCGCCTGCCTGGGGACCCTGGTCCGCTGGTGCGACGAAGAGACCACCCTCCCAGAGGAGACCCGGCGCTTGCACCAGGATGTGCTCCGGTTCTGGTTCGGCACCCCCGATCCCGCGGGCACCTGCGAGTTCCGCCCGGTCTGGTTCCAGCGCGACGTGGCCTTCGACACCGAGCTCCGCGAGCGCTTCTCCGGGCTCTACGCCCAGGCCTGCGCCGGCGAGCTCGACCACTGGGTCCACGAGCCCGGCACCGCGCTGGCGCTGATCATCCTGCTGGACCAGCTCTCCCGGAACCTGCACCGCAACGATCCCCGGACCTGGGCCCAGGACCCCCACGCCCTCCGGCTCTGCGAGCAGGCCCTCGCCGCCGGACACGACACCGCTCTGGGACCGCTCCAGCGGACCTTCCTCTACATGCCCCTGATGCACAGCGAGGACATCGCCCACCAGGAGCGCTGCGTCGCCCTGTTCGAGCGCATCGAGGCCGACAGTCCGGGCACGGTCTCCGGGGGTCTGAAGGCCGCTCGGGACCACCGGGACATCGTGCAGCGGTTCGGCCGCTTCCCCCACCGGAACGCGACGCTGGGGCGGGTGAGCACGGCTGAGGAGCTGGAATTCCTGACGCAGCCCGGCAGCAGCTTCTGAGCGCAGCTACTCCAGGCTGAGCAGGTAGAGCTCCAGCAGCCGCAGCTGCTCCTCCCCGAGCTGGGCGCTCGGACCGTGGCGGTTCTCGGAGTCTCGCTCGAAGCGGTCCCGCAGGGTCTCCGCCGAGCCGTCGTGCAGGTACGGCGCCGTGTAGAAGAGACCGAGCAGCTCCGGCGTGTCGAGCCCGTCGAGGGGACCGCCGAGGCGCCCGCCGCTGTCCGCGGTCAGGGTGCCGACGTCATACAGCACCGGGTCGCCATCGACCAGCTCCGAGTCCGTCAGGCGCTCGCCGCTGTGGCAGCCGTGGCAGCCAGCGGCTTCGAAGACCGCCCGGCCATCGGCGACCTCGGGATCGTCGGCCCAGGGAGACCGGGGCACCTCCAGGCTCCCGACATAGGCGGCCAGCGCGTCGAGCTCGGCAGAGCGACCGGCCTTGGCCGGGCCGAAGGGGTCCTCGGTCTCGGCGTGGTCCGCATCGCCGAGGAAGCCGCTGCCGCCCATGGACTCGCGGATGTCCCGCTCGAAGTCCTGCAGCTCGTCGAAGTTCGCCGACCAGTGCAGGGGCGGCCTCCCCGCCATGCCGAACAGGGCCTTGGTGTTGCGCAGGCCCTCCCCGCGGCTGGTGAAGTCCCAGGTGCGGCCGTCGTGCTCGCCGTCCAGGTGGCAGCTGGCGCAGCTCATGTAGCTGTCCAGGCTCATGCGGCGGTCGTGGGCCCCGTAGAAGACCCTCTGGCCGGCGAGCACCTCGGCATCGAGCACCTCGGGCAGACTCCCCAGCAGGTCGATGGGGTCCTCGCGGGTCATCGCGGTGGGCTCGCCGGACATCACCACCAGGGTCCGGTCGAAGCGGGCGAGGGCCCAGACCTCGTCGTCGATGGTGACCAGCCCGTCGACCCCGTCTCCGACCTGCTGCAGACCGCCCGCCCGGATCATCGTGTAGGGGTCGAGCACGTCGAGGATGCGGGCGCCGATGTGGGCGACGTAGAGCCACTCCCCGCCGGGGGAGAACGCAGCGGCCGAAGCCAGGTCCCGGTTGTCGAAGCGGGGCTCGGTGTGGGGCTCGTCGTCGACCAGAGGCGCGGCCCACAGGTCGGCTCGCGCGGTGGTCTCGTGGGTCAGGGCCAGGCCGTCGCGGACCAGGCCCCGGGCGATGTTGGCCTTCAGCCCCGGGAAGACCGCGACCCGGCCGTCGGGCCGCACGGCGATGCGCTGGAGGTAGCTGGGCAGGCCCCGGGCGTCGGTGTCCGAGTCTGGACCGGGGTCGAGGGGCAGGACCTGCTCGGCGCCGCCGCGGAACCAGCGGCCGCCGTCGTCGGGGCTGCGGTGGCGGGACCACAACAGCTCGCCGTCGACAAAGGCGAGGCCACGCAGGTCCCGGGTGGCGTCGTCGAGGGTGCCGTCCTGCCACAGTCCCAGCCAGGTGGTGGCGGCGAGGCCGGAGTCGGTGTGGACCACGCCGAAGGGTCGGGCGCCCCAGGGCAGCTCGACCCGCTCCAGGTGCTCGCCCGTGGCGGTGTCGAAGCGGTCCAGGGCGTCGTCTTGGCAGGCCACAGCCAGCTCGCCACCATGGACCGAGAGACTGCGCGGGTGGCCGCAGGTGTCCCAGTGGTCCACCAGCGTGCGGGTCGCGCGGTCGACCACGGCGATCCGATCGAAGTCCGGCAGGACCGCGTAGACCCGGTCGCCATCGGTCACGACGCTGCTGCTGGAGCGGGGGGGCTCGTCCAGGGGGCGCCAGGTGACCGTGACGCGGATCTGCTCGGTGCGGGTCGTGCCGGCCTCCGAAGTCCCCGTCAGCGCTGCGACGTAGTGCCCCGGCTCCTCGTAGGTGTGCTCGGCGATGTCGCGGGAGTGGACGCCGCCGTCCCCGGCGTACCAGGTGAAGGACGCCCCTTCGCTGCCCGTGCCCAGGATCACCAGCTCGTCCACGTATGCGCGGAGGTCCCCGCCCACCCCGAGCACCAGGGTGTCGTCCGGCGTGGGCTCGCCGGCGCAGGACAGCAGCCAGAGGAGGGTCATGGACCTGGACCTTCTACCCGGTAGACTGGGCTCCTGCGCGCCCCGGAGCACCCTGTGCGCCTGCTGCTGCTCGCTCTGATGATCGGGGTCGGTTGCCGGAACACCGACGGCACGGATCCCACCGACGGGACCCTCCCGCCCACCGACGTCGACCAGGACGGCGTGCCCGCCGAGCAGGACTGCGACGACGACGACGCGGCGGTGGGGGCCCCCACCACCTGGTCCATCGACGCCGACGACGACGGCTTCGGCTCCGACGCCTACCAGCTCGTCCAGTGCGACCCCCCCGACGGCTTCGTCGACAACACCGACGACTGCGACGACGACGACCCCGCCGTGCACCCGGCGGCGAGCGAGCGCTGCAACGGCGACGACGACGACTGCAACGGCCTCGTCGACGACGCCGCCACCGACGCGGGCCTCTGGTACGCCGACGCCGACGGCGACGGCTTCGGCGACCCCGACGCCAGCGAGACCTCCTGCGACGGCAGCGGCGAGACCGTGGCCAACGACGGCGACTGCGACGACACCCTGTCCGACGTGAACCCCGCCGCCGACGAGGCCTGCAACGGCATCGACGACGACTGCGACACCCTGGTCGACGACGACGACCCCGACGTCGTGGACCCGCAGGTCGTCTACACCGACGCCGACGGCGACGGCTTCGGCGACGAAGCCACCGAGCACGCCACCTGCCAGCCCGGCAGCGACACCGTCTCCGACGCCACGGACTGCGACGACACCGACGCCGCCGTGAACCCCGACGCCGCGGAGACCTGCAGCGGTGTCGACGACGACTGCGACGGCCTGGTCGACGACGACGACCCCGGCGTCACCGGCACCACCACCTGGTACCTGGACGCCGACGGCGACGGCCACGGTCGCAGCGACGTGACCTTCGAGACCTGCGTGCAGCCGAGCGCCACCAGCGCGAGCGCCGACGACTGCGACGACGGCAACGCCGACGCCCTGCCCGGCGGCACCGAGGTCTGCGACGGCGCCGACAACGACTGCGACGGCAGCACCGACGGCCCGGACGCCGCGGACACCGCGACCTGGTACACCGACGCCGACTCCGACGGCTACGGCGCTCCCGGCACCGGCCAGGGCGCCTGCGAGGCCCCCAGCGGCACGGTCGCCAACGCCGGGGACTGCGACGACACCGACGCCGCGGTGAACCCAGCCGCCGCCGAGATCTGCAACGGCCAGGACGACGACTGCAACACCTGGACCGACGAGGACGACCCCGGCGTCACCGACGCGACCACCGTGTACTACGACGCCGACGGCGACGGCTATGGCACCTCCCTGGTCACCGCCCTCACCTGCTCCGGCCGCTCGCTGTACGTCGACAACGCCGACGACTGCGACGACCTGGACCCCGCCACGAACCCGGCGGCCGAGGAGATCTGCGACGGCGACGACGACGACTGCGACGGCCTGGTCGACGACGACGACACCGCGGTCGCCGACCCGGAGACCTGGTACGCCGACGACGACGGCGACGGCTGGGGCGACGACCTCACGACCTTCGAGGCCTGCGAGGCCCCGTCGGCGACGGTCGCCACCCCTGGGGACTGCGACGACACCGACGCCGCGGTGAACCCCGACGCCACCGAGCAGTGCAACGGCCTCGACGACGACTGCGACGGCGACGACGACGCCGGCGCCGAGGGCTCCGACGCCCTGTGCGCCGCCGCCAGCTGCCAGGCGATCCTCGACGCGGGCGCGTCCGCCGGCGACGGCCTCTACTGGCTCGACCCCGATCAGGACGGCGACACCTCCAACGCCTGGGAGGCCTGGTGCGACCAGACCACCGACGGCGGGGGCTGGACCCGGCTGTTCAGCAGCCACTGGCCGACCTTCTGGTCCACCGCCACCTGGGAGGAGAGCGGCAGCGCCACCGACGACGACTACTCCGCCCTCGCCGAGCGGGGCTGGTTCGAGGACGGCAGCGGCTGGTTCACCTACCGCCTCGAGGTGGGCAACAGCGGCACCTGGAACACCGGCGCCCGCGCCCACTACACCGTCTGGGAGCAGGGCCACGACGCCTTCTCCGACACCACCGACGGCAGCGACTACCTGCTCCTGGACGGCGAGGAGTCCACCACCTGCAGCGGCTTCAACGGCCTGCACGACCGGCTCTACACCGCGGGCTCCGCGTACGCCTTCAGCTCCGACGTCGACAGCGGCGACAGCACCGGGTGCTGGTGGATGCAGATCGTGCCCATCCTCCAGTACGTCGACGCGTCGAGCTACCCCGGCTACCTCGAGGGCTACGACAGCTACAACGTGCACATCTGGCAGACCGTCTGGGTGCGCTGAGACCGATGACCACGCTCCTCTTCGCGACGACCGCCCTGGCCGTCACCCTCCAGAACGACGCCCACACCGACGGAGACTCTGCGACGGCCCAGGGCGGCTTCGCCATCGGTGAGTGCTGGGCCTCGGTCTTCGTGCCCGAGCCGGAGCACTACCCCTTCGCGCCGCGCTGGCTCGACGTCGCCATCTCGGGTGGCGCCGTCGAGACCGGGCAGGTCGAGGACTTCGAGGTGTGGATCCTCGCGGCCGGCGCCGACGGTCCCGGGGCCGAGCTGGGCTCGGCCACCGCCACGCTCGAGGCCTCGAACACCGGCCTCAACCGGGTCGTCTTCGCCGACGCCGAGGGCCTGGACATCGCAGACATCGAGGCCGGAGACCTCGCCGTCGCCGTCTGCCACGTCGACCACGCCGGCACGCCTTCGATCGTGAACGACACGGACGGAGACAGCCCCACCTGGCCCGACCGCAACTGGATCTACACCGGCGGTGTCTGGACGCAGTCCGAGGCGTTCCTGGTGCGGGGAGACTGGGTGATGCGGCTCGGGATCGAGCCCCGCGAGGAGGTCGAAGGAGACACCGGGACGGGCGAGTCGGAGCGAGGCTGCGGCCACGTCCCGCCCGTCGCGGCCTGGTGGCTGGCCCTCGGACTGGTGGCGTGCAGGCGCTCCTGATCGCCGGGTGCTTCTTCCTCACGCCCGAGGACTACCAGACACCCCCGACCCTGGCGCCCCGCGAGATGGTTCGCGCCGGCCCGGCGCACTTCTGCACCGTCGACGCCACCGGGGGTCTGGCCTGCGAGGCCCTCGGCGATACGCCGGCGCTGGAGCCCGCGCGTTCGGAGACCTGGGCCCGGGTCGCGGCGGGCCTGCGCCACACCTGTGCCCTGTCCACGACCGGTGAGTCCCACTGCTGGCCACAGTCCGAGCCCGGAGCCGCGGCGGGTGAGGGCCGCACCGGGGTCGCGGACCTGGCGGTCGCCGACGACTACACGCTCCTGCTGACCGTCGACGGCGCGATCGAGGTCTGGCCCACCGAGCCCGGCGACGGGGCCGCCGATCTCTGGGAGGGGCCGGACCCTTCGTGCGCGGCAGGCGAGGACTTCGTGGCGCTGTCGGCCTGGGGAGGCGCCGCCTGCGCCCTCACCGCAGCGGGCTTCCCCTGTTGCTGGGGAGACGACGACGCCGGCCAGGCTCGCCCCAACGCGTCGGGCCTCGGGGCCGTGGACATCGGCGCGGTGATGGGGTGCGGCCTTCGGGCGGACAACGGGGAGCTCGCCTGCTGGGGGACCGCCACCGAGGACCAGCCGGCGGTCGCGGGGCAGGCCTGGTCCGACGTCTGCGTCGGAGACGGCGTCGCCGCGGTGCTGGACACCGAGGGCTACGCGACGGTCTTCCACCGCGATGCCGGTGCGGCGAGGAAGACCAACGGCTTCCAGACCTTCGACGACGTGGCGTGCGGCGAGGGCTACGTCGTGGCGCTGGCTGCCGGGGAGACCGTGGTGATCTACGGGCCTTGATGGGCTGGGTCAGCGACGGTACGCGTCCTTGCGCTGGGCTACCCGGACCACTGTCACCGTGAGCTCCCGGTCCACGATGGTGTAGAGCACCCGCCATGCACCGACGCGGATGCGCCAGTCGGAGTCGGTGCCAGCGAGCCTGCGGCACCCCGGCGGACGCGGCTCCTCGGCCAGCCGCTCGATCGCCACGAGCAAGCGGCGACGGTGTGGATCGGGAGTCCGCTGGAGCGCCCTGCGGGCTCTCGGGGTGATGAGCAGCGCGTACACGCTCCCTGAGATAGTCTATTTTGTACAAAAATACCAGTTGTACCGAATCTCACCAACGGATATCCTGGCTCCATGCTGATCGACCTGCCCGTCTCCAGGCTCCGACAGGCCCTTGCAGAGGTCCTGAATCGCGTGGCCTACGGCGACCACACGATCCGTGTGGTGCGGCACGGTCGGGTGCTGGGGTACTTCGTCTCTCCCTCCGACTTCGAGGAGTACCAGCTCCTCCTCGACGCACAGGACCGCGCGGAGCTCGACGCCGCCCGGGCCGCCGGCGAGCTGGACCAGGCGACCCCCTTCCGGGCGTCTGACTTCGACGCGACCTTCGCGGCCGAGCCGATCTACCGCTACCGGGTCAAGGGCGACAAGGACTGATCCTCACCGCCGCGGCCACTCCTCGGCGAGCTCCGCCCCGGTCGAGAAGCTCAGCTGCAGGGTCTCACTGGTCGGGTTCAGCGTGCTGTCCGCCACCCCCCCCTCGGGCACCTCGACGAAGTAGGTGGTGTCCGCTGCCAGCCTCTCGTCCGGCGTGAAGTTCACCAGGGACTCCTGGACGTTGAAGCGGCCGGGCACCAGCGCACCCTCGGCGTCCCAGACCCGCACGGAGCCGGCGTGGACCGAGCGGGGCTCGAGCAGCTCGTCGAAGCTCAGGCCGATCCGGCCCGAGCGGGGCACGTGGGTCTCGCCGTCGGACGGACTGGTCAGGTCGACCCGCGGCCCCCGGGCATCCGGCGACGTGTCCCAGGGGAACATCGCCGTCGGCTGACCGTCGACCGCACCGGAGTCCACGCTGACCACGGCGATGTTCCCGATCGGCGTGACCGTGTCGACATCGCCCGCGATGTCCCAGCGGGTGAGCTCCACCGGCGCCGCCGGATCGGCGAAGTCGTAGAGCGCGGCGTACTCGCTCTCGCCCTGGAAGAGCAGGTCCTCGTGCCGGAAGACATAGCCGCCGTCGCCCTCCGGGGCGTGCAGGGCGCTGATCCACTCCGGCGAGGTCGGGTCGCTGAGGTCGTACACGATGGGCCCGCCACCGCCGCCCTTGCGGGCGAAGAGGCCGTACCGGCCGCCGACGTTGGCGAAGTAGTAGGTCTGTACGTCGCCCCCTTCGTCGCGGGTGTCGAAGTCCCCGCCCCCGATCGGCGCCAGCACGCCGGGCTCGCCGAGGTCGAAGAGCACGGTCTTGGCGGTGCCCGCCGACGAGCTGAGGGCGAGGTTGCCGATCACGTGCAGGGACCCGACCACCTGGGGGATGGTGGGCATGACCTGGTCCACCAGCACCGGGTCCAGCGGGTCCGAGACGTCGACCACGAAGGTCCCCAGCAGTCCGGACGACACGTACAGGTGGTCCCCCTGCCAGAAGGTCGACAGGCTCACCCAGAAGTAGGCCTCCGGGTACAGGAAGCCCGGCAGGTCCAGGTCTGCGACCCACGCGGCGTTCTCCTTGTCCGTGACGTCCCAGATCCCGATGCCACCGCGGGCGCCCTCGTCGAAGATCGCGTCCACGGCGAGGTACTCGCGGCCATCCACCTCGCCGAAGGCCAGGGTGTGGGACTCCCTCATGGGCTCGGCGTACACCTCGGCGTGCTCGACCGGATCGCAGGGGTCGCTGATGTCGAACCAGGTCAGGCCGCCGCCGCCGTCTTCCGGCGCCCAGGGCATGAGCAGGTAGCCGTCGTGCATGACCACCAGGTTGTGGTGCTGGGCGGACAGGTCCTCGTCGCCCATCAGGTAGGCGCAGGGCTGGTCGAGCTCGGCCTCGGTGAAGCTGGCGACGGGTCCGCCGGGTCCCTCGACGGTCCAGGCGGCCGGATCGGGGGCTTCCTCGAGCTTGGGACCACAGGCGAGCAGGAGCAGGGCGAGCATGGGCTCTCCTATCCCGCTCCGGGCTCAGTCTGGTCGCAGCACCACGGTGGCGAGGCGCTTCGGATCCAGGAAGGCCGCCGCCCCGTTCACCGCAGCCAGGTCCACCCCCTCCACGGCCTCCCGCCAGGCCGCCGCGCCGACCACTCGCTCGCCATGCTGTGCCTGGGTCATGGCCCCGGCGAGCAGGTCCGCCGGGTCCTGGTTCCCCAGCGCGAGCCACGCCAGCTCCCGCTCCCGCACCCGCTCGAGCTCGGCCTGCTCGATGCCCCCGGCCGCCAGGTCGGCCAGGATGCCGCGCACCTCCTCGATCACGCCCTGGGCCTCGTCCGGGTGGGTCGAGAGCGCCAGGGTGTACAGGTCCTCGGTTCGCCCGAACAGCCCCCACGACGACACGCTGTAGGTGGCACCGAGCTCGCCGCGGATGCGCTCCTGGATCCGGTCCCGCGCCACGGCCTCCGCCAAGCGGGTCGCAGCGAGGTCCGGGTCGTCCGCGCGCAACCCCAGCCGGCCGAAGCCGAGCCAGGTCGACGCGATGCCGTCCAGGACCTGCGACTCGACCACGCCCTCGGCGGGCCGGAGCGGCTTGCTCGCAGGCGTGGGCAGGGGGCCGGCGTGGCGGTCCACGGGAAGGAGCAGGCGGTTCGCCAGGCGCTGGGCGTCGTCGGCCGAGACCGCGCCCGCGAAGCCCAGGACCCGCTCGGGCCGCCGCACCATGGCGTCCCGGCGCGCCCGCATGCCCGCAGCGCTCACCACCACGTCCTGGGGCGCCTCCGCCGCGGGTCGGCGGCTGTCGCCCTCGGCCAGCAGCGCCCGGCGCAAGGTCTGGTCGAGGACGGCGGACGGGACCCGGTTCGCCACCTCCTGCCAGGTCGCCAGGTCCTCGGTCATGTCGAAGCTCAGGCCCCGGTAGTCGCTGTTCAGCACGACCGCGAGCAGGGACACCAGCGCCTCCAGGTCCCGAGCCAGGGCGGTGGCCTCCAGCGTGACCTGGTCCCCCTCCACGTCCAGGACCAGGTCCGCGGGCAGCAGGGCGAGCTGCTCCGAGACGTCGATGCGCGAGTCGATGGTCTGGAGCCGCCAGGCGACCTCGGATTCGTGGTCCCAGCCCCGGGCGTGGCGACCGATCGGCACCGCGAAGCGCACCGTGACCAGGGGGACGCGACGGTCTTCGACCACGAACAGGGTGCCGCCCCGGGCGAGGGCCACCCGGGTCAGGGTGCCGTCCTGTGCGGCGACCGCAGCCGTGGTCAGCAGCCAGACCGCGCAGACCGCCGCGACCCTACGGAGCCAACACGACATGGCGCCTCCGTTCCTCGCTCAGCAGCTCGCTCAGCAGGGCCTCCAGGTCCTCGACCCCCACCTCCCGCACGGCCCGGAGCTGCTCGGAGACCTCGATGGGACCCACCGCCCCGTCGGCGACGATGTCCAGGGCCCGCCGACCCGGCGACCAGCTGGCTCGCAGCGCATCGAGGGCGATGCGCTTGCGAGCGGCCGCCAGCATGGCCGGCGTGATCCAGTCCGACTGGATCAGCGCGTCGACCGCCCGGTCCAGCTCCGCGGCGCCCCGCGCCGGGTCGTCGGGGTCCTCCCGCTGCAGCGAGAGCGTCAGGTGGCCACCGGCCAGGCCCCAGGACACCCCGAGCTCGGCATCGGGGGCTTGCTCCGTCGCCTCGGCATCGGCCCACTCGTCGAAGGTGATGCCCTCGTTCTGGTCGGCCCGGCGCTCCATGACGGCCTCGTTCACCGCCGCGGACCCATGCTCCAGCAACACCTCCAGCAGCAGGGCGAGCCGAGCTGCCTCCGGCGCTGTCCGCGGCGGCAGGGAGACGGCCGCCAGCTCGCGGTAGTGGCCGTCCACCGTCGCCTCGGGCACCTGGGCGGGCTCTTCGGTCGACCGCTGGCCGGGCACCGGCGGCACCGCTGGGGGTGACTTCGCGCCGGGCTCCCAGCCTCCGTACAGGGCCTCGACCCGGTCCCAGACCGCCTGCCCATCCACCGGCCCGACGATGGCCACGTGAGCCAGCTCCGGCCGCATCCAGGCGTCGACCCAGGCCAACGCGTCGGCGTGGTCGAGCCCCGCCACGCTCGACGGGGTGCCACCGGGGTGCCGGGCGTACGGGTGGTCCCCCGCCAGCAGCGCAGTGAGCTCGCCTCCGCTGTCGCTCCAGGGGCTCAGATCGCCGCGCATCTGCAGCTCCTGCAGCACGACGGACCGGGCCACGGGCAGGTCCTCGGGCCCGAAGGCCGGTGCCTGCAGGCGGCTGGCCTCCAGGGTCAGCAGTGGATCCAGGTGTCGGGCGGCGACCTCGGCGAAGTAGACCGTGTCGTCCCAGCTGGTCCAGGCATTGGCCACGCCGCCCCAGGCATCGAGCACCACCCCCCAAGAGGCGCCCTGCTCCCCGACAGCACCCCGGTGCAGCAGGTGCTCGACCAGGTGGGCCAGACCGGCCTGGGCATCGGTCTCGTGGGACGACCCGATCGCGAAGCGGTGCACCACCGCGACGGTCGACACCGAGGGGTCCGCGACGATGCTCACCCGCAGGCCATTGTCCAGGGTGCCGGTCAAGGTGCCCGGGCCGGAAGCCAGGGGCAGGTGGTCGGGCAGGCCCTCGGGAGGCGGTCGCACGAAGGCGCCCTGGGCCTCCGCCTGGTCGTCGGCCGGATCGTCGACCGCCACCGTGCGTCGCGGGCGGTTGTAGTCGCAGATCGCCTTGCCCAGGGCCCGATCGGCCTTGGCCGCCGCCTCGCCCAGGCGAATCCCTGCGGAGATCGAGCCGGCCAGCATCTCGTCCTGGAGCGCGTCGACGTTGGCCTGGGCGCCCTTCCAGGCCGCGAAGGCGCCGGCGCTGGCGGACCGGAGGGAGAGCGCGAGCAGCGCGTCCTTGGGCCCGTAGACCCGGCCCTGTTCGTCGTAGAACGCACCGTGACGGTCCGGGAGCCCTTCGTCTGTCAGCTTCATGGGGACGAGGAGGCGCGGAAGCTCCCCGCTCTCGAACCTGGCCCGGACCCGGCGGGCGGGCTCAGCCCGGGTGCCTCGCTCGGGCGGCACCGGCACGCTCTCCAGGCAGTAGTCCGAGGCCACGTCTCCCGGCGCAGCCCCGGCCGGGGTCCCCAGCACCAGGAGGGCCAGGAGCCCCCCGCCGACCGCCATCACCTGCCTCATGGGGGCGAGCTTAGCCCGCATCGGTCCCGAGAATCCGTAGCGAGGCCGTG
>CAYFPX010000009.1:0-13393 GCA_964344945.1 uncultured Enterobacterales bacterium
CCGCTGAGAAGAAGGCCAGGAAGGCCGCTGCCAGGAAGGCTGCCGCCAAGAAGGCCCGCAAGGCCAAGGAGGCCGCTGCCAGGAAGGCCGCCGCGAAGGAAGCCGCCGCGAAGAAGGCCAAGAAGGCCGCTGCCAGGAGCGCCAAGAAGGCCGCCGCCAAGAAGGCCGCCGCCAAGAAGGCCGCCGCCAAGAAGGCCGCTGCCAAGAAGGCTCGGAAGGCCAAGGCCGCGGCAGCGAAGAAAGCCAGCAAGGCCAAGGCAGCGGCAGCGAAGAAGGCCAGCAAGGCCAAGGCAGCGGCAGCGAAGAAGGCCGCCGAGAAGAAGGCCAAGGCCAGCAAGGCCGCCGAGAAGAAGGCCAAGGCCAGCAAGGCGCGGAGGGCCAGGAAGGCCAAGGCCGACGACGACGCCACGGCGAAGTCGGCGAAGAAGAAGGCGGCACCGCCGCCCAAGAAGAAGGCGAGTGCGCGTGCGCGCGCCGCGCGCAGCTAGAGCCCGTCCCTCGGCCGGCCCGCGTCCAGCAAGCGCAGACGCCCATGGTAGCTTGGGCGTCTCCTGCCGCCTGGAGCACGTCCTGGGACCTTCCGCCGATCTCGACGTCTCCGGACGTCGTCCGGCCATGTCCCGCCTCGTCCTCTGGACCCTCCGGCGGCTCCCCGATGAGGCCCTGCTCACAGAGGGGGACTCCCGGACAGCGGCCGGCCTGAGCTGGCTCCGGTCCCTGCGCTGGATCGCTGTCGGAGCACAGCTGCTGATCGTCCCGGCCGGGCTCCACCGGGGCTGGCTCCAGCCCGAGCTGCTGCCGCCCTACGCGGTGGTCGTCGGCGCCTTGTGCCTGTTCAACCTGCCAGGCAAGCGCCCGGTACACGCGCACTGGCTCACCTTCGAGCTGTGCGTCGACGTGCTCGGCCTGGCGATCCTCCTGCTCCTCTCCGGCGGCGGCTGGAACCCGCTCACGCCTCTGCTGCTGCTGCACATCTCCCTGGCGGCCCTGCTGCTCAACGGCTCCGGGAGCACCGCGGTGATCGCGACCGTGGTCGGGGCCACCGGGGCGCTGAGCCTCTACCCCCCCTTCTCCCCGGCCACGCTGCTCCCCGGCGAAGACCTGATGTCGATCGCCCTGGTGGGCACGGTGTTGTGGAGCCTCGTTCGGTGGCTCTCGGGAACCCTGGAGGCCCACCGCCAGCTGCTGGCCATCGCCCGGGAGCGGGAGCGCCGGATCGACAGCCTCCGCGCCCTGGGGGTGCTCGCCACCGGCTACTCCCACAGCCTGGCCTCCCCGCTGAACACCTTGCGGCTGCGGCTGGACCGCCTGTGCGAGCGCACCCCCGCCGACCCGGACGTGGCGGCCGGGCTGGAGGCCCTGGACGAGTGCGAGGTGATCCTGCGCGTGATGGCCGGGACCACCCTGGATCCGGAGCAGCTCAGCGCGTCGATGACCCCGGTGGGTCCGCTGGTGGAGCGTGTCGTCGGCAGCTGGGCCCAGGAGACCCGCAGGCGGGTCCTGCTGCCGGTCGCCGAGGACGGCGGGACCAAGGTGCCGCCCCTGCCGTTCATCCAGTCCCTGCTGAACCTGCTGGACAACGCCGCCCGAGCGTCGAGCGACACCCCCGAGGCGGAGATCCAGATCCGAGTCGAGCAGCTCCCCGAGGGCCTCGCGATCACGGTGGCCGACAGCGGCCCGGGCTGGCCGCCACACCTGCGCAAGAACCTCACCAGGCCCTTCGTCACCGGCTGGTCCGGCGTCGGACTGGGCCTCTACAACGTGCGCACCCTGGCCGAAGCCCTGGGTGGCAGTCTGGAGCTCACCGATCGCCCCGGGGGGGGCGCCTGTGCCACCCTCACCATCCCCAGGTCGGAAGCGCATGCCTAGCCCCGTGCTGTTCGTGATCGAGGACAACGAGGGCTTCCGGGAGACCCTGGTCCAGGGCTTCGCCGAGCGGAACTACCGGGTGCACGCGGCGACCGACCTGGCCGGGCTGGAGGTCTTGCTGAGCGAGCACAGCCCCGACTTCGCCCTGGTGGATCTCAAGCTCGAGGGTGGCGCCCGGGGTCTGACGGCCATCGAGCGCATCCTGGAGTGCGAACCGGCGGCCCGCATCGTGGTGCTCACCGGCTACTCCAGCGTGGCCACGGCCGTCCAGGCGATCAAGCTCGGTGCCGTGGACTACCTGTCCAAGCCCGTCAGCCTCGCTCGGCTGGAGAAGGCCCTCTGGACCGGCGATCGGGACCCGGAGCCCGAGACCCGACGAGTGACCCTGGCCCGGCACGAGCGGGAGTACATCGAGTACGTGCTGGAGCAGACCAACGGGAACATCACCCAGGCCGCTCGCTGGCTCGGGATCCACCGCCAGAGCCTCCAGCGCAAGCTCCGGAAGTACACACCGCGCTGAGTGTGGAGGCGGCGGCGCAAGCCCCTGTGCCCCCCTGCAACAATTTGCGGCGTTGATGAGCCCGAGGCCGCTCCCTAGGGTCAGAGCACACTCGGGAGCGCACGTGCCCACCTTCCCCTTGGCGAACCTGTTCGGTCGATCCCCCTTCGTGGGGCTGCAGGAACACATGCGCGTGGTCGTGGCGTGCGCCCGGCGCATGGGTCCTGTCATGGACGCCCTCTGCAGCGGCGACCGCGACGCCCTGAAGGCCGAGACGGAGGCCGTCTTCGCGCTGGAGCAGCAGGCCGACGAGGTCAAGAACGAGCTGCGCGTGCACCTGCCGCGTCACCTGCTCATGCCGGTCGATCGCCGGGATCTCCTCGAGATCCTGCACAGCCAGGACAGCATCGCCGACACCGCCCAGGACATCGCCGGCCTGTTCATGGAGCGGGACATGCGCCTGCCCGTGGAATTCCACGACCCCCTGAAGGCGCTCACAGAGGCCTGCATCTCCGTGGTCGTCGACTGTCACGAGGCCATCGAGCGACTGGACGAGCTGCTCGAGGTGGGCTTCCGCGGCCGCCAGGTCGAACAGGTCGAGGAGATGCTCGACGCCCTGAACCTGGCCGAAGACCGGACCGATGACCTCGGCATCTCGCTCACCCGGCTGTTGTTCGCGCGAGAGGACCAGCTGAGCCCCGTCTCGGTGATGCTCTGGTACCGGGTCATCGAGTGGATCGGCGACCTCGCGGACAACGCCGAGAAGGTGGCCAACCGGCTCCGGCTCTTGATCGCCCGCTGATCAGGCCGGCCCTCAACACACCCGCCCGACCTCGGGGGAACAGTGGACATCATCGCAGCACACGGCACGATCTTCGTCGGCATGGCGATTGCCTTCGGCCTGTTCATGACCTGGGGAATCGGTGCCAACGACGTCGCCAACGCGATGGGCACCTCGGTCGGCTCCAAGGCCATCACCGTGGCGCAGGCCATCGTGATCGCGGCGATCTTCGAGTTCGCCGGTGCCTACCTGGCCGGCGGCCACGTGACCGGCACCATCCGCAAGGGCATCGTCGATCCATCGTCCATCGTCTCGGACCCACAGCTGCTGGTCTACGGCATGCTCGCCAGTCTGCTCGCGGCGGCCACCTGGCTGCTGGTGGCCTCGGTGCGGGGGTGGCCGGTCTCCACGACCCACTCCATCGTCGGCGCGCTGGTGGGCTTCGCCATGGTGGGCATCGGGACCGACGCGGTCCAGTGGTCCAAGGTGGGCACCATCGTGGCGAGCTGGGTCATCTCACCGGCCGTGGGTGGCACGATCGCCTTCGGCATCATGATGAGCATTCGTCGCTTCGTGCTCGACACCGAGGACCCCTTCGAGAGGGCCAAGAAGCTCGGTCCCGTCTACCTGTTCATGGTCGGCTTCCTGATCGCCCTCGTCACGCTCTTCAAGGGCCTCAAGCACCTCGACATCGAGCTCACGGTGCTCGGCAGCATCGCTGCGGCCTCGGTCGTGGGTCTGGTCGTGGCCATCCTGGGGCGCACGCTCATCAACAGGGTGCAGGTCGACCCCCACTCCGACCGGGAGTTCCACTTCGCCAGCGTGGAGAAGGTCTTCGCACCCATGATGATCTTCACCGCCTGCGCGATGGCCTTCGCCCACGGCTCCAACGACGTCGCCAACGGCATCGGCCCGCTGGCGGCCGTGGTCAGCATCGTCACCTCTGGCGGCGAGGTCGCCCAGAAGGCCGCGACGCCGAACTGGATCCTCCTGTTGGGGGGCACAGGCATCGTGATCGGCCTGGCGACCCTGGGCTACCGCGTGATGAAGACCATCGGGACCAAGATCACCGAGCTGAAGCCCACCCGGGGCTTCTCCGCAGAGCTGGCCGCGGCCGCCACCGTGGTGCTCGCCTCCCGGACGGGACTGCCCGTGTCCACCACCCACGTGGCCGTCGGCGCCGTCATCGGGGTCGGCCTGGCCCGAGGCATCGGGGCCATCGACCTGCGGGTGATCGGGGGCATCGTGCTGAGCTGGATCGTGACCCTGCCGGTGGGGGCGGCGCTGTCCGCCTTCTTCTTCTTCACCTTGAAGGGGATGTTCGGATGAGGCCTGTGATCCCTCCTCACGGACCGGCGCGCTTCACCAAGAAGGGGCGGCTCAGGACCGACTACTACGAGCGGGAGCTCTCCGCGCTCCAGGCCGAGCTTGTCCGGCTGCAGTACTGGATCCGCGCCGTCGGCGAGCGTGTCGTGGTCGTGTTCGAAGGCCGGGACGCCGCGGGCAAGGGCGGCACCATCAAGCGCATCACCGAGTGCCTGAATCCGCGAACCGCCCGGGTCGTGGCCCTGGACAAGCCCAGCGAGCGCGAGCTCACCCAGTGGTACTTCCAGCGCTACGTGGCCCACCTGCCGGCCGCCGGCGAGCTCCTGCTCTTCGACCGGAGCTGGTACAACCGCGCCGGTGTGGAGCACGTGATGGGGTTCTGCACCGAGGAGGAGTACCGGGACTTCCTCGGGGCCTGCCCACGCTTCGAAGCCCTGCTCGTGCGCTCGGGCATCACCCTCATCAAGTACTGGTTCTCCGTGAGCGCCAAGGAGCAGGAGCGCCGCTTCCAGTCCCGCATCCAGAACACGGTCAAGCGCTGGAAGATCAGCCCCATGGACCTGGAGTCCAGGGCGCGCTGGGTGGAGTACTCCCGCGCCAAGGACGTCATGATGGAGCACACCGACTCCCGGCTGGCTCCCTGGTACGTGGTGCCTTCGGACGACAAGAAGCGGGCGCGGCTGAACTGCATCCGGCACCTGCTCTCCCAATTCGACTACCAGGACCGGGTCCCGGGGCCCATCGAGCTGCCGCCGCGGGCCAAGGAGAGCGGCTACGTCCGCCCCCCGATGGAGGAGCAGAACCACGTGCCGGACGCCTACCCGATGCCAGGCCAGGACAAGGCTTCCTGATCCAGCCTTCGGGGACGTCCGGGGTTGCGGAACCCTGCTCGCGGCGCCTTCGCCAGCGGTGAGCTGCCCTGGACCAAGGCCCGGCTCCTCCTCAGGGTCGCCACACCGGACACCGCCTCCGAGTGGGTCTCACGTGCGACCCACGCCAGGCTGGCCGCTCCACCCCCGCAGCTCCCGTGCCCGCCGCACCAGCGCCAGCTCCCCGGCCTCGTCCTGGCCTCGGGGTCGGGGCAGGCCCACCGACTCCTCTCGCGCGATGCGCGCCGGCGAGCCGGACAGGAGCGCTACCCGGTCCGCCAGCCGAACGACCTCGGCCGGGCTGTGGGAGACCAGCAGCACCGTCAGGTCCCGGTCGGCCCACAGCTCCAGCAGCAGCTGGTGCATGGTGGCGGCGGTGTCCAGGTCCAGGGCCCCGAAGGGCTCGTCCATCAACAGGACCTCGGGCTCCAGCAGCAGGGCACGGGCGAGGTCTACCCGCTGGGCCATGCCCACCGACAGCTCGTGCGGGTGGTGGCCCAGGAAGTCTCCCAGGCCGACCCGCTCCAGCAGCGCCACCGCCCGGTCCCGCACCTCTCGAGGTCGTACCCCCCGGCACTCCAGGGCGAAGGTGGCGTTGCCGAGCACGGTGCGCCAGGGCAGCAGCAGGGCCTGCTGGAAGACCAGGGCCAGCTCGGGCTCGCCCTGGCGCAGGACCCGGCCCCGGGTCGGCGGCTCCAGCCCCATCAGCACCCGCACGAGGGTGCTCTTGCCCACGCCGCTGGGCCCGACCAGCGCCAGGATCTCGCCCCGGTTCAGGGCCAGGTCCACCCCGTCGAGCACCCGGCGGAGGCCGTGCTCGGTGGTGAAGTCCACCCCCACACCCTCCAGGGCCAGCACGGCCTCAGGCGAGCGCGGGTCGCCAGCGACCGACATGGTCCTCCACCTGCTTCACCAGGGCCGTCCAGCCCACGGTCCACACCACCACCACCCCCAGCAGCACGAAGAAGGCGTCGATCTCGAAGTTCGAGGAGTACAGCACCATGCGGTAGCCGACCCCAGCGCTGGCGCCGAAGAACTCGACGATGAGGATGCCGACCATCGCGTAGGTGATGCCCACCCGCAGCCCCCCCAGCAGGTAGGGCAGGACTCCGGGCAGCACGATGGCCCGGAACATGAATCCCCGGCTGGCCCGGAAGCCCCGGGCCAGGGCCAAGAGCCGCCGGTCCATGCTACGCACCGCGGTCTGGGTCGCCACGATGATGGGGAAGCTGGCCATCAGCCCGCCCAGGAAGACCTGGCTGGGCAGGCCCATGCCGAACCACATCAGCACCAGGGGCATCAGCGCGATCTTGGGGAGGCTGTTCAGCCCGACGATCCAGGGGTTCAGCAGGGCATAGGCCAGGCTCGAGACCCCGGTGAGCACGCCCAGCGCGGTGCCGCCGAGCAGGGCCAGGGACAGGGACAGGGCGAAGGCCCGCCCGGTGAAGGCCAGGTCCCCGGCCAGCAGCGGGTTGGCGGCCAGCTCGCCGCCCGCCCGCCAGATGCGGCTGGGGGAGCTCGTGAACAGCGGGCTCACCCAGCCCAGGGCCACCGCGGCCTCCCAGAGCACGGCGACCGCGAGGAGTCCGGCCAGCGCCACCGCGCGGTCCCGGGCCTGGGGCGTCTTCACCCGCCGCAGGCACCCTGGGCCTGGAGCCCGGCGAGCACCGAGCCGTCCACGAACTCCGCGACCTGGCGGCCGGCGTACTTCTCGTCGCCCTCTGCCAGGAAGTCCAGGACCTCCTGGAGCGCGCCGGCGTCCAGGTCTGGCGGCCAGCTGAGACGGTTCGGCCCCATTGTGGCGTAGGCCTCTGCGGGAGGGCCCTTCTTGGTGCCGAGCTGGGGCGCCAGGATCGCCAAGCTGCTCGCCTCGTCGGCGGTGTAGCGAGCCATGGCGTCGCAGAGGGCGTGCAGGGTGTCCACCACCAGCTCAGGGTGCTCCGCCAGGGTCGCACGGCGGGTCACGAGCTGCATGTAGGGGAAGCCCAGGTCCCAGGCCGGCAGGTCTCCGATGACCGTGAAGCCCAGCTCTTCCACCACCGACGGCGGCGCGGCGGCGGTCACTGCGTCGACGTCGCCCTTGGTCAGTGCGGTGAGCCGCGCGTAGTCGGCGCCCATCGCCCGCACGTCGACGTCGGTGCCATAGCCCAGGCCGAAGCGCTCCAGGGCGACCTTGACCGCCATGTCCTGGGGCCCGCCATAGAACGGCAGGCCGATGATCCGGCCCTTCAGGTCCGCCGGGACCGCCACCGGGGGCCGGGCGATGAGCTGGTGGTAGTGCTTGTTGACCAGGCCGGCGAGAAGGACCAGGTCTCCACCGGCCACGGTGGCCTTGATCGCCGCGTCGCCGCCGGCCAGGGCCACATCCAGATCGCCGGAGAGCAGGCCCTTCATCGACGCCGAGGAGCCCTTCATCACGAAGACCTCTGCGTCCAGCCCCTGCTCCTCGAAGAAGCCGGCGCCCTCGGCGATCCAGCCCACGGCGTGCACGTAGCTCGGGATGGCCAGACCGAGCCTGACCGGCCGGGGGGTGGGTGGGGGCGCCGCCGGGGCGGGCACCTCGGGCGTGGGGGTGCTGCAGGCGAGCCAGAGCGAGACGAGCGGGGTCATCGGTTCCTCCTCAGTGCCGCATGCCGATGGTGAGGGATGCGGTGTGGACCGGGGCGGCGGTGCCCTGGGGCCAGGTCATCGTCTCCCACGCCACGCCGGTCCAGGCCTGCAGACCGGGGTTGGGGGTGTAGTAGGCGGTGACGCCGGCCTGGAGCGCGACCCAGGCGTCGCCGGTGCTGGTGGTGTCGCCGTCGAAGGTCTGCAGGGACACGGTCGGCGTGAGCACCTCGACGAAGTCGACCCCCGCCAGGGGCACGTCGCCGGACACCGCGACGGCCCCGCCGAGGAGCCCGGAGGGGCCGTCCTCGGCGAGCGTCCGGCCCCCGATGCCCTCGGCCAGCACCCTGACCGGTTCCCAGTCGAGCTGGGCACCGGCCTGCCAGGTGAAGCTGGTCGAACCGTCGGTGTGGAAGCGGGTGACGCCCGTGGCGACCACCTGGAGGGGCTCGATGGGCCGGGCGGCGAGGCGCAGGAGCAGGTCCTTGCCCAGGTCCTGCTCCAGGGAGCGCCAGCCCGTGCCGTTGAACACCTGCGCGTCGAGGCTGCCGAGGGAATTGGAGACCGTGTAGGTCAGCCCCAGGTCGAAGCTCGGCACGACCCCGGAGCGCCGGCCCAGGTCCTTGAAGGCCGCGGGGTGGGCCAGGTAGAAGTGCCCCTTCCAGTCGTACTTGGGCCGGAAGCCGAAGAGCACCTTCTGCACGCCGGCCCGGAGCCGGTGGTCCAGGCCGAGGGCGGTCTGGGTGCCCTCGATGAAGGCGAAGGGCAGGTGGGCGTCCCAGTCGCCCGGGTAGGCGTCGATCACGATGCCTTCGCCGGTGGAGGGCACGGTCGCCGTGGTGGTGCCGGCGTTCATGCGCAGGTCGAACACGACCACCGCCTGGGCCCGCTCCGCCAGGTTCACCGTGAAGCCCACCCGGGCCCGACTGACCTGGAAGCCCAGGGTCCCCGGGTCGCTCTCCAGGCCCAGCCGATCCATGCCCACGCCGTAGAGCTCGGTGCGCAGCTCGCCCTTGGGCACCACGAAGGGCTCCTCGGGAGGGGTCTCGGGCTCGGCGGCCCACAGCGGGGCCGTGGTCAGCAACATCAGGGCGGCGGCGGTCATTCCGGATCTCCGGTCTGGGGTCTGCGCACGAAGCGATCCCGCCCGTGCTGGTTGTAGAGGCGCTCGCAGAAGCGGCAGGCCTGGCAGGTGAAGTCGCAGGCCCACTGCTGGGGCAGCAGCTCGTCCAGGGCCTCGTTGGGCACCTGGACGTAGCGGGCGAGGTTCGGGTCGAGCAGGGCCACGTAGTTCCCCGCCCAGCGGCCCTCGTCGTAGGCCCTGAGCCGGGCGACCAGGACGTCGATCGGGTCGGTGCGCCCCAGGACCTTGAGCTCGTCGACCAGCCCGGCGTAGCGGTTCACGTCCTCGGGGCGGATGGCGTTGTTGGCGAGCACCATCCAGGGCTCGCGGCGAAACTCGGTCTTGCACTGGAGGTGGTAGTCCAGCTCCCGGCCACCCTTGGCGGTGCACAGGTAGTGGCCGGCACGCCATGGGCAGCCCCCCAGGCAGTGCTCGTTCACCATCAGGGTGAGGCGCAGCGCGGGCAGGTGCTTGCGCAGGCGCCCCAGCACCTCGGGCCGCTTGTTCACCTCGACCGACGGCACCAGCGCGTCGGCCCCTCGGGCCACCCACCACCGGGCCTCCCGGACCGACGCCACCTCGGCGATGGTCGAGACCGTCACCGCCAGCCCGGTCCGTTCCTTGGCCAGGGACAGCAGGAGAGGGTGGCTCAGGATCAGCCCGCTGACCCCGGCCTGCTCCAGGGCGACCATGTCGGCCTCCACCGACCGCCACCAGTCCCCGTCGTCGCCAGACGCGACGTCCGGGCCGTTCAGGGTGACCTCGAAGCGCAGGCCCCGGTCCCGGGCGAAGGCGGCCTGCCCGGCCAGGTCCCGCAGGCCCGCGACCCGCTGGCGACGACCGCCCCCGAGTGCGCCCGGCGGTGGGCCTGTGTAGACCCCGCGCAGGCGCTCGGTCACCTCGACGAGCTGCACCAGGTCGGCCCGATGGCCGCTGTAGCCGACGGTGAAGCCCAGGCTCATCGGACAAGCTTGCCGCCTGGGAGGGGGAGCGGGGCCTGCCTTCCGGGGGCAGGCTGACCGGGGACACTGGGCATCCGCCGAGACTCGGATCTGCGTCAGTCCCGGGCCCGTTCTCGATCGGTCTGCGCCGACGACATGCGATCAAGCGCGGCCTCCTCGAAGGGGGCCACAGCCGTCCGGTGGGCTGGAACACCGACGGCTTCGGCTGGCTCACCGACCACGCACGCTGACGGCCCTCTACACTCCCCCGGTGCTGACCGCCCTGCTGCTGATCGCCTGTGACCGGGAGCCCCCGGACCGGGTGGTGGTGTTCGGCATCGACGGGCTCGAGCGGAGCTTCGTCGAGGCGCAGATGGCCGCAGGGGCCCTGCCGGCTTTCTCCAAGCTCTACGCCCAGGGCGCAGTTGTCGATCTGGCCACCCAGTCCCCCAGCTCGTCCCCGGCGATCTGGACCACGCTGGCCAGCGGCTACGCCCCCGAGGTCCACGGCGTCCCGGGCTGGAGCCGGGCCGACGGCTCGGTGCCCAGCGGCGCCGACGTGCGGGCGGACCGGATCTGGAACCGGGTCTCCCAGGACGACCAGCCGGTGGTGGTCAGCGGCTGGCTGATGACCTGGCCCGCCGAGCAGGTCCAGGGGGCCCTGCTGTCCGAGCGGCTGGTCTGGCACAAGACCCCGGACCGCTACGATCCCGAGACCCGGGTCCCCGAGAACCTGCTCAAGCGCCGCAGAGAGGGGGCGACCTGGCCGGCTGACCTCGCCGAGCCGGTGGCCAGGCTGATGCCGACGAGAGCCTGGCTCTCCACCCACCGCCAGGCCTGGCAGCTCGAGTCCCTGGGCCGGGGACACCACCCGCTGCCCAAGGACGAGACCCACCTGCGGGCATTCGAGCGGCTCTTCGACCCCCTCGAGGCCCGCCTGGGAGCGGTCTACTGGATCGGCGTCGACCAGCTCTCCCACCTGTACTGGCCCTTCGTCGTGCCCGAGGCGGTGGCCACCCTCCAGCGAGACCCGAGCGCCCGGCAGCTGGCCCACGCCACCCACCCGGCCGCCGCCGAGGGCAGCGAGCACAAGTACTTTCCCTGGATCGACGCCCCCATCACCCAGGACCAGCTGGACGAGGGGCGCCGCTGGATCGAAGACGCCTACGCCGCCGTCGACGACGCCCTGGCCCGGGTCATGGCCCTGGTGGACCCCGAGACCACGACCCTGATCGTGCTGTCCGACCACGGCTTCCAGGCCGGCGCCCGGCTGCCGGTCCTCGACGCCAGGCACCGGGACGTCGGGCTGCTGGCTGTCTGGGGGCGCAGGGCCAGACCCGGTGGCCAGGCAGCCGGAGCCCGGCTCGAGGACGTGGCGCCGACCCTCTGTGCCCTGCTCGGGGTCGACGCCGGCGCCGACATGCCGGGCCGGACCCTGACGACGCTGGTCGACGTGGACCCGGCGCAGCGGGGGGCGTCGTGGGTGCGTTCGGACTGGAGCCCGGTGGCCGCCGAGCCGGTGCCGCCGGCGCTGCAGGAGCAGCTGGAGGCGTTGGGGTACGTGGAGTAGGTTCCGTGGGCGTGATTCCAAGAGGTTGGATTCGCGCAGGGGCCCCACGGCGTCGGTGTCGGCGAGCACGGGGAAGGTCAGGCCGAGCTCGCTCGCCCACAGCGCCCTCCAGGGGGCTCAGGTGACGCGCCCGGGGATGCTGAGGCCGAGGGAAGGACGGGACACAGCGCCTTGTACCCCGCTACCAGAAGAACGCCTCGGCCAGGGGCGTGCCGTTGTTGGTCTCGTCCACCTCGGACACCTTGTCGTCGGGGTCGATGACCACGCCGATGTGGTACGTGTCCGCCGCCAGCGTGGTCGGCAGGGTGATGGTCACCGTGCTCTCCAGGGGCGAGTTGGGGCTGAGCGTCCAGCTGTTGTAGCGAGCGAGCTCGTGGTCGCTGGTGGTGATCAGGTCGTTGGTCGACGCGACCACGATGAAGTCGACGGTCTGGCTGCTGGCACCGCTGTTCTCCAAGGTGAGCTCGAAGGTGTAGGTCGTGCCTCGGTTCAGGACCCAGTAGGGGTCCACGGTGCCGTCGTTCCAGGGCTGGGTGCCTGCGGCCTTGTCCAGGTAGATCTGGCCCCGACCGTGGGTGCTGTAGTCGCCCGCCGAGCCGGTGTGCTTCCAGTGGCTGACGGAGACGTCCTCGTAGTACGACCCGGGGTAGGAGCCGTAGATCGAGACCAGGCCCGCCGTGGCGTCCTCGCCGAGGTAGCCGTCGAAGACCGTGCCGTTGGCGTGCACGTGGTCCCAGTCCTGACCCATGATGTTGTAGACGCTGTCCTCGTGGTCCAGGCCGGTGGTGTGGCCGAATTCGTGGAAGAGCACGGTGCGGTAGGAGCGCTGGGTCTCGTCGTCGTCGTACTCCCCGATGTCGTCCCGGGTCGTGCCGGTGACGAGGCTCCCGGTGTCGCCGATCCAGACGTCGGACTCGATGGTGTCTCCCCAGACCCAGGACCAGGTCCAGGCGCAGGCGGGGGCGCCACAGACCGTGCCCGGCGTGGTGGTCTCCACCACCTCGGACTCCCAGTTCTGGCTGGGGGTGTCGCGGTCGTCGTCTTCGACGGCGCTCATCCAGAAGTACGAGGGGTTGCGGTTGATGGCTGCGACCACCTCCTGGATGTCCTGGCGCTTGCTGGTGTCCGCCCACAGGTCCGGGTGCACGTAGGTCGTGTAGCTGCTGGAGCCCCACTCCATGGGGCTGCCGGAGTTGGTCGTCTGCTGCTCCCAGGCGGCGGCTTCCGGGGACAGGGCGAGGGCGAGGGCGAGGGTGAGGGTCATGGGATCTCCTGTGTGGGTGAGGGGTGGGGGGATCAGCAGCCGGCGGGCAGGGCCGGGTTGTGGGCGTTGCGCTCGAGGCAGGCCTCTTCGGCCGGGTCATCGACCGGTGCGCGGCGGGTCACGCCGTCCGGCAGGGGCCGGGCCTCTCGGGCCAGGGCCGGGAAGACCAGGGGCGGGCGGCCCGGGTCGTCCTTGCGCACGGCGAAGGGCGCGTCCGGGTCCAGGTCCACGGTGCCGGGCAGGGCCAGGCCCTGGAGCTCGGCGACCACGTGGTCGAGCAGGGCGGCGTCGGGCTGGCGCACGAGCCCTTCCTGACAGGCGACCAGGGGGCAGGCGGTCTCGCCGTTGCCGTAGGCCAGGGCGAGCACCTCGTCGCCGAGGGCGAAGCGCGGGACCTCGCTGATGGTCAGGGCCTTGTCGTCGACGATGCCTCCGCCGAAGCGCAGGGTCACGCGCTCTCCGGTGCCCACCGCGGCGAGGCCCTCCACGACCTCGAAGGTCACGAAGGTGTGGGGGAAGTGGAGGCCGGCGTCGCCCAGGTCCT
>CAYFPX010000009.1:13413-47410 GCA_964344945.1 uncultured Enterobacterales bacterium
GCGGGCGGCGAGGGCGGCGGTGAGGACCGGGGGGGCCGGGTCGTCGGCGACCAGGTCCGTCGGGGTGTCACCGCAGGCGGTGATCAGGGCGAGCGAGGCGAGCAGGGTGCGCATGGAACCTCCGGGGTTGCGCGGGTCGCCTCGGAGGGAGTGCAGGCCTCGTACCAGGCCTCAAGTCACTGGAATCACGTGTCCTGGCCCGGAGGGTGCCCAGCCCGTGGGCCCACTTCGTGGGCGGGTGCCCAGGCTCAGGGCGACCAGTCCGCCACCAGCCGGATCCCGACGTCGTAGGCCGTGTAGACCTCCCAGTTCTTGAAGCGCTGGGCGACCCGGCAGCTCATGGAGCTCATGACCCAGCTGGAGCCCCGCTGGGCCCGTGGGCCGTCGTCCCGCACCGGGGGGCCGACCCGTCGGTCCGGGGTCTCGGGCCCGTCGGAGGCGTAGGAGTCGGCGCACCAGAAGCGGCAGTTGCCGGCGGCGTCGATCACGCCGTAGGGGCTCTCGTCGACGGGGAAGTGCCCCACCGGGGAGGGATTCCGCCGCCCTTCGTGGGAGCGCTCCATGTTGCAGAAGCTGGGGTCGAACCCGTCACCCCAGGGGTACCCCCGGCCGTCGACGCCCCGGGCGAACTTCTCCACCTCGAGCTCGCAGGGCAGGCGCCAGGGCACGCCGTCGCGCTCCGCCCGCCAGGCGGCATAGGCCTCGGCGTCGTGGGCGTCGACCAGGATCATCGGCCAGTCCGCCAGCCACAGGTCGCCGTCGTGGTCCGGACGCACCTCCCAGGTGCCGTCGTCCCGGCGCCCGAAGACGCTCTCGTCGATGCCCCAGGAGCGCTCGCGGGGCGCCCGACGCACGGCCTCCTCCTCCTCGCCCCGGGCGACCAGCGCGTCGAGGAAGGCGACGTACTCGGTGACCGTGACGTGGGTGGCCTTCACCAGGCGCCCGTCGCACCAGATCCGGGCGGGGGGGATGCCCTTGAAGGCGTTGGGGTCCCCGACGCGGAACCACCCTGGCGGCACGTAGACCGCGCCCGGAGGCAGCGCACCCCGGCGGGGCAGGAGGATGGGCACCGGCTCGTCGGCGCCGGGCGGCACGCCGTCCCAGTGGCCGCCCCGGGTGATCTCCACCGGGTAGCGCACCGGCTCGTGGTCTTGCTGCTCCAGGACACACAGGTAGCTGCCCATGGGCAGACGGAGCTCCCGCAGCGGGCCCTGGTGTTCGGCCACCCGCTCCGGCCACAGCCTGCGCTGGCGCGCGACGTAGCGGTAGAGCGTGACCCGGGCCGGGGTGTCCAGGGACAGCCGCCCGGTGCCCTCGAGCCAGCTCGCCAGGCGCCCCCGGTCGTGGTGGCGGACCTTGGCCTCGTGGCGAGCGGCCGCCTGGGGGTCGCCGTCGCGCTCCGCGGCCTCGGCCGCCGCCCTCCAGGTGTCGGCCAGCCGGTCGTGGGCGCCGCCGAGCTCGAAGTGGGTCAGGGCGCTGGAGAGCAGCTCCACCCGGTTCACGCCCAGGAGGTCCGCCTCGCTCTCCAGGGCGCTGGCCAGGTCTTCGAGGGCCCAGGCGGCCTCCTTCTCTTCGGGCGGGGCCCACAGGGGCACGCCGGCCAGCTCCCGGGCGGCCCGCTCCCGGAGCTGGGCCGCCCGTGCCCGGCGGGTCTCGACGTCTTCGGTCAGGGCGTCGGCCCGGCGGACCAGGGCCTCGGCCCGCTCCCGGCGGCGTGCGCCCTCCATCCAGTGGGCCAGGCCCTCGGCGAAGGCGGCACCGTCGGCGGGCCGGGCGGCCGGGTCGTGGGCCAGGGCGCTGGCGCAGAGCTCCGCGAGGGCGTCGGGCAGCCCCAGGGACGCCGCGCGGGTCAGCACGTCGGGCGGTGGGGTCGCCAGGACGTGCTCCAGGTAGCGGCGGGGGGCGTCGTCCGGGTAGGGGCGGGCGTCGAAGAGCAGCTCGTGCAGCATGACACCCAGGGCGTAGATGTCCCCCCGGGCGTCGACCGGGCCACAGCGGATCTGCTCCCGAGGCATGTAGGCCGGGGTGCCCGACACCGCCGTGGGCCGGGTCCCGGTGGCCATGGCCAGGCCCCAGTCGACCACCAGCACCGTGCCGAAGTCCCCGACCATCACGTTCTCGGGCTTCAGGTCCCGGTGACAGACGTCGCGGCTGTGGGCGTAGGCCACCGCCTCGGCGACCCGGCGCAGGAGCCCTGCACCCCGGTGCAGCGCCACGGCGTCGCCGCCGGCCAGCTCGTCGAGCACGGCCCGCAGGGTCTTGCCCCGGACCTCCTCCATGGCCAGGGCCACCCGCCCGTCGGCCAGCCGACCCAGGGCGTGCACGGGCACCACGCCCGGGTGGCTCAGGCCGGCGGTGGTGCGGGCCTCCTGGACGAAGCGACCGAGCCGGCCGTCGCTGGCGTCGCGCAGCACCTTCAGGGCGACCGGGCGCTCCAGCACCGGGTCGCGGACCCGGACGACATCGCCCATGCCTCCCCGACCGAGCAGCGGCCCCTCGCCGGGCAGGGGCAGCATCGACAGCTCGGACGGTGCCCAGCGGAGGGTGGGCGGCTCGTCGCTCCAGGTCTCCTGGGGACTCAGGTCCACCTGGCTGAGGAAGGACGTGGTCAGGGCGGGATGGGGCATGGGGCAAGGGTAGTCTCTCGGGCAGGGAGGCCCGGTGGCGAAGAGCTGGTGGCTGTGGCCCGAGTCCGGCGAGGCCCCGCTGGCGCTCGGGCAGGGGATCCAGGTGGTGGGGAGCGACCCGGACTGCGACCTCTGCCTCACGGCCCGTGGGGTCTCACGGCACCACGCCCGGCTGGCCGTGGAAGAGCGGCAGGTCGTGGTCGAGGACCTGGACTCCCGGAACGGCACCTTCGTCGGAGACCGGCGGGTCACGCGGGCGGCCCTCGGCGACGGGGACCGGGTGCGCTTCGGGCGGGTGGCCTTCGTGGCCCACCTGGAGGCCGAGCCCGCCGACGAGACCCTGGCCATCGCCTTCACCGTGGAGGCTCCTCCGGTGACGGGTCCGACGGTGGAGCTGGGGCCGGTCACGGGCGTGCCGGCCTGGTGGCTCGAGGAGCTCGCCAGGCTGGTGGCCGTGGGGCCCCGGGGCCTCGAGGCCTTCCGGCGAGCGCTGGGCCTCGAGGGAGCCTGGCTGGTCGAGTGGCGGGAGGGAGGTCCGGTGGTGCTCGAGGGCAGCGGGCCCACCGAGCTGCTTCAGCTCCGCGCCCTTCGGCTGGCCCTGCGGGTCCAGGGACGAGAGGGTGGGCTCGCGCAGGGTCGCGCCGGGGAGCAGACCCCGGTGGCGTGGTGCGTGGCCCCGACGCAGCCCCGCCGGGGCGTGGTGCTGGCCGGTGGGTTCGCCGGGGCGGAGCACGGGGTGGCCCTGGCGACCTTCCTGCTACAGGCCCTGCGCCCCGAGGACCTGCCGCCGCTGCCGAGGGACCCCGACGACCCGGCCCTGCCAGAGTGCTTCATCGCCCTGCCGTCGCCCGCGGCCGAGGCGGTGCGGTCCCAGCTCCAGCGGCTGGCGGCTGGGGAGATCCCGGTGCTCATCACGGGAGAGACCGGCACCGGCAAGGAGCTGGCGGCCCGTCTGCTCCACCACTGGAGCGAGCGCCGGGGGAGCGGCCCACTGGTGGCCCTCAATTGCGCCGCCCTCTCCGAGGACCTGCTGGAGAGCGAGCTCTTCGGCATCGAGGCTGGCGTGGCGACCGGCGTGGGGGCGCGGCTCGGGCGGCTTCGGGCCGCCGAGGGCGGCGTGCTGTTCCTCGACGAGCTCGGCGAGCTCCCCCTGGGGACCCAGGCGAAGCTCCTCCGTGTCCTGCAGGAGCGAGAGGTCGTGCCCGTGGGGGGCACGGCGCCGGTGCCCATCGACCTTCGGGTGGTGGCGGCGACGAACCGGGACCTGCGGGCCGAGGTCGATGCCGGCCGCTTCCGCGCCGACCTCTACTACCGGCTGGCCGGTGTCACGGTGCACCTGCCCTCGCTGAGGCACAGGACCGAGGACATCGCGCCCCTGGTCCACCTCTTCGCCCGCCGAGCGATGGCCGAGCTGGGCCGCCCGATCCGCGGTCTGAGCGTCGGCGCCCTGGCCGCGCTGGAGCGTCGGCCCTGGCCGGGCAACCTGCGAGAGCTCCAGAACGAGATCACCCGCCTGGTGCACCTGGTGCCCGACCACGGCGTCATCACCGAGCACCTGGTCGGCGGCGGTGCCCCGCAGCCCCCGGTCCTGCTGGACGACACCGACGAGGACCTGACGCTCCAGGACCGGGTCGAGGCCCTGGAGCGCCGACTCATCCGGACGGCGCTGGCAAGGACGGGCGGCAACCAGTCGGCGGCGGCCCGGCTGCTGGGCCTCTCCCGCAACGGGCTGGCCAACAAGCTGAAGCGCCTGGGCGACCTGGGGTGACTACCGCAGGACCTGGAAGCCCTCGGCCATGTCCAGGCTCGTGCCCACCGTCCACGCAGCCCCGACCTCGTCGGTGGGCTCGGCCAGTGAGGTCGAGTACCACCTGCTCCTGGCGCGCGACCTCGGCTTGCTGAGTGCTGCCGCGCATGGGCAGCTTCACCAGCAGACCACGGAGGTGAAGCGAGTGCTGGCCTCCTTCCTTGGAGAGCTGCGGTCGACCGCTGACCGCTGACCGCTGATGGCCCATCGATCTGGACCGTCTTCGAGGGATCGCGCCCGGCGCAAAGTCCTGCCCGAGCAGAGCCTCGCGGTGGAGGGCGACACGGTGCGGACCAACCCCTGGGATGCGCTGGTGACGGTGCACGTGGGGTACCACCTGCCGGTGGCGCGGTGAGCGAGGCCGGGGGACCCGTTCCAGGTTGTTTCAGGCCTGGCTTGTCACTGGTGTAACGGCAGCAGCCGCCTCTATGGTCGCCGCGACTCGACACCTCGGGGTTTCCTGATGACACTGATCCTGCTCTCACTCCCCCTCGCCCTGGCCGGCGAAGCCTCGTTCACCGAAGCCGAGGTCCTCGTCGCCACGAACACGGGCTGCATCGACGACGTCTACGGCAACTTGGCCGCCATGGAGACCGGCGGCACCCTCGCCTCGTTCACGGACGTGAACGGCGACGGCACCCCCGACCTCGTCGCCGTGGCCGACGAGGCCTGCCTCACCGACGTGGACGTTGACGGCCGGGCGGGCATGCTCGTCACCTGGTTCGGCGCCGCGAGCGGCATCGATCCGACCACCGAGACCCAGTACTCCTCCAGATGGGACCACATGGGGGGATACTTCGGCGCCGTGCTCGCCAGCCCGGGAGACCTGGACGGCGACGGCTTCGACGACCTGGTCGCCGAAGACTACTCGGACGCCCACCTCGTGTTCGGGGGAGCCAGTGGGTTCGAGCGCTCCCGGGAGATCCGGTGGAGCCGGTCCGACGAGAACGGACACAGCGGAGACAATTTCGGGAGTGACATCGCCAGCGCGGGCGACGTGAACGCGGACGGGCACGTCGACCTGATCATCGGAGCCAAGTACGACGGAGCCCTCGGCGACAACGCTGGCGCCGCCTATGTCTACCTGGGGTCGTCCGACGGCATCGACACTGCGAACGAGACCAAGCTGCTGGCCTCCGATGGCGAGGCCTGGGAACTCGCCGGCGAGTCGGTGTCCGGTGCGGGGGACGTCGATGGCGATGGCTACGACGACGTCCTGATGGGGATTCGGAAGGATGAACACGACGGCTCGCTCGGCGGCACCGTGCGCCTCTACCGCGGCGGACCGGGCGGCGTCGACGCCGACGACGAGACCCTGATCGTGGCCTCGGACAGCTCGTTCTACGACAAGTTCGGCGTGACTCTCGCCGACCTGGGCGATCTGGACGGCGACGGCTACGACGATCTGGCGGTCGGTGCGACCAGCGCCGACGCCGGCGTGGTCTACATCTACCCGGGGAGCGCGTCGGGCCCGGACAGCGCGAGGGAGCTCAAGCTCACACCGTCGGACGGCCCGTCCGGCTACGAATTCGGCTCGGCCCTGGCCGCGGCCGGAGACCTCGACGGGGACGGCCACGCGGACCTTGCGGTGGCGTCGAAGGCCCACGAAGCCGGGCTGAGCGGCTCGGGCTCGGTCTACGTCTACTTCGGCGACGGCACCGGCCTGGACCCGGACTCTGAGGTCAGGCTCCACGCGTCGGACAGCACCGAGGGCGACGGCTTCGCCACTGCGCTCGCCGGCCTCGGCGACATCGATGGCGACGGCTTCGGCGAGCTGGCCATCGGAGCCCCCCTCCTGGACATCGACGGCGAGTGGGACCAGGGTCAGGTCTACGTCTTCACCTGCGGCGAGACCACCTGGTACGCCGACCACGACGGCGACGGCCACGGCGACGACGACACCACCGAGGTCGGCTGCCGCGCCCCGAACGGCTACGTGGCCGACGGCGGCGACTGCGACGACGACGACCCGAACGCGTGGCCGGAGGCCGAGGAGGTCCCCGACGACGGCGTCGACCAGGACTGTGACGGCGAGGACCTGGTGACCGAGACGGAGGACACCGGGACGGCGCCCGCGGACACCGGGACCGAGCCCACGGACACGGACACCGAACCCGCGGACACCGGGACCGAGCCCTCCGACACCGAACCCACTGACACCGGCGCCCCCGACACCGGCGACGCCGCCGAGGGCTGTGGCTGCAGCACGGGCGCCCCGTTCGGTTCCTCGGGCGCCGTCGGGTTCGCTCTGGTGCTCTGCGTCCTGCTGCGGAGAGGCCGACATCGGCGGCGCGGTAGAGATTGCTGACGGGGGATAGGCAATTCGAAGCCACTCCACGAGGCCACCACCCGGTCGAGGATCGTCCGACCGGTCCTCTCCGGTGCGATCTGGGACGTCGTCGAGGCCGCGTGAGGGGGTCGAGATGCCGCGATCCCCGCTGCGCCAAGGGCCACACCACAACGGACAGAGCACAGCATCCCCCAGCATCCCCACCCCTCGCGGGAGGCGCTCGAGCTGCGGCATCCTGCAGCGCGGCGGAGATGTTCAGGGCGCTGACGCCAGGCAGCACGACCGCCCTGAGCGTCATGCGGCCTGAGCAGTGTGGCGACCGTCGCGCTCCCGTACCGCCACGAGTCCTGGAGCGGATCGACGCAGGGCAGGTCTCGGGGGGGCGTCACCACGCTCTCAGCGTCCCATCGATCGGCTCAGGTCCACCTCGAACGCAACACGCGGCTGTCAGGTCCGGGCTGGACGCAACATAGTGGCCCCTCCTGCGTCCCCTCAGCCCCGATCCAGGCCCCAGGAGCCCCCATCAGGCCCACCCTGACGCGGCTTTGTTGCATCCAGCCCGGACCTGACAGCCGCGTGTTGCGTTCGACCCTGGCCTGACCCCCAGAGCAGCGCAGAGCAGCGCACCCCGGCCGGCACGAAGCCGACCGGGGTCCGGTCCGATCGAGAGGTAGACGTGCTCGGCCGCAGCGGGTCCAGTGGCCGAGGCCCAGGCCGCCGGAGCGGTCGGCGAGGTCGTGCCACAGGCCGGGCACGTGGCCCCAGCCGTCGAAGGCGTCCAGGCCCCAGGTGCCGTCGAAGGTGCCGTAGCCGTCGACCCCGGGGAGGACGACCGCTCTCAGCGGCCATCCGCCCGGAACAGGAGGACCCAGACGGGCCTCAGCCGGTGGGTGTGGGCTCGGTGAGGTGGACCGGCAGGTCCTGCGCTCCGAGGAGCACCGAGAGGCGTGGAGCTGTGACCGTCCGCTCCGACCGCAAGCAGGCCGGCCACCTCAAGAGGGGCCCCTCCAGCGTCCGCCCGAACCATCGCCGGGACCGCCACCAACGCGGCCACCCCCACTCCCAGCAGCGGTGTTCCAGGCTGGACGTCGGGGTCCCCGGAGACGGGGGCTCGGGCGTCCTGTGCTTCGGAGGGGCGTGGCATCATCGCCGCCATGCAGCCCGGCGACAGCTTCGGCCGCTACGAAGTGCTCTCGGAGCTCGGCTCCGGCGGCATGGCGGTGGTCTTCCGGGTTCGGCACGGGACCTTGGGCAGCGAGCACGCGCTGAAGGTCCTGCGGATCGCCAGTCCGCCGCTGAGGGCCCGGCTGCTCCAGGAGGCCCACGGCCACAGCACCCTGCGTCACCCCAACGTGGTGATGGTCTCGGACCTGGTGGAGACCGACGCCGGCATCGGGCTGGTGATGGAGCTGGTGGACGGCCCGGACCTGGAGACCTGGCTCCAGGGGCGTGGCCCCCTGGACCTGGAGACCCGCGCCCGGGCGGCTCTGGCCGATGTCGGCCTGGCCGAAGCACCGCTCGAGATCCGCATCTCCAGCCAGTCCGACATCACACCCCAGCTCGTGGCCCAGCTCGAGGCGGCCGGCCTCTCCGCCGCCAGCTCGACCCGGGAGCACGCCGACCTGCGCTTCGTCGCCTACGTCAAGGCCCTGCGCCGGGACGAGCCGGTGCCCTTCCTGACGCGCCTGTCCACCTGGGGCCACACGCCGGAGAGCCCGGCCCAGCAGGCCCTCGCCGAGCTGCGGCGGGACGCCCTCACCGTGCCGAAGCGCGCGGACCGCCTGGCGATCTACGCCTCGCTGGAGCAGGCCGTGCTCGACGAGGGCCTGCTCATCCCGATCGCCGTCCGGGACTGGGACAGCACGACCACCCTGCACGTGGCGGCCCCAGGGGTGCGCGGCCTGACGGACCCTCTCACCGGTGGGCTCCAGTGGCACGGGCCGTGCCTGCCCGTCGCCCTGACGCTCCAGGAGTAGGCTGACACGATCCCAGCGGCCGTACCGCGACCACCGACCGCAGTGGACGAAGTGGGCCATCACGTCGCCGCCCCGCTCCTGCCAGCCCTGGAGGTAGTCCCGGTAGAGCCGGCCCATGGTGCCGGTGAATCCCCGCCGGTCAACGCCACTTCGACGAGCCAGTGTTCGCAGGGGGCGCAGGCGATCCGGATCCAGGTCAACATGCCGAGGGACCAACGTCGAGCAACCGGCGTCCAGCGACCTGAGAGGTGACCGTGGTGCTTGGGTGGCTGACGATCGCCTGCTCGGGCCAACCGATCGGGGACCGCGGCACGGAGCAGGCGAACCCCGGCGTGGTCCTGGCGCTGACGGAGACCCGGAGAGCACCCTGAGCGCGCTGGCCGCGGTCACCCTGGAGGTCCGTCGCACCATCGGGCTGAAGGCCAACGACCCCAGCAGGTTCACGATCACCCGGTGCCGGCGGCTGCGCACGGGCCGGCCCGTGTGGTAGCGGGTGGGGTCCAGCAGCGGCACGTAGTTGCCCACCGAGATGTCGTCGACGGGGAGCCGGCGGCCGGTCAGGCCTTCGTAGAACCACCAGAGCCGGCGCAGGTACTTGCCGGTGGGGGTCTGTCTCAGCGACGAGGTCAGGGCGTGCTGGAAGGGCTCGGCCTCGATCCGGTCGAACATCGCCCCCAGGATCTCCAGGCTCGGGCCGTCTTGCTTCAGGGCGAAGAGCGCGTGTTCGACAAGCTGGGGGGGGCCGTGCCGGTCTCTTCGGCCCGGCCCTCGCGGAAGCCCCGCCGATAGATCACGACCCGACCGTGGGTTCCTTCGAACTCCCGGGCGGCGCCGCTGGCCGCCACGTAGGACCAGCGGTGGTGGGGCAGGACCGCCAGGCCCAGGCGGGACACGAGCCAGGCCGCGCCGAGGGGCGCCACGGGCTCGGTCAGGCCGACCGCCGCCAGGGCCTCCTGGGGCCAGTCCACGAACCCGCGGGGGTCGGCATCGGGGCGGAACGAAGACCTAGGACTCGACGCAGAGTGATAGATCTCGGCATTCTACTGCAGAGATCGTTACGGCGGTCCGCCGACTCCGCGGACCTGGAAGGTCTCGTAGGCCTGCCCCAGGTCGGTGGGGGACAGGCAATTCGAAGCCACTCCCCGAGGCAACCACTCCGTCGAAGCGCGTTCGACCCGGACCTCTCAGGTGGGATCGGGGAGGCGACCCCCAGGAGACCTCGCGAAGGTGGCGTTCACCGCACTCCGAGCGTCCCTGGAGTGGCGGTCCGCCCGTCAGGGGGAGTCTTCGATCACCGCCAGGATCGCGTCGAGCTTGGGGGCTTCGTCCCGGGGCTGGTACTGGTGCTCCCGGGCCCCCCAGCGGCCGTACTTCGACCACCGACCGCAGTGGACGAAGTGGGCCATCACGTCGCCGCCCCGGTCCTGCCAGCCCTGGAGGTAGTCCCCGTAGAGCCGGCCCATGGTGGGGTCCCGGTTGACCGCGTCGAACAGGGCGTTGAGCGCCTCGTCGTCCTCGGCGCCGCCGGTGCCGGCCAGGTGCTGGCCCCCCTCGTAGGCCACCAAGGCCAGGCCGAAGGTGTCCGCCACGGCCCGGTTGGCCTCGACCTCGGCCAGGGCCTCGGGCAGGGACTCGGTCTCCAGGAGGGCCAGGAGCTCGTCCACGGACAGGGCCGAGACCTCGGCGAGCCGGTCGGCACCGCCCCACTCCCCACCGAAGTAGGGGGCGATACCCAGCGCGTCGGCGTGCTTCCAGGCGTCTTCGAAGCCCAGGACCTGCTCGCCGGTCCAGGGGTTGGCCGACTGGGCCGCCAGGACCCGCACCAGGCGGTCCGTGCCACCGAGGACCTCCTCGAACAGCTCGAAGATCTCCACCGAGCGCCGGCTGTGCCAGAAGAGCTGGGCCTGGTAGTCGTCGTCGCTCAGGCCCAGCGCCATGCCTTGCTCCCGGGCGTGGTCGGCCTGGTCGAACAGCGTGTTCCAGACCTCGTTGGAGCGCTCTACCCAGACCGTGTGGTGGGGATCCAGGGTGGCCAGGACCTCCTCGGCGAAGGCCTGGACCAGCCCGTCGTCAGCCAGGTGGGGCAGGGTGAACCACGGGTCGGCCTGGACCGTGTTGGCGAGCTGGACCATGACTTCGACGGGCACCCCGTCGTCCCGCCAACGGGCATCGGAGAGCTGGGGCCGATCCTCCCAGCTGGACCAGGTCGAGCTGTTGGTGTCCATCCAGTCCATGAAGCGCAGCACCCGGTAGGGCTCAACGTCCCGGAGGAAGTCCGGGTGGAAGGGCTGGGCCTCCCAGGTCTGCTCGAAGGGAAGGCAGGTCGCGCCGTCGGCGCAGGGGGTGGCGTCGTCGCACCAGGTGAAGGCATCGGCCTCGCAGGAGCCGCCGGGCATCAGCACCCTCAGGTCCCGAAGCGGGTCGGCCGGGTCGGTCCAGGTCAGGTTGATCAGGACCCCGGGCTGGCCGGCGTGGTCCACGTCGACCAGGAGCCGGCCGTCGGTGCTCGCCGCGGCATCCAGGGTGCCGGCGTACTCGAATTCCAGGGTGCCGTTGCCCTCGTAGAGCACGGTGTAGCGGCCATCGGGAAAGGGCGTGCCGTCCTCGGTCCACATGACCAGGGTGCGGACCACCTGGCCTTCGAGGACCTCGGTGGGCCAGCCCCGGGCGTCCACCAGGACCTCCCGACCGTCGTCCCACTCGGTCTCGCTGCCGGCAATCCAGGGTCGGGAGGCCCGGAAGGCGTCCACGAAGGGCCACTCGCTGGACCAGTCGACCACCCCGGTCAGGTTGGTGCCCACCCAGGAGGTGTCGTTGCGGTCCGGCCGGGCGGGCTCGGAGGTGTCGGTGGGGACGGGGGTGGCGGTGCAAGCGAGCAGGAGCGGGAGCATGGACCCGATGCTGACACGGGCCGCGATCTGGGGCCCCTCCACCGCCTGGGCCCGGACCGAGAGCTCGCGGACTGGGAGGCGCTCGCCCCGCGGTCACAGACGGCGTCGGACCGCACGTGCCCCGCCCCGAGCGGCCAGGTGCGGGCGACCACGATGTCGGGCTGGAGGTCGACTGGTGGGAACACTCCCCCAAACACGCAAAAAACTGCGTATAGTGACTTCTCTCTCTCACCGGAGGAACCATGTCGCTCCTGCTCACCCTGGCCTGCACCGGCGGAACCCTCGATGTCGACGGCACGGGCCTCGACTCCGCCCCCACCCTGGACTCGGACAGCGGCGGGTCCGACTCCGCCGACACCGGCACCGGCCCCCAGGAGGTCAGCTTCCAGGACGACGTGGTGCCGCTCTTCTACAGCGCTTGTGGCGCGGCCACCGCTGGCTGCCACGCCCGGGACGCCTACGCGGCGGACGCGGACAACGGCTGCAACGGCTGGTTGTCGCTGGAGGACGCCCCCCTGGGCTCGACCTACGACGGAGAGCCCACCGGCTGCGACGACCGGGACCTCTACACCCGCCTCACCCAGCTGGTGTCCTGGCAGTGCAAGGTCAACGGCACCGCGGACAACGGCAACCATGAGCTGAACTGGCACTATGTCGCCAAGGGCAACCTGGAGGTCAGCTACCTGTGGCAGAAGGTGGTCACCGGAGGGATCCTGTGCGACAGCCCGAACCCGGGCTCCGCGTCACAGCCGATGCCGATCGCCGGCCCTCTGCCGGACGACGAGCTCGACCTGATCAAGCGCTGGATCACGGCCGGGGCCCCGGACAACTGAGCGTGCTGACCCTCGCGCTGGCGCTCGGCTGCCAGGCCACCGAACCCACCGAGGCCGAGGTCCCCGAGCTGCCGGGCTTCACGGACCTGGATCCGGACCCCGACGTGGTGCACGTGGGCCTCACGGCCACCTTGGCGACCCTGGCCATCGCGGGTGCAGAGCCGGCCGAGGTGTGGGCCTACCGGGACAGCGCCGGCGCTCCCTGCGTCCCGGGCCCCCACCTGGAGCTGACCGCCGGCCAGGAGCTGGTGGTGGACTTCACCAACCAGCTGCCCGAGAGCAGCACCATCCACTTCCACGGGCCCCGCCTGCCCAACGAGATGGACGGCACCCTGGCCAGCCAGCAGGTCGTGCAGCCCGGCGAGACCTTCACCTACCGCTTCTTCGTCGACGACCCCCAGACCTTCTGGTACCACCCCCACGTCCGCACCCCGGTCCAGGTGGAGCGCGGCCTGTACGGCAGCGGGGTGGTGCTGGACCCGGACGGCCCGACCTTCGACGCCGATCGCGTCTTCGTGCTCGACGACGTCCTGGTGGACGGCGGCGTGCTGGTGACCGAAGAGCGCGCCAGCGACGTGGCGGCCGGGCGGCAGGGCAACGTCGTCACCGTCAACGGGGCGCCCGCCGGCCGCACGATCGCCAGCGCTGGCGGGCTGGAGCGCTGGCGACTGGTGAACACTGCCGTGGCCCGCGCCTTCGCCCTGGGCCTGGAGGGCGCGGACTGGACGGTCCTGGCCACCGATGCCGGGCCCGTGCCCCAGCCGTGGACCGCCGACCCGCTCGTCCTGTTCCCCGGGGATCGGCTGGAGGTCCTCGTCGAGCTGTCCCACGCTGGAGCCGCCGAGCTGGTCGACCGCGGCTGGGACCGCGGCTTCGGCGTGCCCATCGAGGACGAGCGTGTCCTGGTCCAGGTCCAGGTCCAGGACCAGCCCGAGGAGCCCGGGGCCCTGCCGACCCTGGCGGCCTTGCCCCTGCTCGACGAGGATCCGGCCGGGCCCGTGGAGACCCTGGTGCTGGGGGAGGGCGTGGCGAGCACCGGCGAGCCTGTCTTCACCATCGACGACGCCTTCTGGCCCTTCAACACGCCCCTGACCGGCACGGTCGGCGACCAGGCCACCTGGTCGATCACCAACACCACCGGCGGGGATCACCCCTTCCACCTCCACGGGACCTTCTTCCAGGTGCTGGACCTGGACGGACAGGCACCGGAGCACCCCACCCTGGAAGACACGGTCGTGGTGCCTCGCGGCAGCACCGTGCGCCTGGCCGTGCCCTACGCCAGCCCGGGACCTTGGATGTTCCACACCCACCTGCTGGAGCACGCGGACCGAGGGATGATGGGGCAGCTCGATCTGGCGGAGTGACGGCCCCGATCGCTCGCCTGGACCCGCCGTCAGGGGAACCAGGCCGGGCGTGCCTCGGCCTACTCGCTCGTGTGTTCCGCGCCCGGTGCCTGGAGCTCCACAGCCACGGTGGCGTGGTGCTCCGCGTCGACCCCGTAGAGCAGGATCCAGTGCTCCGGTGCCGCGACCACCCAGCCCTGGTGCTCCCGCTCGCCCACAGCCTCCAGCGAGCCCACGTGGTGGTCGGTCAGGTTGGAAGCGACCAGGCTCGTGCCGTGGGGGAGGGCCTCCTCGAGCAGCACGGTGAGCAGGATCTCGTGCTCGTGCCAGGCCCCCCAGTGGACCTCGGTGAGGGCAGGGAACTCGTCCAGTGCTTCGGCCACGACCTCGACGGCGCCCTCGCCCGCTTCGCTGTGGCCGACCTCGAGCACGTCGCCCAGCAGGACCTCCAGCCCCTCGACCACGAAGGCCCCGTCGTCGGTGGCGGTGCTGCTCGCGCTGTCCCCCGTCCGGACCACGCCCACCGTGATGGTGCCCGGCACCACGGCCGCGCCCGGCTCGCCGAGCACCGTGACCTCCACCGTCGTGTCGGCGCTCGGCTGGGACTTCGCGGTGACGACCACCTGGTCCTCGTCCAGGTACCCGGTGATCTCGATCATCGCGGAGTCGCCGGTGCCATCCGGGGGCGAGCAGCCCCCACCGAAGCCGGCGAGGGTCGCCAGGGTCAGCAACAGGGTCGATCGACTCATGGCTCGTCCTCCAGGACGGTGGCGGCGAGGGTCAGGGCGGTGCGGTTGTGCACGCCCTGTTCGTGGGCGGCGGCGTCGACGGCGATCGCGCGGGCCCTGAGGAAGGCCAGGAGCTCCTCCTGCAGCGCGGCGAAGTCGTCGGGGGTCGCGGCGAACACATAGGACCGAGCCAGGGCCGAGCGCGGGGCCTGGGGGGCCAGCAGGCGGGCCCACGCGGTCTCCGTCAGGATGTCCACCTGGCGGTTCAGCCCGTCGATGCGCGCCGAAGCATCGGCGCCGGCGAAGAAGTCGTGGTCCTCGGGGTTCCGGTGCCACCGACCGTCGGCCCGGAGCACCCGCCCGTCGCGCACGAGGTCCGCCAGGGCGGCTTCGAGCTCCGCCGCGCCCCGGTCGGCGAAGGCCTCACCCAGCTCGTCGCGGGTGCGTGGACCGGCGGCGAGGGCGGCGGCCAGCTCGCGCCGAAAGGCGACCTCGCGCTCCGGGGCGAAGAAGTCCTCGCGGTAGCGATGGTGCAGGCTCGAGACGGTGCGCAGGGACTTGCCGAAGAGCTCGGCGATGACGGCCAGATCCAGGCCCTTCACGTCTCGCGCCTCCTGGAAGTAGGCCATGCGCAGGAGCTCGACCACAGCGTCCATCGGGAGCTGGAGCCGCAGGGAGACACGGACCGCGCCTCGGAGAAGCGAGTAGACGACGCGGTGCTTCCAGCGCAGGAAGCCTTCGGCCGGATCGTGAGGCACGGGGCAGGATACCCTGCGGATCCGCTGACGCGCAATCTTCTGCGTATGGATCGCTTCACAACGGGTGGAGGAGACTTCGAGGCGAGGGCGCGGCAGTGGTGGGGCGCAGGCCAGGACTGGCAGTCGGACTGGACGAGAGGTGGAGCGAGCTGAAGGCGCCGTGCCGGTAGTCAGACCAGGGCCCCCGGCGGCCGCGGCGTGTAGCCTGGGGATCTGGAGGCTCCCCCCATGCTGACCGCCCTTCTCCCGCTTCTCGCCAGCCCTCCCGCCCTGGCCAGCGACGACCTGGACGCCGAGCCCAAGCACCACATCGAGCTGGGTCTGACCGTCGGCACGCCCGGGGGCTTCAACGGCATCGTGGGCTACTTCTACGACCGGGTCGGGGCCCGCTTCACCTTCGGCTACACCCCCGATCTGGGCACCGGCATGGTGGCCGGGGTCCAGGGCCTCTTCGGCTACGAGTTCGATCCCGGCTCCCGCCACAACCACGTCGTGGGCGTGCACGCCGGCGTGATGACCGGCACCTTCGACTACATCTGGGGCGGCGTGGGCTACTCGATCCGCCTGCAGCGGGGCTTCTACTTCGAGTCCGGCTGGGGCTTCGGCGTCGGCGACGGCGGGCCCGTGCAGCTCCTGTTCCAGATCGGGTACCTGGGGCGGATCAACCTCTGAGAGGGAGCTCCGGCGAGGTCGCAGTGCTCACACCGGGCCCGTGGCTCCACGTGGGCGCCGACGAGGCCTACGAGACCCCCGAGGAGGACTACGTCGCCTTCGCGCGGTGGGTCCAGGGGGTGGTCACGGGCCTGGACAGACCCTGTTCGGCTGGGACGAGTCCGCCAGCGCCGGGCCAAGACCCGGTCGTGGCCTGGTAGCGGGTGCTCAGCCCCCGCCGGCCCGGGCGTCCTGGCCGGCCGCGCCGCCTGAGCGGTACCCTGGGGCGTGGCCGCCCTCCTCCCCCTGCTCCTGGCCTGTGCCGCGGACCCCGCCACCCTGACCGCGTCCACCGCGACCCTGGACCTGGGAACCGTGGCCGCCGGCGAGCTGGCCACGGGCGAGCTGCTGCTCACCCACGACGGCGGCGGCACCGTGCGGGTCGAGGCCCTGGCCCTGTCGGACCCCGACACCTGGTCCGTCGGCCTGCTGGACCCGACCCTGGACCCGGGCCAGGAGGAGGTGCTGGTGGTGGGCTTCGCCTCCCAGACCACCGGGGCCCACCGAGGCACCCTGACCCTCACCCCGTCGGAAGGGCCGGCGCTCAGGGTGGCCATGGTGGCCCAGGCCGAGGCGGCGGTCGAGCCCCCGGAGCCGGTCGGCGGGCCCGACGCCTTCACCTACGACCGCACCGTGGTCCACGACCTGGCCTTCGCCCTGGACAGCGAGGCCATCGACGCCCTGCGGGCCGAGCCGACCGCCTGGGTCTCCGGCACCCTGACCTGGCAGGACCAGATCTGGCAGGACGTCGCCTTTCGCCTGAAGGGCAGCGCCAGCTTCCAGACCATCGACGAGAAGCCCGCCTGGAAGGTCAAGTTCGGCGAGTACGTGCCGGGCCGGACCTTCCACGGCCTGGAGCGGCTCACCCTCAACAACGAGGTCTGGGACGCCACGATGATGGCCGAGACCATGGCCTACTGGACCTGGCGGGAGCAGGGCAACCCGGCGCCGCGCACCGGCTACGCCTCGGTGACCCTCAATGGTGAGCTGCTGGGGCTCTACGCGGTCCTGGAGTCCATGGACGACGACTTCATGGATCACACCTGGCCCGGCTCCAACGGCGGACTCTACGAGATGACCCGCAGCTGCGACTTCACCGGGGACTGCACCTGCTTCGAGCTCCAGGAGACCGGCAGCGCCTTCGATCCGAGCGGCATCACCCGGGGCTGCGAGGCGGTGGCCGTCGGCACCGCCGAGGCCCTGGCTGAGGCCTTCGACTGGGAGGCCCTGGTCACGTACCTGGCGCTGGAGCTGAGCGTCTCCCACCCCGACAGCTACAGCTTCAACCTCAACAACTTCTTCGTCTACCACGACCCCCTCACCGACCGGCTCTTCCTGTCTCCGTGGGGCGCGGACTCCACCTGGACCTACGTCTACCCGCCCTCGGCGGCCTCGGCGGACTGCGCGAACACCTACGGGGACACCCTCACCTGGTCCGCCGCCGGCTGGCTGATGCGCTTCTGCCAGTCCGACAGCACCTGCCGCACGGACCTGGTGGCCAAGGTCGAGGAGATCGCGGACTGGATGGCGCGGGCCGACGTGGTCGGGGAGATGGAAGCGACCCGGGAGCTGCTCGACCCCCACGCCGAGCTGGAGACCCACACCAACTGGACCGTGGACGACCGGGAGCGCTGGCTGGCCTGCACCCTGGCCTGGACCGAGGACCGCCCCGAGACCCTGCGGGCCTGGGCGGAGCGCCCGTGACCCTCTGGCTGTGGGCGGTGGGCTGCACCGGGGGCGAGGTGGTGCTCGAGGACTGCGCCGAGCCCACCGACTGGTTCGTGGACCTGGACGGCGACGGCCACGGGACGGGCGAGGCCCGCCTGGGCTGCGAGCCCCTCACGGGCTTCGCCAGCACCGACGGCGACTGCGACGACGGCGACCCCAGCGTGCACCCCTCCGCCAGCGAGGACCCCTGCGACCCGATCGACCGCGACTGCGACGGCGAGCCGGGCCTGCGGGACGACGACAGCGACGGCGCGACCACCTGCGACGGGGACTGCGACGACGGGGACCCCGCGATCCACCCCGGCGCCGAGGAGGTGTGCAACGGGGTCGACGACGACTGCAGCGGCGACGCCGACCAGGACGCGGTGGACCGGAGCCGCTGGTACCGCGACGACGACGGCGACGGCTGGGGTGACGGGGACACCGAGACCCTGGCCTGCGACCCGCCCACCGACCACGTCGCGGCGGCCGGGGACTGCGACGACACCGACCCCACCCGGATCAGCTGCGGCGTCAGCTGCCTGGAGGCCCTGGCGCTGGGCCTCGCGGCCGACGACGGGCTCACCGCCCTGGACCCCTGTGGCTCCGGCGCGCCGGAGACCTTCTGGTGCGATCAGACCACCGACGGCGGGGGCTGGACCCTCGCCGGGTGGCAGCCAGCCTCCGCGGGCACCGCCCTGGGCCTGGGGTTTCGCGGGGACCCGGCCACCGACGACTTCTCGGTGGACCTGGCCTGCGTGGCCTACGGCGAGATCGCCGTGTTCAACCGGCTGGACGGCGAGTGGTTCTCGGCGGCCCAGCCTCAGGGGACCTGGCAGGAGACGGCCCTGAACCTCGCCATCGGCGAGGCCGGCTCCGCCTTCAAGCAGGGCCACTACTTCAGCCACGACGACACCCGCACGATGGGCTGCGTGAACTACGCCTACAACGGCGGCGTCTTCGAGGAGTACGCCTGCGACAACGACTGGACCGGCGGTGCCCAGGGCCAGCTCGCGGACTACGCCGGCGAGTACTGCGAAGGGGCCCGGCTGGACTGGACCTGGGCGTGGTCGGACGGGGTGACCTGTTCCTACCGGGGGGAGAGCTACAGCTGGGGCTTCGCCCTGCGCTGACCGACATCGGTCAACCGGCGGATTGTGGCCCTCGGGCCCCCTCATACGTCCTCGGTCCACCCCCACTGAGGTCGCCTTGAATTCCATGCCCACCCACGTCGACGCCCTCGTGATCGGAGCCGGTCCCGCCGGTGCCGCAGCCGCCTCCATCCTGCACAAGCGAGGGCACAGCGTCCTGGTGCTCGAGAGGTCCGAGTTCCCTCGCTTCGTCATCGGCGAGAGCCTGCTCCCCCGCAGCATGGACCTGCTGGACGCCACTGGCCTGCTGGAGGACGCCAACCACTGCGGCTACCTCGAGAAGCACGGCGCCGCCTTCCTGCGAGGCGACGAGCTCTCCAGCTTCGACTTCGCCGACCAATTCACCAAGGGCTGGACCTGGACCTGGCAGGTGCCTCGCGGCGACTTCGACCTCGGCCTGGCCCGGACTGTCCAGGCGATGGGCATCGACCTGCGCTTCAAGCACACCGTGACCCGGGTCGAGCCCGGTCCCCCCTCCCGCGTCACCGTGGTCGACGACCAGGGCCAGCAGGTCACGATCGAGGCTCGCTTCGTGGTCGACGCCAGCGGCTACGGCCGCGTGCTGCCGCGGTTGCTGGACCTGGACATCCCCAGCACCCTGCCCAAGCGCCACAGCCTCTTCGCCTGGTTCGCGGGCGACGTGCGGGAGGCGGGGCTGGACGCCGGTCGCACCTGGGTCTGCATGCACGACGACGGCGCCTGGGTCTGGGTCATCCCCTTCAGCACCGGCCAGACCTCCGTCGGTGTCGTCGGCACCCCGGAGTTCATGGCCCGGTACGAAGGCAGCCTGACGGAGCGCCTGTGGGCGATGCTGCGGGACGAGCCCAACACCGCCCGGCGCCTGGAGAACGCCGAGATGACCATGCCCCCGGTGCTCATGGACGGCTACTCGACCTCCGTCAACGCGCTGCACGGCCCCGGCTGGGTCCTGGTCGGCAACTCCGGCGAGTTCCTGGACCCGGTCTTCTCCGCCGGCGTCACCGTGGCCCTGGAGTCCGCCGTGCTCGCGGCGGGCCTGGTGGCCGACGAGCTGGAGGGCACCCGGGTCGACTGGCAGACCGCCTACGCCGAGCCCCTCATCGGGGCCATCGGCGTGTACCGCTCCTTCATCGACGGCTGGTACAGCGGCGACCTGCCCGACATCTTCTTCTCCGCGAACCAGGACCCGGCGATCAAGGCGCAGATCTGTTCGGTGCTCGCCGGCTACCTGCTCGACGGCAACAACCCCTTCGTCGCCCAGCCCTCCCGCAAGGTGCCGGTGCTGGCGAAGGTGATCCGGCAGCAGGCGTCGGTCTGACAGGCCCCGAGGGGGGTTGGCCCGCCCGGGTTCCGCGACCCGGGCTGGGCCGAGGGACTCAAAAAGAGAGCTCGAACGCCCGGATCCACCCCTACACTGATCGAGCCCCCCAGCTCGTCACCGGGCGCCTCCCCCTCCGCGAGGTCCCGGCCAGGAAGGCGCCTCCCCCAAGAAGGCTCGCGGACAGACGCCCGGTGCGACCGCACTCGGAGGTGTCATGCACGCCCAGCCCATCCTCGTCCGCGACGAATTCGGCCACCGCTCCGTCGGCCTCGGCCACGTGGTCCACCACTCCCGGTCCTGGCGCTGGACCAAGGCCTCCTTCTACCTCGTGGTCGGCGTGGTGCTCGGCCTGACCACCGCGCTCATCCCCTTCGTGCAGTTCTACGGCCCGGTGCTCTTCCCCAGCCTCGGGCTGCTGCTCGCCGCCTACGCCCTGCAGATCCGCGACCACGTGGACCACGCCCGGGTCACCTGCCCCCACTGCGGCGACGCCATCGTGCTCGACGGCGACGGCCCCCAGTTCCCCCTCACGGACAGCTGCCCCAGCTGCCGCCACCTGCTGACGGTCGAGCCGACCGACGAGATCGAGCTCTCCGCGGCGGAGCGGGAGGAGCTGGCCGCGATGGCCTGACCGCGGCGAGCCCGGGCGGGGAGTCGGTGCCTGCAGGGGTCCCTGGATAGGATGCGGCATGACCCCCACCGACGCCCTGCACGCAGCGGTCCGCCACCTCCAGGCCGGCCGGCCCGGGCCTGCGAGCGAGCTGTTGCGCCAGCTCCTGGCCCGGGACCCCAACCAGGTCGACGCGCTCCAGCTCCTGGGCATGGTCGCGCTGGAGAGCGGCGACCCCCACGAGGGCATCCGGCTGATGTCCCGCTCTCTGCGCATCCACCCGCAGCAGCCGCACGTGCACGTGAACCTGGGCAACGCCCACCGGGCCGCCGGGGACCCGGCCGAGGCCGTGGCCAGCTACCGCCAGGCCCTGCGCCTCCAGCCGGACAACGTCGACGCCCTGTACAACCTGGGCCTCACGGTGGGTGTGGTGGAAGGCCCCGAGGCCGCAGTCGACGCCTTCCGCCGCGCGGTGGCCCTGGTGCCGGGCAGCGACGAGCTCCAATTCCGCCTGGGCACCGCCCTGCGCACCGCGGGCGAGACCGCTCAGGCCCGGGTCCACCTGGAGCGGGCCCTGGCGCTGGAGCCGCGGAACGCCGACGCGCTGAACGACCTGGGACGCATGCGCCTGGCCGAAGGAGAGCCGCGGGAGGCGGCGGCGCTGCTCTGCCGCGCGGTGGCCGCGCGGCCACAGGATCCCCAGCTGTCGATCAACCTGGCGAGCGCGCTGTTGCGGGACGGGCGCCCGGGCGAGGCCCGCGCCGCGCTCCAGACCGCCCTGGCCGCGGACCGCGGCAATGTCCCTGATGCTGGTGGCGCTGGGGGAGCTGGGCGACACCCGGGCTCGCAGGACCCTCTTCGACCCGGATCGCGACCTCCACGTCACCTCGCTCCAGGCGCCGGAGGGCTTCGACGACCAGCTGGCCGAGGCCCTGATCGCACACCCGAGCCTGACCTGGGAGCCCGAGGGCCTCACCACCACCGCCGGCTCCCAGACCGCGCGCCTGAGCGCCGCCGACCACCCGGTCATCGCCCGCTTCGAGGCCCTGCTGCGCCGGGTGCTCGACCGCTTCCTGGCCGCTCGGGTCCCGGATCCGTCCCACCCCCGCGACTTCCAGGTGCCCACCGACTTCGAGCTCAACCTCTGGGGCACGGTGCTGTCCGAGGGGGGCCACCAGGCGCCCCACATCCACCCGGCAGGATGGCTCAGCGGTGTGTACTACGCGAAGGTGCCCTCGACGGTGTCCGGGGCGGATCCGACGCAGGCGGGCTGGATCGAATTCGACCGGGCCGGGTACGGCCTGCCGGTGTCGGCGAGCGTGGCCCCGCGGGTGGTGTGTCCCCAGCAGGGCGCCCTGGTCCTGTTCCCGTCGGCCCTGTTCCACCGCACCCTGCCGCTGCGGGGCACCGACCTGCGGGTCAGCCTGGCCTTCGACCTGCACCCGACCGGGTTCCGCCGTTGACCGACGCGTTCTCGACACGCTGGTCCCCCGCCCTGGTCACGACCTCGCTGGTGGTCGGCCTGGTGGCGGTGTGGGACGCCAGCCGCCTCGCCTGGATCTGCGACGACGCCTTCATCAGCTTCCGCTACGCCGAGCACCTGGTCCAGGGCCACGGGCTGGTGTTCAACGTGGGGGAAGCGACCGAGGGCTACACGAATTTCCTCTGGACGCTGATGACCGCCGGGGCGATGGCCCTGGGCGCCGCCCCCGAGGCCTTCGTCACCGCCGGGGGTCTCGCCGTGTTCACCGCCTTGCTGGTGGTGCTCGCCCGGACCTCTCGGGCCATGGCGGGAGACCTGGGCCGGCCGGAGCCCTGGCTCTCCTTCGCGATGGCGGGCGCGGCCCTGCACCTCCACCACCGGAGCTGGGCCACCAGCGGGCTGGAGACCACCCTGTTCACCCTGCTGGTGACGGCCACGGTCGTCGCCGCGATCGAGGCCCGGTCGGAGCGGCACTGGATCGCCGTGGGCGTGCTCGGCGCCCTGTCCACCCTGACCCGGCCCGAGGGGGCCCTGGTCTACGCCCTGGCCTGGGCTTCGGCTGGCATCGGGGCCGGACCGGGCCGCGCCGGGCGCTGGCTCCGAGCCGCCGCGCCGGGGGTGCTCCTGCTCGGTCCGTGGCTGCTGTGGAAGCTCCAGTTCTACGGTGAATTGCTGCCCAACACCTTCTACGCCAAGGACGCCGACGACGCCCAGTGGGCCCGGGGGTGGGCCTTCGTGCGGCTCTACTTCGGCATCTACTGGGCGCTGATCCCCGGGCTCGTGGTGGCCCTGGCCTGGCCCTTCCGCCGGGGTCCTGGGGGCGAGGGCTGGGCCGGTGCGCGGGCGCCCCTGCTCCTGGGAGCCCTGGTGGCGGCGTGGGTGCTGCACGTGCTCAAGGTGGGCGGGGACTTCATGTTCGCCCGCTTCCTGCTGCCGATCACGCCGCTGCTGCTGCTGGCGCTGGAGCGGGGCCTGTCCGCCCTGCCGACTCGCGCTGGGCACGCCGGGGGGCTGGCGCTGCTCGCCGGCCTGGGCCTGGCCGTGCAGCCCGCCGGACTGCTCGACATCGAAGGCATCGACGGCGTGGTCGAAGAGCGCAGCTGGTACCCCACCGTGGCCCTCACCGAAGCCTCGCGCCAGGGCGAGGTGCTGCGCGGCCTCTTCGCCGACACCGACACCCGGGTGGTGTTCTACGGCACCCAGGCGATGCTGATGTACTACGGCGACGTGCCCTACGCCCTCGAGGGCCACGTGGGCCTGACCGACCACGAGCTGGCCCGGCTCGACAACGTGCCCGGCAGCCGGGTCGGCCACGGCAAGAAGGCCACCCTGGAGTACCTGCGCCAGCGGAACATCGACCTGGCTCTCGACTTCCGCATCGAGATGCCCACGCCCCAGCTCACCAGGATCACCCTGGGGGAGGGCATGGGCGGCCGGATCATGACCTACCGCCGGGAGATCATGCGGGTCCTGGCCGAGCGTGGGGCGCGGTTCGTGGACTTCGAGGCCTTCCTGGACCAGTACATCGCCCACCTCGACCAGATGCCCGACGACAAGGTCGCCCGGGAGTACGCCCAGTACAAGGCGTACTACTTCGACCACAACGACGACCCCGCTCGCGAGGCGCCGTTCCTCGCGCGACTCGGCGAGACCCGGTGACGGCGCCGGTGCTGCCGGTCCTCGTGGTGGCCCTGGCGGGGTGCTCCTCCCCGGATCCCGGGGCCCCCTCCCCTGCCCCCGCGGCCCCCGCCTTCGAGCCCCCGCCCATCCAGCGGCTGGACCGGGACCCGGGGCCCGCTCCCGACACCTCACCCGACAGCCGCACGCTGGTGTTCTTCGTGGCCGACACCGTGCGGGCCGACCGCCTGTCCGCCTGTGGCCACCACCGGCCCACCAGCCCGGTGCTCGAAGGCCTGGTCGCGGAGGGCGCCCAGCTCCGCTGCGACGGCATCTCCCCCGGCTCCTGGACCGTGCCGGCCCACGCCAGCTTCCTGTCCGGTCGGGCGGTCTGGGAGCACGGCGCCCACCGGTACGACAGCGTCCAGGGCGACTGCGCCACCGTCTACGAGGAGGCGCCGGTCGGCACCCTGACCGCCTCCACCTGGCTCCACACCCTCCAGGACCAGGGCTGGCGCACGGTCTGCCTCACCGAGAACAAGGCGGTCAGCGATGCCTTCGGGCTGACCGGCGGCTGCGGGACCTGGGTCCAGCTCCACAAGCGGGCGGACCTGCTGGACCCGGCCCACAGCCTGGCCGCCCTGGCCGGCGAAGCCCTGGCCGCAGAGGACCCCCGGCCGCTGGCCCTGTTCGTCAACGTGATGGACGCCCACCGGCGCCTGGCCGAGATCCCGGAGGGCCACCCCTTCCTGCCCGCCCAGCCCCACCCGGCCCTGGACGAGTCCTGGGACGAGCTCCGGGACGAGCCCGAGGGGCCGCTGCGAGCCCGGTACGACGACCTCTACGATCACGGGGTCTGGCGGGCGGACCAGAAGCTCGGCCAGGTGCTCGCCCTGGCGCGGCAGCACCGCCCCGACGGGCTGCGGCTGGTGGTCACTTCGGACCACGGCGAGATGCTCGGTGAGGGCGGCTTCGTCAGCCACGGCAACGGCGTCTGGGATCCCCTCATCCGAGTGCCCATCGCCGCCGTCGGCTTCGACACCCAGCTGCCCGAGGGGCCGCTGTCCACCGCGCTGCTGCACGATCTGGTGCTCGACCAGCCCCTCGATGGGCCCGGCCCCGTCGCAGTCTCCACGGCCAACCCCTTCTGGTCCGAGCGCTTCGGCGGCGGGTGGGCCAGCCAGGTCGAGGCCGTGCGCTACGAGGTCGGCCGAAGGGTGACGTGCCGAGACGCCGGGTGCGTGGAGGAAGCGCCGCCCTTCGCCGTGGACGGCCCGACCGCGACGGTCGAGGACGCCCCGCTGGCCGCCCTCCAGTCCGGGCTGCCCCGGGCTCTGGACTGCGCCGCGATCCAGGACCACGACGCCCAGCAGGCCCTGCTGCGGGAGCTCGGCTACATCGAGTAGAGTCCGGGCGCTCGCAGGGACAGCGCCTTCACCAGGGCGAAGATCGCCTTGCCGGGGGCCAGCTCCAGGGTGCGCACGGCCCGGTGGCTCACGATGGCCACGAGGGGCACGCCCACGTCCAGGTGCACCGCCACGTGTCCGCCCTCGGTCTCCAGGGCGACCACCGTGGCTTCGAAGACGTTCTGGGCACTCAGTCCGGTGGGCCGCGTCAAGGCCAGGATCACGTCGTCGGACTCCACCCGGAGCCGCACCGTGGTGCCCGGAGCGGCGGCCAGCTGCTCCACGGCCACCGACTGCCCCGCCAGGTCCAGCCGGGTCAGGCCCGCCTCGGGCTCGTGGCCCACCACCGTGGCGGCCACGATCGAGGCCCCCCTCAGCTCCCGGGCCAGGCGACCGGCCACCTCGTCCACCGTGCCGGCGTCGGCGACCCGACCGTCGACGATGTGCACCAGCTGGTCCGCGATCTGGAGCAGCTCGTCCATGCTGTGGCTGACCCACAGGATCGGCACGCCGAGCCGCTGGGGGAGCTCGGCCAACAACGGCAGCAGCTCCGCCCGGCGACCCGGATCCAGGCTCGCGAGGGGCTCGTCGAGCAGGAGCAGGCGCGGCCCGGTGAGGAGCGCCCGCCCGATGGCCACCCGCTGGGCCTCGCCGCCGGACAGGGCCGCGGGTCTGCGGGCCAGCAGGTGGGCGATGCCCAGCCGCGCCACCAGGTCGTCGAAGTCCACGCCGGGTGCGCGATCTCGGGGCAGGCCGTACCGAAGGTTGGCCGCCACGTCGAGGTGGGGGAACAGGCGGGGGTCCTGGAACACGCAGCCCAGCCGCCGGCGGTGCACCCGCACGTCGATGCCCGCCTCGTGGTCGAAGAGCACCTGCCCACCCACACTGATGCGCCCCTGGTCGGGCCGGGCCAGCCCGGCGATGGCGTGCAGCACCGTCGACTTGCCGGCCCCGGAGGGCCCGAACAGGCCGGTGATGCCCGCGGGCCCCTCGAAGCGCACGTCCAGCTGGAAGTCTCCCTGGCGGCGGCGGAAGGCGACTTCGAGCATCAGCCCTCCAGCCGTGCGCGCATGCGCCGGGCGAGCCACTCGCTGGCCACCAGGGTCACCAGGGCCACCGCGATGCTGATGGCGCAGAGCCGGGCCGCCGCCGCCTCCTGGCCCGGCACCTGGGTCAGGCCGTACAGCGCCAGGGGCAGGGTCCGGGTCTCGCCGGGGATCGCGCTGACGAAGGTGATGGTGGCCCCGAATTCGCTCAGGGACCGGGCGAAGGCCAGCAGGGCCCCGGTCAGGACCCCGGGGGCCGCCAGGGGCAGGGTGATGGTCAGGAAGACCCGGGTCGCGCTCGCTCCCAGGGTGCGGGCGGCCGCTTCGAGGCCCGGGTCGACGGCTTCGAGGCTCAGCCGGATGGCCCGGACCATCAGGGGGAAGGCCACGACCGCGGCCGCCACCACCGCGCCCCGCCAGGTGAACGCCAGGGTCAGGCCGAAGGCCTGCTCCAGCCAGGCCCCCAGGGGTCCCTGGCGACCGAGCAGCACGAGCAGCACGTACCCGACCACGACGGGCGGCAGGACCAGGGGCAGGTGGACCAGCCCGTCCAGCGCGGTCTTCCCCCGGAAGTCCCGCCGCGCCAGGACCCAGGCGACGGCGATGCCCAGGGGCAGGCTGACCAGCACGGACCAGGTCGACACCACCAGGGAGAGCCGCAGGGCTTCGAGCTCCAGGGGGGTGAGCATCAGGGGCGCCCGAAGCCGTGGCGAGCGAAGACAGCGGCGGCCTGCTCGCCGGTGAGGAAGGCCAGGGCCGACCGGACGGCGTCTCCCTCGCCGACCGCGGCCACCGGGTAGGCGATGGGGTGGTGGAGGTCTGCGGGCAGCGTGGCCAGGGTGACCACCCGGTCCGAGACCAGGGCATCGGTCCGGTAGACCAGGCCCAGGGGTGCCTCTCCCCGCTCGACCCAGGCCAGCGCGGCCCTCACGTCGCCGGCCGGGGCCAGCCGGTCTTCGACCCCCTCCCAGAGCCCCAGGGCCTCCAGGGCCTGGCGGGCGTACTGGCCAGCGGGCACGTGGTCCGGATCGGCCAGCGCGAGCCGGCCCTCGGCGAGCCTGGCCGCCAGCAGGTCGGCGAGCGCCAGGTCCGGGCCCAGGGGCTGCTCGCCCGCGGGCGCGACCAGCACCAGCTGGTTGCTCAGCAGATCGGTGCGGGTCCCCGGCACCACCCGGCCCACCTGCTCCAGGCGGTCCATCCAGGCCGGGCTGGCGGACAGGAAGAGGTCCGCGGGGGCGCCGTGCTCCAGCTGCCGTGCCAGGGTCGAGCTGGCGCCGAAGGAGGCCTGGATCACGGGACCGCCAGCGGCTTCGAGCTCCGCGAGCGCCTCGGAGATGGCGTCGGTGGTGGACGCTGCCGCGTAGACCCGGACAGGGTCCGGCTCGCTGGCGTCCGAGCAGCCGGAGAGTCCGGCGACGAGCACCCACCAGATCCGGGAGGTCAGGAACACCCCTCCGCTCTAACGGCCCGTCGGGCACCGACCAAAGGCGAGCCACGTCCTGCGGCCACTCCTGGGCGTGGGCCTGGATCCCCCCAGCGAGACGATCCAGGCCCCCTCGGCGATGCGAGTACCGGTGCGGCTTGCCGCGGCCCACCCTGGGTGCACACCCCTCACTCGGAGCCCCCATGATTCTCTCGCTCGTCGCAGCCCACGCCCTCGCCGCCGACGACCTGGACAAGGCCGAAGACACCGACAAGGTCCCCATGGAGGAGGTGGCCTACGAGCTCTACGAAGACGAGCTCATCGAGGCGCTCACGAGCGCCCTGGTCACCGCCGACGGTGAGTCGGAGTCCCTCTCCGGCGAAGACAAGTTCCCGGAGCCCGACCCCACCCCACCCGAGGTCCGGCTCTGGGTCGCGATCCAGAACGCCAGCGGCAAGGTCGTGGCCGACGAGCTGGTGACCACCCAGCCGGTGTCGATGACCGCTGGCCTGACCGACACGGTGGTGTTGATCGCCAGCGCCAACGAGACCGCGCCAGGCGGGCTGGCCTCGGTGGAGATCATCGGCGAGACAGCGGACGAGTGCATCGATCCGTCGGGTGCCCTCGGCCAGCGGGCCAACGCGACGTGGTTCGTGGACAACCAGGACCCTGATCCCATGGACAGCAACCGCTACACGTGGCTCGCGGTGGGGCTGGACTTCACCATGCCCGCGGTGGCCTGCCCGACCGGCTGGTCCTCGACCAGCTCCAGGGCCGAGTTCGGCGCCTCGGCACTGAACCTGGACGGCTACGGAGCGACCACGGCGCTGGTGACCATCACCCGCCGGTGAGGCGCCACCTCGCGCTGACGTCCTGGCTGGACTGGTAGGCTCCCCGCGTGATCTGGACACCGCTCCTCCTGCTGTCCTGTGGCGCCGGGGACGCCCCTCCTCCCGAGGCCGCAGCCCCTGACGCCGGCGCCTGGGAGGTGCCCGTCGAGGTGGTCGACGGCTCGGTGATCGTGCAGGCCCGTCTCGGGCCCGACCAGGACCCTCTGAGGCTCGTGCTGTCCACCAGCAGCCCGACCCTGCTGCGGGTGGAGATCGCCGTGCGCCACGGGCTCCAGCGCCAGGTCCTCGGGGAGCTGGACGACGGCTACGGCCAGGCCATGGTGGCGGGTCTGGCCGCGCTCCCGACCCTGTGGCTCGGCGCAGAGCCCCTCGACGGCCTCGAGGCGCTCGTGGTGGACCTGCCCGCCCTGGACCTGTTCTGTCCGCCGGTGGACGGGGTGCTCGGCACGGGACTCTTCCCGGCTCGCAGCGTGCTCGATCGCCACCCCTTCGAGCTCGACCTCGCCGGGCAGACCCTGCGCCTGGCCCACAGCAGTGACGCCCTGGCCCCCGGGGGCACGCCGGTGGCCCTGCGGCGCAGGCCCCTGGACGGGGTGCCCCAGGGCGACGTGCACCTGGAGGTCCAGGCGACCGTGGAGGGACAGGCCTCCTGGCTGGAGCTGGGCATCGGCAACGACAGCGAGACCCTGCTCACCCAGCCCACCTTCGAGGCCCTGGGACGCCAGGTGGGTGGGCCTGGGCAGGTGGCGCGGCACGGCCAGATCGGCATCGGACTCGGCGGCCCGGCCACGGGCACCGAGTGGTTGGCCAGGATCGGGGAGCTGACCCTGGGCGAGCTGGCCCTGAGCGGCGTGCCCGTGGCCGTGGAGCCGAGCGAGTTCGCCGAGGCCATGCTCGGCTTCGAGTTCCTCCGCCACTTCACGGTCGTCGTCGACGTCCCGGGCGGCCAGGCTCGCTGGATCCCGCGAGGAGGCGCCGATCCCAGCGCCGCGCGGCACGAGCTGGGGCTCACCTGGAGTCGCGGCGAGCCCACCCACACCATCACGGGACTGCTCCAGGGCAGCGCTGCAGAAGAGGCCGGGCTCCAGCTCGGCGACGAGCTCCTGCGCCTCGCCGGCGTGGAACTGCTGCCCGGCGACCACGCCTCGGGCTGCGCGGCCTACGCCGCCGCCGAGGTCTGGCGGGACAGCCCGGTGCCGGTGACCGTGCGGCGTGGGGAGGAGACGCTGGAGGCGGCACTGGGCTGGCGGCCGAACCTGCCGTAGGGGCCGGGTTCCAGGGCGCGGGTCCGACCCAGGCCTCCTGCGCCTGCGCGCACCCCCAGCCGAGTGCGACACCGGTGCCAGCACCCACCCCCGAGTGCGACCCTACGGCTGCTCCGAGGGCCCATCTGGCACTCAGCGGCGGTGAATTGGGCCTTGGATGGCCTCCATGGCGCGAGACTGTCGCACCCGAGGGGGGGTGCTGACTCCACCGTCGCATTCGGTGTGGGGTGCTGACATCACCAGCCACGAGCGCGACTGGCCGGTGCCACCGGCGGCGTCCGTCTCGGGGAAGGTGCCGGAACGGGAGGGCCTCACTCCATGGGAGCAGCCACAGCGCCAGGCCGATCACCGCCGCCAGCGGCGCCACGCTCGCCACCGCGATGGTCAGCCCCGTCAGGACCAGGCCCAGCCAGTCCCGCAGGCCGGGGGTCGGCGCGGGCTCGTCCTGTTCGAGCCGGGCCATGACTCCGCCGACGGTCTGGTCGAGCCTGGCCTCGGTGTCACCGTGGCGGTACAGGCCCCCGCTGTGCCGGCCCGGCGGTCTCCCCGACGGTCTCTGGTCCCGGCGGCGTCCCCGGCGGGGTCTGACATGCATGATAATGATTTTCTGATAAAATCATTATCATGAATGACAGACCCCTGTTCGCGCCCGCCCCCTACTCCACATACCCCAACACCCGAAGCCGCTCCGTCTCCAGCTCCGAGAAGGGGATCGGATCCAGCGTGCTCTCGAAGGCACAGTCCTCCCCCTCGACCCCACTGACGGACCACGTCCCGCCGCGGACCGGCGCGATCACGATCTGCCCCCCCTCCCGCATCGCCGGGCCCCAGGCCCCGGGGGGCACGACCCAGCTGGCCGTGGTGGGCACGGCCAGGGACTCTCCGGAGACCACCGGCAGGCGACAGACCCGGCGGTTCACCCGCTCCTGGGTCCAGGGGAGCTCCTCGAAGTCCCGGAGCCGTGCCCGGAGCCGGGCGACCTCGCCCTCGGCGAAGCGCGAGGACCCGAGCAGCAGCGTGCCCTCGGGCGCAACCACCCCACGCTCGTGCACGTGCACCTTCCGGGTCGGCAGCATGCGGGCCAGGAAGACAGCGTCGCTCGGCGCTGCCCAGGTGCCGGGGTCCTCCGCCCCCAGCGCCCGCGCGAAGCGGGGCCCCACGTCCTGGAGCCGGGTCAGCCCCCCCGGCCGCTCGGGGGAACCGCTGACCGCCGCGTGCACCCGCATCACCTCGGGCCACAGCGCGTGGCCGTGCTCGAAGCCCCCGTGCTCGAAGAGCTCCTCGCCGTGGTCGCTGACGATGGCGGTGACGGCGCCGGGCATGGCGTCGAGGAGCTGGCCGACCCGGGCGTCGACCCGGGCGACCTCGGCGGCGTAGAGAGCGCGGATGCGGTCCCGGTCGACCTCGTCGGTGTAGGAGGCGGCGCCGTCGAGATCCCAGAACTGGTCCCCCACCCGCTCGGTGGCACCGCTCGGGGCGGGCTTGGGCTCGTAGGGCAGGTGGGGGCCGATCAGGTGCACCACCAGCAGGCGAGGGCCCCGTCGGGGCTCCCGGAGCCAGGCGAGGGCGGTCTCGACAGCCTGGGGGTCCTCGGCGAGATCCGCCACCCGCTCGAAACCCTGGCCGAAGCCCCGGGAGGCATAGGTGTAGGGATTCGTGGAGAGGAACCAGGCCTCGTGGTCCGGCAGCAGCTCGGCCAGGGTGTGCTGCTCCGGGGGCAGGTGGTCCACCCCCTCCGGCGCGATGGCCCAGGGCGGTCGGCCGGTGAACAGCGCGGCGACCGACGGCTGGGTCCACGGCGACGGGGCCCAGGTCTGCTCCGGGAACCAGCCAGCGGCGGCGTGGGCCCACATGCGCGGCGTGCCGGCCGCGGTGACGTGATCCGCCCGCAGGGTGTCCACGATGATGAGCAGGCCGTCGGTTGCCGAGGCCTGGCGACCGGGATCCACCTCCACCCAGACCGGCTCGCCACAGTCGGTCTCGGACGGGGTGTCGTCGAGCTGGTCGACCCGACGCCAGACGGGACCGACATCCACCCCACCGATCGACCCGGGACAGCCCGCCGCCACGGCCACCGGCGCCAGGCCACGCGCACTGCTGCCGGGAGGCACGGCCACCGCGTCCCGGGTCTCCTGGCCCAGTCCGACCACCCCCCGGTGCAGGTCGGCGACCAGGGGGGCGGGACGACAGGCGAAGGCGAGCAGCAGGGAGAACAGGATGGCACTCCCCTACCCCGCGGGACCCGACGCGCCGACATCCAGGACCTCCCCCCTGCGCTGGCGACAGCGCCGCACGGGATCCCCCGCGCCGACGGGAAGCGCTCGCCGCCGACCCCCACCCCGTCCTCAATCCCGCCCCAGCGCTCAGTCCGCGCTTGTGTCAAAGCGCCCAACAGAGCTACGCATGGCGGTCCACGCGGAGCCCCCGATGACCCGTCTCACTCCCCTCGCCCTCGCGGCCGCCGCCCTCATCGCCTGCGGCGACGACACCACCACCGACAGCGCCGGCACAGACAGCGCCACCACCGGCGTCACGACCGACTCCGGCACCACCGGTCCGTCCGACAGCGGCACCACCTCGGGCACGGACTCCGGCGACTCGGGCACCGCGCCCGAGGACCTGGACGAGGACGGCTACACCACCGCCGACGGAGACTGCGACGACACCGACGCCACCGTGAACCCGGGCGCCACCGAGGACACCTCCGACGGCATCGACAACGACTGCGACGAGCTGATCGACGACACCCCGCTGGCCGACATCGCGCTGGGCGACCTGATCATCACCGAGATCATGGCCCGCCCTCTCGCGGGCGACGCCGGCGACGGCGAGTGGCTCGAGGTCCTGAACACCAGCCAGGCCCTCATCGACCTGGCCGGCCTGGCGCTCACCGACGCCGACGGCAACACCTGGACCCTGGCCGACCACGTGGGCGCCGAGGCCCGCTCGCTGGTGGTGCTCGGCGCCAGCGACGGCGCCGACAACGGCGGGTACACGCCCGACGCCGTCTACGAGGGGCTCGACCTGCTCGACGCCGACGGCAGCATCGCCATCGCCCACGACGGCACCCTGCTCGACGAGGTGGTCTGGTCCACCGACGGCTGGCCGACCGCGGAAGGCGCGTCGATGACCCTGTGGACCGGCGCCTTCTCCGGCCTGGACAACGACGACGGCGCCAACTGGTGCGACGGCACCACCCCCTTCGGCGACGGCGACCTGGGCACCCCGGGCGAGGCCAACGACGGCTGCGCCCAGCTCGATGACAACGACGGCGACGGCTTCGCCGGGGCCGACGACTGCGACGACGACGACGCCACCATCAACCCCGACGCCACCGAGGTCTGGTACGACGACGTCGACCAGGACTGCGCCGGTGACAGCGACTACGACGCCGACGCCGACGGCGAGGAGTCCCTGGCCGAAGGCGCGGGCGCCGACTGCGACGACACCGACGCCACCGTCAACACCAGCGCCACCGAGACCTGGTACGACGGTGTCGACCAGGACTGCGCCGGCGACTCCGACCACGACGCCGACGGCGACACCCACGACGCCCCCAGCGGCGGCGGCGGTGACTGCGACGACACCGACGCCACCGTCTACCCGGGCGCCACCGACACCTGGTACGACGGCATCGACTCGGACTGCGACAACGCCAGCGACTACGACGCCGACGGCGACGGCGAGGACTCCCTGGCCGAAGGCGCCGGTCCGGACTGCGACGACACCGACGCGAGCGTGAACACCAGCGCCTCCGAGACCTGGTACGACGGCGTGGACCAGGACTGCGACGGCGACTCCGACCACGACGCCGACGCCGACGGCGAAGACGCCCCCAGCGGCGTCGCCATCGGCGACGACTGCGACGACACCGACGCCAGCATCAACCCGTCGGCCACCGACACCCCGGACGACGGCATCGACCAGGACTGCGACGGCGAAGACAGCACCGAGATCCTGGACGACGACGGCGACGGCTACGGCACCGACACCGACTGCGACGACAGCGATCCCGCCGTGAACCCGGGCGCCTCCGAGGTCTGCGACGGCATCGACAACGACTGCAACGGCGACACCGACGACGCCGACTCCGGCGTGGACCTGAGCACCGCCACGTCCTGGTACCCCGACCTCGACGGCGACGGCGAGGGTGACAGCAGCGCGACCCTGACCC
>CAYFPX010000009.1:47420-68974 GCA_964344945.1 uncultured Enterobacterales bacterium
CTGACCCGCACGTGCGACGCCCCGTCGAACCACGTCGACGACAACAGCGACTGCGACGACACCGACGCCGCCATCAACACCAGCGCCACCGAGGTCTGCGATGGTGCGGACAACGACTGCGACGGCGACGTCGACGACGCCGACAGCAGCGTGGACCTGGGTGGCGAGCCCACCTTCTACGCCGACGCAGACGCCGACGGCTTCGGCGACGAAGGCGACGCCGGCATCGTGGCCTGCACCCAGCCCGCCAACACCTCGACGGACAACACCGACTGCGACGACTCCGACGGCGCCATCAACCCCGACGCCACCGAGGTCTGCGACGGGGTCGACAACGACTGCGACGGCGACCGCGACGACGACGACAGCGACATCGACTACACCGGCGAGACCACCTGGTACCCGGACACCGACAGCGACGGCTTCGGCGACGAGACCGACGCCGGCACCCCCTACTGCAGCCCGCCGAGCGGTGTGGTCGCGGACAACACCGACTGCGACGACACGGACAACACCATCCACCCGGGCGCGACCGAGACGGCCGGCGACGGCATCGACCAGGACTGCGACGGCAGCGACCTCGCCCGCGGCACGCCCCTGAGCGATCTGGGGGCCGGCGACCTGGTCATCACCGAGCTCATGCCCGACCCGACGGCCGTCTCAGACAGCAACGGCGAGTGGTTCGAGCTGTACAACAACACCGCCGACGAGGTGAACCTGGACGGCCTGGAGCTCACCGACAACGGCAGCAACAGCACCACGCTCTCCGGCGAGATCCTGGTCGCCGGCGGCAGCTACGCCGTGATCTGCACCAACGAGGACAGCACCACCAACGGCGGCGTGACCTGCGACGCCGAGTGGCCGACCTTCACCCTGAGCAACGGCGACGACGAGGTCATCCTGTCCTACAGCGGCACGGAGTTCGATCGGGTCGAGTACGACGACGGCGTGACCTTCATCGCCACGCCGACCGGCGCCAGCCTCAGCCTGACCGACGGCGTCCTGGACGCCACGAGCAACGACGACGGCGCCAGCTGGTGCGAGGCCACCAGCAGCTACGGCGACGGCGACCTGGGCACGCCGGGGTCGGGGAACGACGCGTGTTCGACGGGGTCGACCTACACCTACACCTGGGTCGACGACATCCAGCCCATGCTCGACACCGAGTGCTCCAGCTGCCACAGCGGCGGCTCCAGCAACGGCGGCTTCAGCGACGTCCTGGAGTACGACGACATCGTCGACCAGAACAGCATCGACGTCTCGTCGATGCCCTACATCGACGGAGCCGGTGCGGACCCGAACAACAGCTACATCTTCCACAAGGTGAGCAACACCCAGTCCAGCGTGGGCGGTGCGGGCGGCCAGATGCCCCAGGGCGGCTCGCTGACCACCAGCGAGGTCTCGATGATCGAGACCTGGATCTCCGAAGGGGCACCGCGGTTCCAGGATCCGACCTGGGACACGAGCATCAGCGATCTGTTCGTCGACACCCTCTGCACAAGTTGTCACGCTGGGGGCTCGAGCAGCGGGTCCTTTGGCAACATCGACGTCTACAGCAGTGTCGTCGACGTGATGAGCGTCGATGTCAGCTCGATGCCCCACATCGACGGCGCCGGGGCCGACCCCGCCAACAGCTACATCTGGCACAAGCTCAACGACACCCAGAGCACAGTCGGCGGCGCAGGTGCCGCGGGGTGGGCCGTTCTACGACAGTGACCAGCTCGCACTGGTCCAGGCCTGGATCGAGGCAGGGGCTCCGGAGAACTGAGCCACCTCGGTTCACGTAGCCTGAGATCCGCTCATGCTGCTCTCATCGCTCCTGCTGGTCCACGGATGTGTCCTGCTGCCCGCAGATGCGCTGGACGACCTCCCAGCGACGTCAGCCGACTCCCCGACCCTGGACTCAGGCTGTGACTCTCCTGGGACCTGGGCCCCCGACGAGGACGAGGACGGCCATGGCGACGAGGACCAGGCCGTGTTCACCTGCCACCCCTCCGACACCATGGTGGCGGATGCCACGGACTGCGACGACGGCGATTCCGAGATCCACCCGGGCGCCGAGGAGCACTGCGACGACGTCGATCAGGACTGTGACGACCTGGTCGACGAGGATCCTGTCGACGGCGGCACTCTCTACCAGGACCAGGACGGAGACGGGTACGGCTCGAGGTCGGCTTCGGCGAGGGGGACTGCAACGACGGCATCGACAATGACGGAGATGCCCGCGCCGACGCAGACGACCCGGGCTGCGCGAACGCGACGGACGAAGACGAAGAGGGCTGAAGCGGGCAGTCAAGGCCCTCGCCACACCCCTCCGGCCGGGACCCCAGCCACACACGCGAGTGCCACGACGAGCCGACGCAAGATCCACCTCCTCACCCCTTCCATCGGACCGGGCCAGACGCCTCTCGAGGCAGGGGATCCCTGGCACACAAGCCATGGTTAGAGAGCCCGCTTCCCCGGAGGCGCCGTGCTCGCGCTGCTGCTGACCCTGGCCTGTGGACCCCAGGCCTCGCCCCCTCCGGCCGCGGCCCCCGAACCGGCCCCACCGGTGGCCCCCCAGCGCCCCCACGTGCACACGGAGCACGGCGTCGAGCGCCCCGACCCCTGGTACTGGCTGCGAGAGCGCGAGGACCCCGAGGTGCTGGCCTACATCGAAGCCGAGAACGCCTGGACCGAGCTGGCGACCGCCGACAGCGCGTCCTTCCGGCAAGCCCTCTACGACGAGATGCTCGCCCGCATCCAAGAGGACGACAGCGGCGTGCCCTGGCAGGACGGGGACTTCCTCTACCAGCTGGAGAGCGTCGAAGGCGCGGCGTACCAAGCCCTGTGGCGGGTGCCGGTGGCGACGCCCGACGCCCCGGTCAGCCTGGTGTTCGACGAGAACGCCCGGGCCGAAGGCCACGACTACTACCACCTGGGCGCGCTGACGGTGAGCCCCGACCAGCAGCGCCTCGCGGTGGCCGAAGACACCTCCGGCCGGGAGATCTACACCGTCCGCGTGCTGGAGCTGGGCAGCGGCGAGTGGCTGCCCGACACCCTCGAGGGCGCCTCGACCAGCCTGGCCTGGGCGGCGGACAGCGCCACCCTGTTCTACACGACCATGGACGACGCCCTGCGGCCAGACACCCTCTGGCGCCATGGACTGGGCACGCCCCAGGCCGAGGACGCCCGGGTCTACGTGGAGGACGACGAGCGGTTCTGGCTCTACGCCGACACGACCCGCAGCGAGGACTACCTGCTGGCCATCTCCAGCAGCAACGTGACCAGCGAGATCCGCGTCCTGGACGCGACCACCCCGGAGGCCGCCTGGCAGCTGCTGATCCCCCGCGTCCAGGGGGTCGAGGCCTCGGTCGCCCACCAAGGGGACCGCTGGCTGGTGCGCACCAACGCCTGCCTCGACGAAGGAGGGCTCCAGGGCGACTGCGCCCTCAACTTCAAGCTGCTGGCCCTGCCCCTGGACGGGCAGGGCGAGCCCGAGGAGCTCCTGGCCCACCGCCCGGAGGTGCTGCTGGAGAGCGTCGACGCGTTCGCCGACCACCTGGTGGTGCTGGAGCGGGACCAGGGTGTGTTGGGGCTCCGGGTCCTGGATCGAAGCGGCGAAGCCCGCACGGTGGACCTGCCCGGCGGCGTGGGCGAGGTCTGGGCCGAGGCCAACGCGGTCTACGACACCGACACCTACCGCTTCGGCTACACCTCGATGGTCACCCCGGTGACGGTCTTCGACTGGCAGGTCGAGACCGGCGAGCTCACGACCCGCAAGGTCGATCCGGTCCTCGGCGACTACGACCCGGCCACCTACACCACCACCCGCCTGCACGCGACCTCCACCGGCGGCGTGCAGGTCCCGGTCACGGTGGTCCACCGCAGCGACCTCCCCCTCGACGGCACCGCCCCGCTCATCCTCACCGGCTACGGCAGCTACGGGGTGCCCTACGACCCCTACTTCACCATCACCCGGCTGCCGCTGCTGGACCGGGGCGTGGTGTTCGGGATCGCTCACATCCGCGGGGGCGGGGACCTGGGACGGGGCTGGTACGAGGACGGCAAGTACCTGCACAAGCAGCACACCTTCGACGACTTCATCGCGGTCACCGAGCACCTGGTGGCCCAGGGACTCGCCGCGCCGGACCGGGTCGCGATCTACGGCGGCAGCGCCGGCGGCATGCTGATGGGCGCCGTGGTGAACCAGCGCCCGGAGCTCTACGCCGGCGTGGTCGCCCAGGTGCCCTTCGTCGACGTGGTCACGACCATGATGGACGAGACCATCCCCCTCACCGTGATCGAGTGGGAGGAGTGGGGCGACCCCCACGACAAGACCTACTTCGACGCCATGCTGGCCTACAGCCCCTACGACAACGTCGCCGCCCAGGACTACCCCCCGATGCTGATCACCAGCGGCCTCAACGACCCCCGCGTGCAGTACTGGGAGCCCACCAAGTGGGCCGCCAGGCTCCGGGCCACGGGCACCGGCAGCGCCCCACTGCTGCTCAAGACCCACATGGGCGCCGGGCACGCGGGCAGCTCCGGACGCTACGGCTACCTGGAGGACAAGGCCTTTGTCTGGGCCTTCCTGCTGGAGAGCCTGGGGGTGACCCAGTGATCGCGCTGAGTCTCCTGCTGGCCTGCCCGGGCCCCGAAGAAGAGTCCCTGTGCACCTACGATCTGCAGCACTGGGTGGAGCTGGACGAGCTCGGCATCCAGCAGGGCAGCTGTGCCGACCTGCAGCTGTCCGCCGAGGTCCACGGCGACGGGGACCTGGACTTCCGAGGCGTGGCGGCGGAGGGGCCGGTGTTCACCCTGACCGTCACCGCTGGCGACGCCGGGGGGACCTTCGAGGGCCTCACCCTGCGGGGTCCCTGGTCCGTCGAGGGCCCCGGCGACCACACCTGGTGGCGCCAGGGCTACCAGTCCTGGAGCTGGGCCGGGGTGACGGCGCTGGAGCCCGCCCAGCTGGACGAGGCCGGCCAGCCGGTGGTCGGTGGCGACGGCGACGCCACCGACGTGTTCAACGAACAACCCGGCACCAGCTGGTGGGTCGCGGTGCTCGGCCGCGACGGCGGCGCGTCCCTCGGGATCGGAGCCCTGGCGGGCCACCCCACCAAGTTCCACGCCGCCGTGACCGACGACGAGCTGATCCTGACCTACGGCCTGCGCGGGGGCAGCGTGGCCCTGGCCCCTGGCGAGATGCTCGTGCTGGCGCCCCTGTGGGTCCGCACCGGCACGAACCCTTCGTCCCTGCTCGAGGACTACGCGGATCGCGCGGCGGTGTACGCGCCTCCGCGCGGCCTGGACCTGCAGCCCCCCACCGGCTGGCTGAGCTGGTACCAGTACTACGCGGAGATCGACGAGGAGACCCTGCTCGCCGAGCTCGCCGCCGCCGAGGCGGTCAATGCGGATCCGCTGCTGGACTCCCTCGACGTCTTCCAGCTCGACGACGGCTGGCAGGTGCTGTGGGGAGACTGGACGGCGAATGAGCACTTCCCCAGCGGCATGCCCGCCTTCGCCAGCGCCATCACCGCCGCTGGCATGACCCCGGGGCTCTGGCTGGCCCCACTCTACGTGCACCGGGAGACCGAGACCTACCAGACCCACAGCGACTGGTGGGTCCGAGACCTCGACGGCAGCGAGCTCTCGTTCTCCAACCTGGGCACCGGCGACTACGCCGTGCTCGACCTCACCCACCCCGACGCCGCCGCCTGGCTGTCCGGCGAGCTCGCCCGGCTGGTGGCCGACGGCTGGACCTACCTCAAGCTCGACTTCCTCTACGCCGGCGCCCAGGAGGGCCTGCGGCACGACGGCACCAACGGCGCCCGGGCCTACGCCACCGCCATGGCGGTCATCACCGAAGCGGTGGGGCAGGACACCTTCCTGCTGGCCAGCGGCGCCCCGATGCTGCCCAGCCTGGGGCACTTCGACGCCTTCCGCACCGGCAGCGACATCGCCTTCGACGCCTCCCCGGACCCAGACCAGGCCTTCCTGCGCTGGGCCGGCCGGGCCACCGCCGGGCGCTCGTGGACCAACGGCCGCTGGTGGTGGAGCGACCCCGACCCGATCCTGATCCGCGAGCCCTTCACCGACGCCCAGGCCCGCGGCGGCGTGGCCGCCCAGGCGGCGAGCGGCGGGGCCTGGTTCCTGGGGGACTCCCTGGTCGACGCGAGCCCGGACCGGGTGGCCCTGGCCCTGGACCCGGCCGTGACCTGGACCCGCGGCCAGACCGTGCGGGTGGCCTCGCCCCTGGCGAGCGTCTCGGGCCTGGACCCGGGTCCGCTGCTGGAGCTGGCCTTCGCCGACGACGTGGCCGCCCCGGTCCACACCCTGGCGGACGGCACGGTGGTGACCCTGAACCTGGGCGAGGACAGCCTGGCGGTGGAGCGGCCCGACGGCACGCCCGTGATGGCCGACCGCACCGGCGACCCCGTGGCGCTGGCGGCCGGGGACGGCGAGGTCTGGGAGCCTCCACAGCGATAGGCTTCGGCCATGACGCACCGGCGCCTCCTGCTCGCGGCCGCCCTCGTGGTGGCCCTGCCCGCCCTGCTCGGCGCCAAGGTGCCGCCCGCGGGCGACGACTACCACGTGCCGATCTTCATCAAGGACCGGGGCGAGCTGTGGGAGACCCGGGTGCTGGGGGAGATCGGCGTCGCCCGGGTGTCCAGCGCCGAGGCCGCCGAGCTGGCGGTGAGCGCACTGGGGCGCTGCCCGGGCTCCAGCACCTTCGTGGTCGAGCCGGAGCCGGACACCGACTGGTGGCGCACCGCCGAGCTGCTGATCGGCCTCCAGGACACCAAGCGCACCGTGGCCCTGCGCGGGGAGAGCACGGACCTGGGTCTGACCGGCAACGGGCTGATCGAGAGCGAGGCCAAGCTCGGCCGAGCCGACCAGTCGGCGGCCGTGATCACCCTGACCGACGGCAAGCTCTTCGTCGACGGCAAGCCCCGCTGCGACCTGCAGCCCGACACGCCCCTCTGCGAAGGCAGCCTGGCCGGCGTCCGCGCGGCCCTGGCCGGCCGCGACGTGGTCATCCACGGGGCGCCCGGGGTGCCCACCGGCCTGGTGATGAAGCTGGCGGAGGGCCTCGCCGACCACGCGGTGCGCTACGGCGTCACCGGCAAGAAGGGCGAGCTCCGGGTCTTCGACGTCACCCTGCTCCAGGGCCGGATCCCATGGGTGCAGGAAGCCTGCGCCAAGCCCCTGAAGGGGCCCTGAGCCATGCAGGTCACGCTGGTCCTGCCACCGCTGACCCAGCTCAACACGCCCTACCCGTCGATCGCCTACCTGGCGCGCTTCCTCCGCGATCGGGGCGTGGCCGTGCAGCAGCGGGACCTGGGGCTGGAGCTGGCCCTGCGGCTCTTCAGCGCCGACGGCCTGGCGGCGGTCTTCGACGAGCTCGCCGACACCGACGCGCTGCCCGAGCCCGCCTGGCGGGCGCTCGCCCTCCGCGAGCAGCACATCGGCTGCATCGACGGCGTGGTGCGCTTCCTCCAGGGGCGGGACCCGACCCTGGCCCGCCGCATCCTGACCACACCGTGGCTGCCGGGCGGTCCGCGGGTGGACGCGCTGGACCCCTCGCCCTTCGGTCCCGGCGCCATCGACGACGTCGCTCGGCACAAGGCGACCCTCCACCTGGCGGACCTGGCGGACCTGGTCACCAGCTGCATCGACCCTGGCTTCGGCCTGGCCCGCTACCACCACCACCTGGCCCTGGGGCCCACGACCTTCGAGCCGCTCGCGGAGCGGCTCGCCGAGACCACCCTGATCGACCGCTGGCTCGACGACCTGGCCGACACGCTGGACGGCCCGGTGGTGGGCCTGAGCGCTCCCTTCCCCGGCAACGTCTACGGCGCCCTGCGCATCGGTCGCCGGCTCAAGGCGCGGGGCCACCGCGTCGTGCTCGGCGGCGGCTACGTGAACACCGAGCTGCGGTCGGTCGAGGAGCCGCGGCTGTGGGACCACGTCGACGCCCTCACCTACGACGACGGCGAAGGCCCGCTCCTGGCTCTGCTCGAGCACTGGGACGGTGGCCCGGATCGCCGCCACCGCACCCGCACCGCCCGGGGCCTGCACCAGGCGCCGGTCGAGCGCCCGGCGACCCTCCCTGTCGCCTGGACCGGCGAGCTCCCACTGGGCGACTACCTCCAGCTGGTCGACGGCGCGAACCCAGCCCACCGCCTGTGGTCCGACGGCCGCTGGCTCAAGGCCACCCTGGCCCACGGCTGCTACTGGAAGCGCTGCAGCTTCTGCGACATCCAGCTGGACTACATCGCCCGCTACCAGCCCTCGCCGGTGCCAGCGCTGGTCGATGCCCTGTGCGAAGAGGCCGCTCGCACGGGCCGCTCCGGCGTGCACCTGGTCGACGAGGCCGCCCCGCCCAGGCTGTTGAAGGAGCTGGCCCTGGACCTGCTCGCCCGAGGAGCGGACCTGACGTGGTGGGGCAACATCCGCTTCGAGCCGGCGTTCACGCCGGACCTGGCTCGGCTGCTGGCGGCCAGCGGGCTGGTGGCGGTGACCGGGGGGCTCGAGGTCGCCAGCGATCGCCTGCTCGCCCGCATGGACAAGGGGGTCACCGTGGCCGGCGTGTGCCGCGCGGCGGCGGCCTTCCGCCAGGCCGGGGTCCTGGTCCATGCCTACCTCATGTACGGCTTCCCCGGGCAGACCCTCCAAGAGACCGTCGACAGCCTGGAGCGGGTACGGCTGCTCTTCCGGGAGGGGCTGCTCAGCTCGGCCTTCTGGCACCGCTTCGTGTTGACCACCCACTCGGGCATCGCCCCCACCGCCCAGGCCCACGGCATCACCGTGGCCCCGCTGCCGCCCGGGGCCTTCGCGGTGAACGACCGAGAGCACCTGGACCCCCACGGCGCCGACCCCGACGCCTTCGACCGGGTCCTGCCCCGAGCGCTGGAGGCCTGGATGCGCGGACGGGACCTGGCGCGTCCGGCCCACACCTGGCTCGCGCCCGGCGCCCCGACGGCCCAGGTGGCCGCCGACCTGGTCACCGCTGCCCTGTCCGAGCCGCCCCGCCCGGGGGCCCGGCTGGTGTGGCTCGGGGGCGAGCCCCTGCTCACCGACCAGGGGATCGTCCTGCACACCCCCGCCTCCCAGGCACGGGTCGCCTGCTCGCCCGACGAAGGGGAGTGGCTCGCGGAGGTGCTCGACGCCGCCCGACCCGGCTCCGCGCCCCTCTCCCTCGATGAAGCCCGCGCGGCGTTTCCGGGCGACTGGGGCGACTTCTCCGAGACCTGGAGCGTGGTCCGCCGAGCCGGCCTGGTCCGGATCTGACGCGGTAGGCTGGGCTGGAGAGGTGGCCCGATGCCCCGAGACCTCAGCCACGTGCTCGCAGCCCTCGATGCCAGCCTGCGCGGTGAGCCGCCCGAGGGCGAGGCGCTGACCGACCTGCTGCTGTCGTCCCGGGACGCCCTGACCAGCCTCCAGGCCGAGCTGGACGAGGCGCGCACCGAGGCCGATCGGGTGGCCAAGGCAGCCAGCCACGACCTGCGGGCCCCCGCCCGACACCTGGTGCTCTTCCTCGACCTGGCCCTGCAGCAGCTCAGCGAGGAGACCCCGGGGGAGGCCCTCGAATTCCTGGGCCACGCCCGCTCGGCCGCCGACAAGCTCGCCCAGCTGCTCGATCGGCTGCAGGCCTGGTCTCGGGTCGGCCGCACGCCCCTGGCGAACGAGCCCATCGACCTGGCACGGCGCCTGGATGTCTGTCTGCAGGAGATGAGACGGGTCCACCTGACCACCGAGATCATCCTGGTCGCCCAGGACCTGCCCACCCTCTACGGCACCCGCACGCTGTTCGACCGGGTGCTGGACGAGCTGGTCGGCAACGCCGTCACCTACCGGACCGGGGACAGGGTCACGGTCACCGTGACCTGCGAGCGCCAGGAAGACACCTGGCACCTCTGCATCGCCGACGACGGCCTGGGCATCCCGGCGGACGTCCAGGAACCCTTCACCCGCCTGCACGCCTGGGACGCCATCCCTGGTGCGGGGCTGGGGCTCCCGATCGCCGAGCGCATCGTGGCTCGGCACGACGGCTCCTTGAGCCTGACCAGCGAGGTCGGTGTGGGCACGGTGGCCGAGGTGCGCTGGCCGCTGTAGCGGGCCTGCGGCCCGCGGCTACGGGTCGCCCAGCTCGGCGCAGCCGTCGGCGTAGGGTGTCGGGGCCAGGAGCAGGTCCAGGGTCTCCGGGGGGGACTGCCAGCCCAGGCCGACGGCCTGGGCGAAGCCACCGGCGTAGAGCATGCCGGCCGCCGCCACCGCCAGGGGCGCCGCGCGGGCCCGTAGGAGCAGCCTCACCGCCAGGGCCAGCACGGGGAGCACCAGACCGAGGGCGCCCACCGAGAGCCCGGGCGCGTAGCTCAGCAGCACCTCCCAGATCCAGAGGGGCGGATCGGCGAAGCGCCCCAAGGCGTCGAGCCACTCGGCGATGCGCCACGCGGTCAGCGCGGCCGCCGCACACATCACCACCGTGGCCCAGCCCAGGGCCGAGACCGCTGCCAGGGCCCGACCATTCCGCCAGGCCCGACCGAGTCGGACCGTGTCCGCCATCGCCCAGCCGAGCACGCCGACCCCGGCCGCGACCGCAACGGGCACCGCCGAGGCGATCCCCCAGGTGAAGAAGGCACCGACCCCGAGCGCCAGCACCACCACGAAGCCGTGGAGCCAGCCCCCACGCCGCGGCGGCTTGGGCCGGACCCGGTCCGCGGCCACCCGCGTGCCCAGGATCAGCACCGACCCGGGCAACGCCGCGAGCCCACAGCGCAGGGCCTGCGCGTGGAGCCAGTCCACGAGTGTGTCGAGTCGCCACAGCCCGGCGCCGTTGCTGTCCCAGGTGTGCACGGCGCCCTCCACGATCGGCGGCGATCCCGCGCTGAAGGCCGCCGCCACCGGCAGCACCAGCGCGGCGACCAGGGCCACCCAGGGCAGCCGGCGCCGACCCGTGATCAGGTGGGAGATCGCCCAGCCCGAGGCCAGCACAGCCACGAACAGTGCGGTCCACTCCGCTGCGTGCAGCGCACCGAAGGGCTCGGGGAAGGACCAGCTCACCGCCATGCACTCTCGGGACACACGATCGGGCCCCGGAGTTCCATCGGGGCGATCAGACCACGTGCACCTCGTCCTCGACGGCCCCGGTGGCGGTCAAGCCCTCGACCAGGCGGGTGGCGGCGGCCCGGGCGTGCATCTGGGCGAGGGCGTCGTCGGAGTGGGCTGGATCGTGGTGGAAGAAGAGCAGCTTCCGGGCCTCGACCTGTTCGGCGAAGCGCATGGCCAGCTCCACCGTGCAGTGGCCCCAGCCCACGCGGCTGGCGTACTCCTCGTCGGTGTACTGGGCGTCGTGGATCAACAGGTCCGCGCCTTCGGCCAGGTGAAAGCCGGACAGCCACTCGGCCCGTGGCAGGGTGCGCACCCCCAGCTGCGGTTCGTGGTCCGGCAGGTAGGCCACGGTCCGCCCCTCGCTCGAGATGCGGAACCCCAGGGTCGGGTCCGGGTGGCAGACCAGGTGGCCGGTGACCTGGAAGCTGCCGATCTCGAAGGTGGTGTGGACCACGTCCCGGCAGTTCACGATGCTGGGCACCTCGTTCAGCCGCACCGGGAACAGAGGCGGCGAGAGGTAGCGGCCAAGCCGCCGCCGGAGGGACCGTGACGTGCTCGGGGGCCCCCAGATCCGGACCCGCCGGCCGCTCTGGAAGAGCGGCTCGAAGAACCCCAGGCCCTGGATGTGATCCATGTGCAGGTGGGTGAGCAGGATGTGGACGTCGGTGTCCTCGTCCCGCACCAGCGAGCCGACCCGCCGAATGCCGGTGCCCGCGTCGAGGATCAGCAGCTCGCCAGCCCCGCTGCGCACCGTGACGCACGAGGTGTTGCCGCCGTAGCGCATGGTGTCGGGGCCCGGTGCCGGCAGGCTGCCGCGGGTGCCCCACAGGGTGACCTCGAGGGGCACCTCAGGTCACCGGGGTGATCAGGGCCAGCACGCCGTGGCGCTGGTCCCCGGCGCCCTGGATCGGCACGGTGGTCAGCCGGATCTTCGTGCGGGCCCCCGCGATCCCGCGCACGACCAGCGCGCGCTGGTCGGCCTGGGCACCGTCCAGGGCAGCGCCCAGGGGTGTGCCCTCCGGGTCGAGATCGCCGCCATCCAGGTCCTCGAATTGGAAGGTCGCCGACCACTCGCCGCGCAGCATCGGACCGGTCACGCCAAAGGACCGACCGAGCAGGATCTCCGCCGGCTCGTTGTAGTAGATCAGCGTGCCCCGGCCGTCGAAGAGCAGCACCGGTGTGGCGAGGAGCCCGGCCCACTGCTTGGCGAGGATCAGCTCGATCGGACGCGCAGCCACCTGGAACCAGCCTCCTGGATGATGCCGGGAACCCTACCACCGATCCCCTGGGCGCCCGCTGTCACGAGATGCCAGCAGCGCCGTGGGCGTCAGGGGGATGCGAGCTCTCCCCCGATGGCGGTCCAGGCACCGACCCCACCGCTGAGCGAGGTGGCGTTGAAGACCCCCCGTGCCCGCAGGAACTCGGCGGCCTTCAGCGAGCGCCCTCCGGCCGCGCAGTAGCAGACCACCTCGTTGGCGTCCTTCACGAGCTCCCAGCGGCTCTCGAGCTGATCGAGGGGGATGTGGAGAGCACCTCGCATGGCGCCGCTGGCGACCTCGGCGTCGGTCCTCACGTCGACCAGGACGATGTCCTCGCCAGCGCCGAGGCGCTCCTTGAGCTCCTGGGGGTCACAGTCGATGTTCGCCAGGGACACGCCGTCGGCGGGCTGGACGGCGGACGCCGGGGGTGGGGCGGGGGCGGCGGGACGGGGCGCACCGCCGTCGTCGGAGCCCTTGAGGATGCGCTTGGCGACTCTGCGGAGGATGCCCATACCTCGGCAGTCTACTGCCGGGTCACCGCCAGGTGGCGGTGAAGGCGACCCCGGGCATGGCCCCGCCCTGGCCGTCGGGCAGCACCAGCGGCATCCCGAAGAGCTTGCGGCCGCCGTCCTTGTCGTTCCACAGACCGCCGACCGTGGCTCCGGCGGCCGGAGAGATCAGGGCCAGGGCCGAGCCGCCGACGTAGGCGATCCAGGCGTACTCGTTGTCCTGGCGGGCCATCAGGGTGCCGATGCCCAGGCCCGCGCCGAGCCAGACCACGCTGGCACCCACGCCCATCACCGCGCCGAGTCCCGTGCGCCCCCCGAAGCGACCCCCCTGCAGCCAGACCCCGCCGGTGGCGCCGAGAGCCCCCAGGCTCGGCACGAGCACGACCCAGGCCAGGCGCTCGTTGTAGAGCAGGGAGTCCCCGCGCTCGGACCACCACCAGGCGATGCTGAAGGCGGTGCCCATGCCGCCGAGCTCGAGCAGGAGCGAGGTGGTGAAGCCCTGCCAGGGCCGGAGCTCGGGCGGGCGGAGGCTGGCGAGGCGGCGGCGCTCCTCGGGGGGGGTGGTCCGGGCCGCGGAGGCCGGCTCGCCACTCTCCTCGTGCGGCTCGGGCTCCCCCGCCTCTTCCTCGGGCTCGAGCGCCTCTTCGACCTCTTCGACGGGCTCGCCCTCTCCCGCCGGATCCACCAGCGGCGCGGGCTCGGGCTCCTGCCCCTCCGGTTCTTTGACCTGCTCCTCGAGCACGTCCTCGACCGGGGTCTCCTCGGCCTCGGGCTCCTCCTCCGCAGGCGGGCCCTCCTCTTCGGCGGGCTCCTCCTCCCCGGATGGCGCCTCTTCTTCGCTCCCCTCGACGTAGTCCTCGAGGGAGCCCTCCTCCTCGTCCTGGGCCCAGGCGGGCGCTGCGTGCAGCAGCAGGCCGAGCGCGGCGGTCAGCCTCAACCGACGGTCGCCGCGATGATGGCCTCGTCGACAGCGAACTTCTCCAGGAAGGCCCTGCGCTCGGACTTCATCGCGGAGACCCAGGCGCGGTAGGTGTCGAGCTGGTCGGTGCGCTCGTAGAACCGCACGGGGTTCAGGATCTCGGCGCCGACGGCCTCGATCAGCGCGGCGTTGGCCGGGTGGTCGAGGTCGACGATCTCGTAGCCGAAGTCCGGGTCGGTCTTCCAGACGACCCTGTCCGTGACCAGGGCCTCGAGCATGGCGCTGGAGTGGCGGATCTTGACCTTGTAGCCCTCGCCCTGCTCCACGCTCTTGGCGTCGCCGCCCACGTAGCCGGTGTTCATCATCCAGAGGGTGACGTCCGGCATGGTGGCGGCCAGCTCGCTGAAGCGGTTGGCCTGGAGACCGAAGGACAGCGGGAAGAAGGGCTGGGTGAAGGGCGAGCGGGTCTTGCCGACCTCCTTGCCCGCGGCGGAGGTCTTGGTGGTCTCGCCGAGCATGAAGAACCCGGCGGCCTGCTCGGGGCTGGTGAAGCGCACGATGCCCGGGGTGGCGGCGTCGGTGCCCTCGTCGCGGTTGAGGATGCCCATCAGCTTGACCGGCGGCAGGTCGTGCAGGTCCGCGGCGTCCTCGACGCAGCTCATGGGGATGATGCTGCGGCCGTTCTGCGTCCAGCGCACGAACTCCCAGCCGTCTTCGAGCACGCCCTGGTCGTTGGAGACGTCGGCGACCGTGACCTCGCCGGTGATGTAGCGGTCGACGTTGGTCGCGGGGGCGCCGGTGGCGATCAGGGTGTCCCGCCAGCGGGCCACCTCGGAGGCGGAGAGGGCGTCCTTGAAGAAGTCGAAGTCGCCGCTCTCGTCGAGGTAGGCGTTCTCGACCCAGGCGTCGCTGGAGAGGGTGCCCCGGTAGATGACCGGCTCGGTCTCCTCGGTCAGGCCTGCGGTCTTGGCGAAGCAGCCGTTCTCGGTGATCGAGACCTCGCCGCCCGGCCACAGGGTGACCATGTCGTCCTGGATGGGCTGGGTGACGTCGCCCTGCTTGGAGAAGGTCGTGGTGGTCTTGCCGGTGCCCGACAGGCCCATGATGGTCATCGAGACGTGGTGGTCGCCGACCCTGACCGACTTGGCGCCGGCGTGCAGCACCAGCGCACCCTGGCCGAAGGCGTACTCGTTGAGCATGCGCAGCGCGGCCTTCTTGGACTCGCCGAAGTAGTCGGGACCCATGATGTAGGTGGTGTAGCTGGCGAGATCGACGACGATCGCCTGGCCGCCGGGCATGTCCTCGAGCTTCAGGCCCGGGGTGTAGACGATGCGGAAGCGGGGCTGGAAGGGCTCCGACGCCGCGCCGTTCTCGACCTCGGCGCGGGGGAACGCCAGGATCTGCTGCATGCCCGCGATGTTGGCGCCCTCGAGGGTGTAGAGCCACTGCACGGGGACCGCGCGGGGCCCGACGCCCAGGTAGCCCTGGACCTCGATGAGCTTGCCCTGGGCCTCGATGTAGGCCTGTTGACGGGCGATGAGCTCACCGGCCCGGTCCGCGGGGATCAGCCTCTGGGAGATGCCCTCGGGGCGGTCCTGGTTCTCGATGACGTAGGTGAACTTCGCCATCCGGGCCTTGTTGTGGCTGACCTTGTTCAGGTTGCCGGCCGCGGTCTTGAACACCAGGGGGGTGTGCTCCTGGGCGAGGCGCCGCAGGGTCTCCTGGTCCGGGTTGCACAGGACTTCGGCCTTGTACGGGTACAGGTCGGAGAACACGTGGGACCTTCCGAGAGCGGGATCTGTGTGTGGTGGTGGTGGGGGGTTCTACCCTCCCCCGACGCCACCCGCACCCCCCGCAGACGCCCTTGACATGCCTGTCCGCGAGGTCCTTGGCCGCGCTCTGCGTGACTCAGTCCTGAGCGACGCTCGGCTGCTTCTCGCTGGCGAGCGAGCCCGACAGCACGGTGGAGCGGAACCCGCCGTGCCAGGCCGGAGCGCCGGAGGCGTCGACCCGCTGGGCCTTGATCACCCCGTGGCCGAGGATCGCGACATCGGCCAGGGTCTCCTGGTAGACCACCAGAGCCCCGCCGGCGCCGTCTGGCCCGACCGAGCGCGGAGATCCCGCTTCGATGTCCGCGACCACGATCACCGAGTGCAGGCCCCCCTCCCCCCAGGTCTGGCGACCCGACGCGTCCAGGCGCTGGGCGGCGAGATCCGCCCGCTCCCCACCGTCGACCAGCTGCTCGAAGACCACCACCGCGCCGCCGCTGCCGTCGGCGACGACCTGGGGGCGCAGGTCGGGCACGCTGCTGGTGGCGACGGGGGCGGCCTGGTCCCCCAGGCCGTAGAGCAGGCGACCCCGCCCGTCGACGCGCTGGGCGAAGACCTCGGCGGTGGCCGGGCCATCGCCCTCGGCGAGCACCCCCTCGAAGACGGCGATCACACCGCCCCTGCCGTCGCTGGTGGCGTCCAGGGCGCTGTGGACGTACGGCCCCAGGGAGACCGCGGTGCTGCGATCCCCTCGGTTCCACAGCAGCTGGCCGCTCCGGGACACCCTCTGCCCGGCGATCCAGACCCGGCCCGCGTACGGGCCGTCGAGCACCGCCTGCTCGAAGACGGCGATCACGCCGCCGCGGCCATCGGAGACCGCGACCGGCGATCGCTCGTGAACCCGCCCGGCGCTCACGATGAGGGAGCGACCTCCGCCGTGCCAGGCCAGCCGGCCCCGGCGGTCGATGCGCTGGGCCAGGATCTCCGTGTCGCCGGCGAACTCGCCCTCCCGGGCCTCTCCTTCGAAGACCACGATCGCCCCGCCCCGACCGTCGGCCACCACCGACGGGTTGCGCTCGGCCATGCGGCTCGACGCCACCAGCACGCCCGCGCCCCAGAGGGGCAGCCCGGTGCGGGTGATGCGCTGGGCCAGGATGTCCACGTCGCCGGCGTGCTCGCCTTCGGTGAACTCGGCTTCGTAGATCACGATCACCCCACCCCGGCCGTCGCTGGCGAGGACCGGGTCGCGGGCCCGGAAGGCGGGGTTGAAGCCGGCCTCGACCGAGCGCAGGCCCTCGTTCCAGGTGACGTAGCCGTCGCTGTCCAGGTGCTGGGCCCAGATGCGGGTGTGGCCGGCGAGTGGGCCGTCGTGAGGGGTCACGACGTAGGCCACGAAGGTGCCGCCGCGGCCGTCGGGGATGGCCACCGGGGCGGACTCCGAGAACTCGCTGGTCGCCACCGGCATGCTCACCGTGTATGCGCCGTCGGGGTTGGCGTTCCACAGGGGGGCGCCGCCCACCGACACCTGCTGGGCGACCACGTCGGTGTCGCCTGCGTAGCGGCCCTGCTCGAAGTGCCGCTCCAGCACCACCACCGCGCCGGGGTGCTCGCCGCCCCCGCCGGAGACCCCCACGCTGTAGGGCAGGGTCGCGCAGCCCAGGGCCAGCAGCGCTACCACGCGCCCCACCCCACGTCGGTCTCGCTGCGCACGAACGTGATGGTCTGCGCCTCGATCAGGGTCTGGTGGTCGATCACGGCCCGCTCCAGCGACTCGCCGTCGACGAGGACCCCGGACAGGTTCTCCCCCGTCCCCTCGGCCTCCAGCACCAGGTCGCCCCCGGGCAGGTTCAGCACGGCGCGGTCGAAGACCGGCGGCAGCAGCACGTAGTCGGCGGTCCCGTTCATCGGGTAGAGCCCCAGCGCCACCAGCACGTACCAGCTGGACAGGGTGCCGCCGTCGTCGTTGCCGTCGATGCCGCCGGGGTCCAGGCTGTACTTGCTCTCCCGGATCCAGGCCGACCACCTCCAGGTGTCGGCGGGCCGGCCGAGCAGGGCGTAGAGGAACGCCGCGTGCAGATCGGGCTCGTTGCCGTGCCAGTAGTACTCGTCGGGCAGGGCGGTGTCCTCGCGCCAGGTGGACTCCTCGAAGAAGGTGTCGAGCTTGGCGAAGAGGGCATCGCGACCGCCGAAGACCTCGGCCAACCCCTCGGCGTCGTGGGGCACAAGCCAGGTGTACTGCCAGGCATTGCCCTCGGCGAACCACTCCTCCCAGGCGAGCTCGTTGTGCTCGGGCCAGGATCCGTCGGCGTTGCGGCCTCTCATGAACTGGCTGTCGGTGTCGAAGACCCGGGCATAGCTCTTGGACCGCAGGGAAGCGGCCTCGGCGATCTCGTCCTCGCCCGAGTCCTCGGCCCAGAGCGCGATGGCGTGGTCGTCGATGGCGTACTCCAGGGTCTTCGACACGCTCGAGCCGCCCAGGTCCGCGGGCACGTAGCCGTACTCCAGCAGCGCCGAGAGGTCGTCCCGGGGGCGCACGTGGGCGACGTCGGTGGCCTGGCCGTGGCTCAGGGCCAGGGCTTCCTCGGCCGGCCAGCCGGTCAGGCCCTTGATCCAGGTCTCGCCGAGCACCACGTCGGCGGAGTTGCCGACCATCGAGCCGCTCTCGCCCTGGGCCGCGGGCCAGCGGGGCAGGTAGCCGAGGCGCCGGCCCATGTCGGTCAGGCTGCGGGCGAAGTCCGTGGCCTTCTCCGGGAAGGCCAGGATCATCAGCGGGTGGAGGGTCCGGTAGGTGTCCCACAGGCTGAAGTCCGTGTAGTAGGTCCAGCCCTGCTGCTGGGCGACGGTCCCGCCCGCGGCCAGGTAGAGCCCGTCGGCGTCGCCGTAGGCCGTGGGCATCATGAGGGCGTGGTAGAGCGCCGTGGCGAAGATGCGCTGCTGCTCGTCGGTGCCTCCGGTGACCTGGATGCGGCCCAGGGCGTCCTGCCAGGCCAGGTCCGTCGCGGCGGCCAGGTCCTCCAGGGTGCCGTCGGGGTGCTCCAGCGCCAGGTTGATGCGGGCGCCTTGGACGTCCACGTACGAGATCGCCACCCGGGCCTCCACGTCGGCGTCGAAGCGCAGGGTGAGCTGCACGTCACGGCCGTCGACCCGGGTCGTGTCGGCGGCCTGGGCCTCGGAGTTGCCCCAGAGGGTGTGCGCGACCCAGGGCTCGGAGAACTCCGCGACGAAGTACGTCGGCTCGCCGCCGGTCCGTCCCGTCAGGTTGCCGTCCAGGTGCACGAAGCCGGTGACGGTGGCGGCGCCCGGGTCCAGCTCGATCCAGGTGTCCCCCACCCCGTGGTCGTCGCTGCCGGTGTGGGCCAGGTCGATGGTGAGCCAGCGGTCGGCGCCGTGCCAGTCGTAGCGATGGTGGGCGACGCGGAGGCCGGCGGCCAGGTCCACCTGGGCCACGTCGGCCAGGTCCAGGCTGTACCAGCCGGGTCCCGCGGTCTCCCGGGTGTGGTCCAGGGGCTGCATCAACACGTCGGTGTCGATGGTCTCCGTGGTGGCCGGCATGAAGCCGATCGCGCCCCCGTCGGGCACGCCGATGCCGGGCTTGCGGGTGTGGGAGAAGGCGGCGACGTGGGTGTCGTCGTACCAGTAGCCGGCGCAGTGGTACGGGCCGAAGGCGCCGTAGCTCAGGCGGGTGTCCGGGCCGACGCGCATCGAGCCGTTCGGGACCTGGGGGCCCGGGTGCAGAGACCCGACGCCGAAGCCGTCGCCGCCGGTGCCCACGAACACGTCGACCTTGTCGACCAGGTCGACAGGGTCGGTCTCCCAGGAGACACAGCCCGCGGTGAGCCAGAGCAGGACCATCGCGGATAGAGTGCCAGGGATCGAGGACGGATGCCCACGACCCAGGCGCAATTGGAGGCCGCGGTGCTCGACGCGCTGCGGCCACAGGGCAAGCGGGACCGGGCCTTCCGGCTGCTCTACCCGGGCCTGAGTGCGCGCCAGGTGCTCGGGCGCTTGTCTCCCGAGCTCCAGGACGAGCTGCTCGGCGTGGACCACCGGGAGATGATCGCCCGGCGACAGGCCCTGGACCGGGTGAGCCGGGCGCTCTACGCCCACGTGGACGCGGGCACGGTCAGCCGGGAGCGGCGGCGGCTGAAGAGCGCGATGGTGGACTGCTTTCGGCTGCGGTAGCTGGGGGTCATGTCCGACCCGATCTACCTGGACCACAACGCCACGACCCCCGTGCTGCCCGAGGTGGTCGCGGTGATGACCGAGGCCCTGGAGACCTGCTGGGGCAACCCGTCGAGCGGGCACGTGCTCGGGCGGCGGGCCCGAGCGGCGGTGGACCGGGCGCGGGCCCAGGTGGCGGCGCTGGTGGGGGCCGAGACGGACGAGGTGGTGTTCACCTCGGGCGGCACCGAGGCGAACAACCTGGCGATCCGCGGGGTGGCGGCGACCACGGGGCGCCGTCACCTGGTCACGAGCGTGGTGGAGCACCCGGCGACGGGCGGTCGAGGTGCTGGAGGCGGATGGTTGGCGGGTGGACCGGCTCGGGGTCGGTCCGACGGGTGTGGTCGACCCAGGCGCGGCCTCGCTCACCGAGGACACGGCGCTGGTGACCGTGATGCTGGCCAACAACGAGACCGGGGCCTTGCAGCCGGTCGCGGAGCTGGCCGAGCGGGCCCGGGCCGTCGGGGCCCTGACTCACACCGACGCCGCCCAGGCCCTGGGCAAGGTGCCGGTGGACTTCGGGGTGCTCGGCGTGGACCTGTTGAGCATCGCCGGCCACAAGCTCTACGCCCCCAAGGGGGTCGGGGCGCTGATCGTGCGGCGGGGGACGCCCCTGGCGCCCCTGGTCGTGGGCGGCGGCCACGAGCGCGGCCTGCGGCCCGGGACCGAGGCGGTCGCCGCGGTGGCCGGGCTGGGCACCGCCTGTGCCGTGGCAGTGCGGGACCTCGAGACCGAGGCCGCCCGGCAGCGCGACCTGCGGGACCGCCTGCACGCCCGGCTGGCCGCAGCCGTGCCCGGACTGCGCCTGCACGGGCCAGAGACCGGGCGCCTGCCGAACACCCTCAACGTGGGGTTTCCCGGCGTGATCGGCAGCACGGTCCTGGGGGCCTGTCCCGAGGTCGCCGCTTCGACCGGCAGCGCTTGCCACGAGGGGGAGCACACCGCCAGCGCAGGCCTGCTCGCGATGGGCCTGGCCCCGGAGCAGGCTCTGGGGGCGGTGCGGCTGAGCCTTGGGCGGAAGACCACGACGGCACAAGTCGACCGGGCGGCGGACGCCCTGGCCACCGCGTGGGCGCGTTGCGGCGCCCTCGACTGACACCAGATGGGGTCGAATGTCCGCTTCCTGACACCAGTCGGGTTTCAATGTCCGCCCGAAGGCCGGAGCGACGCACCGAAGGGGCAAGAACCCGGCAATCGCCCCCGAAGTCAGTCCTCTCGGCACCCAGAACGGACATTGAAACCCGACTGGTGTCGCGAAGCGGACATTCGACCCCAACTGGTCGGCCAGCGGCCGCCGCGGTTAGCCCCGGCTGATGACCCCCCTGCTGTTCCCGCTGCTGCTCGCCTGCGCCGCTGAAGCGCCCGAGTGCCCGACCTGTCCCGAGCCCGTGCCCCCCAAGCTCGCCGTCGACGACTGGGAGGCCCAGGTCCTGACCCCGGTGCTCGAGGACCTGAGGGCCGGCATCACGAAGTGGGATGAGTCGGCCTGGGGCATCTGCAAGGGCAACCGGGACTGCGAGGAGTACCTGGGCACCGAGGCGGCCGACCTGCCCGAGGGCCAGTACCTGGTCCAGGCGGTGCTCAAGGTTCCGTCCCAGGGTGGCCCGTGGAAGGTCCAGTTCAACGTCGAGTGCAACACGCAGATCAAGGACGGCCGGGACACCACCCAGAAGCACGACCGGGAATTCGAGGTGAAGCACACCGGCGCCCACCGGGGCTACCCGCTGCGGCCCCTGTGGAAGATCCGCTCCCCGCACCCCCAGGGCGCCCGGAACTGCCA